>NZ_CP012945.1:2483543-2802225 GCF_001402915.1 Devosia sp. A16
TGCGTCAGGCTCAATCCAGCCACAAACCCGACTCTTCACCTCCCCCTTTATGGGGGAGGCTGGGAGGGGACCGTCTCTATCAGTTACGTGAGCTTCCCCGCCTTCAGCGCCGCAAGAATCCAGTCCCGGTACTTCTCGTCCCGACCCTCGATCTCGGGGGAAACCTTGCTGGCTTCGGTCATGAAGTAAAGATAGTCGCGCCCCATCGCTTCGCCGCGTCCGGTATGCATGTCGACGGCGAAATCCGGAATTTCCGGCAGCCGTTCGCCGAACGCCATGGCGTGCTTGGCCCAATTGACCATATCGTCGCTGGTGCGGTCCTTCTTGCCCAGCGACAGCACGCGGATGGCGTGCGCGGCGAACAGGAACCGGTCATGCGTCGGCCGGTCGAAGCGCTGGTGCGTGCGGTAGAGCGTATCGACCAGCACCGGCGCGTCGAGGTTGCCGAAGCCGACATCCTCGACCGAGATCACCGCCAGCCGGTCCCACAGCTTCTGCTCAAGTTCGGGGCTGGTGAGGTACATCTCCCAGCCGAGCAGCACGGCATTCTCGGTGAGCCCGCGCCGGATGGATTTCTGCAGCGCCGAAATGACTTCGTCGGCCGGAAGGCCGTTCTCGGTGGTGGTGCGCTGCCACGGATCGGGCGCCTGCTTCACCTTGGTCATTTGCCGCTCACCCAGTTCGCGATGTTGTTCCACAACGGCGCATAACCGGTCCAGTCGACGAAGGGCGGCGGCGCCCAGTGCGGCCCGCAATCGGAGGTGAACACCGCCGAGCGGCCCTCGCCGAAGGTGCCGACCGCGATCAGCGGATCGCCGCCGACCCGCACCAGCACGTCCGCATCGGGCTTGGCTACCACCTCGTTGTAGCCGAGCAGCGCCGGCCATTCCCCGTTGATCCCCTTGGTGATGGGATGGCCGGGATCTCCGACATGGGCGACGACACCCTGCGGGTTCTCCCGCCGGTCGTCATGGCGATAGAGGGTCACCGGCAGCACTTCTTCGATCGCCGTGCCGGCATACTGGCCCTTGGCGTCGATGCCCTGGAAGGTGAGATAGCCGCCGATCATCACGAGGCCGCCGCCGTTGCGTACGTAATCCCTGATCGCGTTCAGGCGGTTGGGGAGCGGCACCGAGCGCACGAAAGTGTCGGGGTGCAGCAGCAGCGTGTTGGCGCCGATATCGGACAGCATCACCACGTCGTAGGCGGCGAGCGCTTCGGCGGTCTGCGGAAAATCCCGTGCCGCCAGGTGGTTGGGGAGGAATGTCACCTCCCAGCCACCGCCCTCGAGCGCCGCCTTCAGCCAGCGCACGCCCTCGTTGTATTCGGTGGTGGTGAAGCTGTCGAAACCCTTGGTGTGGATCGAGTGGGTGACCCAGGATTCCCCGGCAATCAATACGCGCTTACTCACGCTACAAAGTCCTTCCGTGTGGGTGCGGCGACCGACTGGCGCCGGATGAGTTCGACGGGCAACCGCGTCAACAGCGGCGGTGCTTCGCCATTGAGCAGCGCCAACAGGGTCTGGAACCCCTGGCGTCCGAGCTGCTCCACGGGCTGGCGGATGGCGGTCAGCGGCGGCGTCAGCAGCGCGCCGAAAGGCATGTCGTCGAAGCCGATCAGCGAGATGTCGTCCGGGACGCTGATGCCTGCCTCCTTGAGGCCCATCACCGCGCCGATGGCGAGGTAGTCCGAAGAGGCGAAGATCGCCGTCGGCGGCATGGGCAGCTCGAGAAATTTCCGTGTTGCGACGCGCGCTAGTTCCGGCGCGAAGCTGCCGATGGCGACATATTCCGGTCGCACCGCGATGCCGGCCTCGTTCATCGCCAGCAGGAACCCTTCGCGCCGTTCGGTGACGGTCAGCAGCCCATGCGGGCCGCCCAGATAGGCGATGCGGCGGTGCCCGGCTTCGATCAGGTGGCGGGTCGCGGCGTGTGCGCCCTCGGTGTTCTCGACGAACAGCCGCGGCACCCCCACCCCGGGAATGTCCTCGTCGACGATGACGACGTTCCGCCGCTTGCCGATTAGCGCCGCGAGGGTTCCGTCATCGGGCGTGTTGGTCATCATCAACAGGCCGTCGACATGGCGGTCGTGCAGCCGCTCGAGCGAGGCGATCTCGCGGTCGCGGTCGGAGCGGGTGGAGCTCATGAACACGGTGTAGCCGTGCCGGTCGGCCTCGTCCTCGAAGGCCGAGGCCAATTCGGCGAAGAACGGCTCGCGGATTTCCGGCGTCACCAGGCCAACCGCCTCGGTCTTGCCGGTGGAAAGCCGCTTGGCGAGCAGGTTCGGCCGGTAATCGAGCTTGGCGATCGCCGCATCAATGCGGCTCGCCGTCGAGG
Organism: Devosia sp. A16; assembly: GCF_001402915.1. Lineage (GTDB taxonomy): Bacteria > Pseudomonadota > Alphaproteobacteria > Rhizobiales > Devosiaceae > Devosia_A. The sequence continues at coordinate 2,485,880 of NZ_CP012945.1, forward strand.
GCGGCAACTCGATACGATTGTTGAGGTACCGGGACACCGTTGTCGGCGACACCCCGGCATCCTGCGCCACATCATGGATCGTTGCCATCGCACCCCCACTCGCGCCGGTAAGCTAGATCGATGCAAGCGCTTTAGTAAAGCGGTTTCGTAGACAGATTCCCGGGTGTTTGTCGCCGCGGTTTCTCTCCTCCCTCTCAAGGAGGAGGGAGGCGATCGCATCGAGTTCGGCGTCCCTGACCGGCGCTTCTACCAGACGATGGGATGCACTTCGCCCGTCGATACATTGACGAAACCCTCCGGCGCCAGCGGCGAGGGTGCCACCAGCACCCAGGTCCACGGCGCGCAGGTGAGCGTCGCGAACATCAGCCGCTCCGGAAAGCCGGGGTTCCAGCGGGGGCGGAAGGTCGGCTCGTACATCCAGTCGACCTCTGCGGCGGCGCGGTAGAGCGCCTGCATGTCGGCGTCGAGCTCCGCCGCCGGGCGCTTCGACATCAACCCGCCGATCTCGAAGCGGACCGTCGCCGTGACCTTGCCCTTGTGCACGAGGGCCCAGCCCCCCTGCGTTTCCCGCAATGTATTGACTGCCAGCGCCATGGCGGCATCGGAGGAGCCGCAGGTCCAGATATTGTGCTTGTCATGCGCCACCGAGCAGGCGACGGCGGTGTCAGGGTCGCGCGGCCCGCAGCCGCGCCAGAACATCCTCGCGACCTTGCCCTCGCCCGAGAAGCGGTCGACGATGGCGAACTTGGTGAGGTTCTCGCTGTCGAGCCGTTGCACTTCGCCGTCGGCGACCGGCAGCTCCATGGTGTAGAAATCCGGATGCCAGTGGAACGGCCGGATCACCGCCGCCTGCATGGTCGTTCGCCCCGGCGCCGCCTTGATGGCGAAGTCGCCCGGCGTGAGCTCGCGCTGGATGTTGATGGTTCGCGTTGCCCAGTCCGGCCAGTCGATGTCCGGCACCTTGCCGATGAAGCTCGTCCCCTCCGAGATCTGCGCCCCATCGGCCCAGACCTTGGCGATCTTCAGCGAAGCGACGTCATCGAGCAGCACCATGTCGGCAAACCGCCCGGGCGAGATCGAGCCGACCCAGGGCGTCAGCCGCATGTGTCGCGCCGGATTGATTGTGGCGCACTGAATGGCGATTTCCGCCGGCAGGCCGGCGGCGATGGCGGTGCGGATATTGTGGTCGGTGGCCCCGGTCTCGAGCGTCAGCGTGGCGCTGCGGTCGTCGGTGGCGAACGCCACCTGGCTCCAGTCGACCAGGCCCTTCTGCAGCAGCCCGGTGATGATCTCGGTCATCGAATGGATGCGGATCTCGATGAACAGGCCGTGCCGCAACTTGTCCCAGGCCTCGTCGGCGGTCATCATCTCGTGGTCGGAGGCGAGGCCGGCCGCGGCGAAGGCGTTGATTTCGCCCAGGGTCCTCAGCCCCGCGCCATGGCCCTCGACCACGCCGCGCGCCGCGAAGGTCGCCTCGATCATTCCCCAGAGCCGCTGGTGCGACGGGTTCTCGGGGTTCCACACCGCCGGCCAGTCCATCACCTCGTCGAGGCCGGTAACCATGGGGCTCGCGGCCATGAACCTCGCCTGCTCGTCATGGCCGAAATGCCCGCCGCCCCACTCGTAAGCGGTGGGCGGCACGGCCGAGCCCGGTTGCGGGAACACCTTCAGCGGCGAGCCGGCCTGCCGGGCGGTCAGCCAGAACTCGAGGTTGTGCGGGCCATCGACATTGGAAAACTCGTGGCTTGCCTCGCAGGTCCAGGTATTGCCGCGCGGCATCACCAGCGCGGCTTCCCATTCCGGCGTCAGGTGCGAGCTTTCGATGTGCTTGTGCACTTCGCCGAAGCCGGGCACCGCGGCGAGCTTGGGCTCGTGGAACCGCTCCTTGACCTGCCCCTGGTATTCGCCCGCCGGCCCGACCCAGGCGATGCGCTTGCCGCGCATCACGATCTCCTGGTCATGCATCCACGTGCGCGAATGCACGTCGAGCAGTTTTCCGACCCGCAGCGACCGGTCGGCCGGCCGCTTGCCGAGCGCCACCAGCAGCAGGTCCTGTCGGATCTTCACTTCGTCGGCGGCGGTGATGAGGAGGTCGTTTGGGAGGGAGGTCATGCAGATATCCTATCGATAGAGACGGCCCCCTCCCATCCTCCCCCATGAAGGGGGAGGTGCCCCGCCGGTGCTTTTGGCAGGATCGAGCGACAGCCTCGACTCTTCACCTCCCCCCTTGTGGGGGAGGTCGGGAGGGGGCCGTCTGCTTCAGTCGGGTTCAAATTCCGTACTTCTTCTTCCATAGGCCGATGAGCCTCAGGCTTTCCGCCGCGATCCCCCCGATCAGTTCCGCTCCCTTCTGCGCCGTGGCCGGTCGCGGGTCGCCGAACACGCCTGATCTGTTGAAGGCCGAAAGCTTCATCGGCTCGGATCCGAACAGCTCCGGGAACTCGGGATACTCGGGAGCGGCGCGCTCCATCCGCACCGTCTCGGGCGCCAGCGCGAGCATCATCGAGGTCTCGACCTCGTCGGCGTGGTAGAAGCCCGGGCCGGCGGGTTCGCTCTCCATCAGCTCGGCGGCCAGCGCCTCGAGCCGGGGATAGTCGAGATGCAGCACCGGAAGACCCGCCTCGCTCAGCGTGCGCGCCGCGAGGTTGATCGGCTCGCGGTTGCCGAAATGCCCGTTGACGGTGATCAACCCCTTTACGCCCATCCGCTGCAGGCCGCGGCCGATATCGGTCACCGTCAGGCGCAGGGTTTCGGGCGACAACGACAACGTTCCGGCCCAGGCCTCGGCCGTCCAGGCGTCGCCATAGGCGATGGCGGGGAGCAGCAGCGCGTCGCAACCCGCGGCGATGCGGCGGGCCACGCCGCTCGCCAGCACCGTGTCTGTCAGCACCGGCAGATGCGCGCCATGCTGCTCCACCGCGCCGACCGGCAACACGGCGATCAGCCCGCGGGCGATCGCCGCCGAGATCTCTTCCCAACTGGCGCTTTGCGTATCGAGCATCAGGCCCATCCTGCGATGTTGAGCGGCGCCCGGGGTGCGATCCTGCCGAGCAGTTCGGTGACGCTCAGGCTGTAGTCGACATTGCCGCCGAGCCGGGTGCCGAGCGCGGCCTCCGCGATATCGGCGGTTTCGTAGCCATGCGCAATCAGATTGATCATCGCCGCCTGCAAGGGGCCCATGCTCGGGTTGAAAGCGACGCTCTCGATCGAGAAGCCGGACACCAGCTGCCCGTCATTGAGCGCCAGCACCACGGCGCCCGGGCATTTGCTGTAGGGCGAATGGGCGCGTCGTCCGGCATCGAGCAGCCGATCGGCGATGGCGACCGGCAAGTCGTGGCCCGCGAGTTCGAGCGTCGCGTCATAGGCGCCGGCCACCGCCCCGCGCTCACCCAGGTAATCCGGATCGAACGGCCAGGGATAGAGCTGCGGCATCGTCAGCCGATGTCCGAGCGGGTCGATCAGCGTCAGTTTGCGGCTGGTGGCGAACTCCGAGATGTACTGCCTGCAATGCGCGCACGGGTGGGCTTCGCCGATCGCAATGGTCTCGATGCTCGTGCCGCGCGCCGCGGCGCGGGTGAACACGAACCCCTCTCCGTGCACGGTGAACCCCAGATGGGTGCCGGGGAATTCCACATTGCCGCCCAGGATCAGGTTGCCGGTCTCGCGCTCCAGCCCCACCGCGCCGACGAAGAAATTCGAAATCGGCGGCCGGGCGATGCCGCGGGCGGGCGCCAGCGCCAGAAGCATCAGCTCCTCGACGCTGCCCAGGCCGAAGCTTTGCCGCAGTATCTGCGCTTCGCCGGCGAGCACGATGCTGCCGAGATTATCTTCGGGCCGGCGCGCTTTTGTTGCGATCAGCCGCATGATTTCTGCGCTAACCCTGTCGCCGATCTCGGCAGTCTGACGCTCACATCGAGCGGCGATAGCGGGGTCGGCCCGGAACGGATTGAGGCTCACTTCGGGTGCTCTGGTCGTGCCGCGAATGCATTTGACAAGCGGCTTTTGAGTGTCGTTAGATCGCCATGTAAACCGGTTTACCGGACGGGGGTCAAATGGGTTCAACGCTTATCCACGGAGCGACGGTTCTTTCCGTGGACGCTGAAAATCGGGTGTTCGAGGGTGGTTTCGTGGCCATCCGCGAGGGTCGGATCAGCGGTGTAGGACCACGCGACGCCACTCCCAACCCGTCCGGCTTCGACGAGGTGTTCGACCTGACCGGACACCTCGTCATGCCGGGCCTCGTCAATGCTCATACCCACTCGGTGATGGTGCTGTTCCGCGGCCGCTCGGAAGGCCAGAGCCTCCTGACCATGGAGGGCTGGTACAACTCGATCCGCGAGCCGGAGCTGTCGTTGCTGGCGTCCGATGTCGGCCCCGCGGTGGCGCTGAGCTGCGCCGAGATGGCGCTCTCGGGCACCACCACCTTCTGCGATCAGTATTTCTTTGCCGAGGAGATCGCCGACGCGGTGAAGGCCGCGGGCCTCCGCTCGGTCATCGCCTATGGCATCGTGCAACTGGGCGACGAACGCCGCGGCGAGGAGGAACTGGCCAAGGCCACGGCCTTCCTCGAGCAGCAGCGCTCGGCCGACGGTCGCATCATCCCCTGGTTCGGTCCGCACGCGCCGTATGTCGACAACACCGAGGCGCTGCTCGTCGAGGAGGTGGCGGTTGCCAACAAATATGGCGTCGGCCTCCACCTGCACATGGCCTGCGGGCCCGAAGACAACGAGGAAACCGAGCGCCGCTACGGCACCACAGCGGCGGTAGCGCTCGAAAAGCTGGGCTTCTTCAACGGCCGCATCCATGCGGCGCACTGCATCGACCTCAGCCCCGAGGATATCGCGGTATTCGCCCGGGCGCCGCATGCATCGGTGTCCTACAACGCCTCGGCCGGGCTGCGCTCGGGCCGTGCCGGCATCTGCCCGGCGGTCGAGCTCCGGGCTGCCGGCGTCACCGTGGCGCTCGGCACCGACAACGTCGCCGCCAACAATTCCTACGACATGGTCTCCGAGATGCGGGTCGCGGGCCTCGTGGCGTCGCACCGCGAGGGCGTCGCGCAGCCGCTGTCGAGCCGCGATCTGGTCCGCATGGCGACGATCGAAGGGGCCAGGGCGCTGGGCCTCGAGCACGAGATCGGCAGCCTCGAGGTCGGCAAGGCCGCCGATATCGCGGCATTCGACCTGCGTGGCGCCGGCTATTCCGAGACGCCGGACCCCGAGACCCTGTTGGTCTATTCCGGCAGTGGCCGTGACCTGCGTCATCTTTGGGTGAGTGGCGAGCAGTTGGTCGCCGACCGGACCTTGACGCGCCGGCCCTTCGGGGACATTCGACAGGCTTACTCGGCGACTTACGCCGACTTCTGGAAGCGCGTCCAGGAAGCCAAGACGGACGCCAAGAACAAGAAAGCTGTAGCTTGACCAAACGTACGTTCATTTTCGACAGCGACGGTGGCGTCGACGACGCCCAGGCGCTCATTCTGCTGGTTGCCAACGGCAAGGTGCCGGACCTGATCACCACGGTGTTCGGCAATGTCGGGCGCGACCAGGCGACGATCAACCTCCTCGCCACTTGCGCCCAGCTCGGGCTCTCAATCCCGGTGCATCGCGGCGCCGATCGTCCGCTGACCCAGCCGATCATCGATGCCAAATACGTGCATGGCGATGATGGCCTCGGCGGCGCTCCGCGTCCCGCCAAGCAGGAAACCCATGCCTCCGACGACGGCGTCGGCGTGCTGATCCGCACCTTCAACGAGGCCAAGGCGAAGGGCGAAAAGGCCGATATCCTGATGATCGGGCCGCTCACCAACCTGGCGCTGGCGCTCCGTCTCGATCCCTCGATCGTCGATGGCATCGGCACGCTCACCATCATGGGCGGTAATGTCTATGGTCGCGGCAACACCACGCCGGCGGCCGAGTTCAACATCTATGCCGACCCCGAGGGGGCGCATGTGGTGCTGACCGCCGGCATCGAGACGGTGGTGATCCCGTGGGAGCCATGCCTCACCCACTTCATGGTGGGCGACAGGATCGACGCGCTGTTCGCCTCGATCCCGGCCTCGCCGCTCAAGAGCTTCAACGAGGCGCTGCAGAAGCATGCCCGCGACAACGGCATCCGTCGCGGCCTGCCCGATCGCTTCCTTTATGTCGATCCGCTGGCTGCTGCCGTGGTGCTCGATCCCTCGATGGTCACCAAGTCGATCACCGCGTCGTCCAGCGTCGAACTGGCCCCCGGGCTGACCCGTGGCATGACGCTGGTCGATCCCTCCGGGCGCCTCGGCACCCCCAAGATTACGTTCGTCGAGGAGGTCGACGTTGCGAAGGTCGACGCGCTCTACGCCGTATCCGCCGCCTATTCACCCAAGCATTAGAACAAACGCAAACAGGAGTGCGCATGTCTCTGATCTCGACTTTTGCCAAGGCCGCAGCAGGTACCCTGCTCGCCGCCTCGATGATGGCGTCGACGGCGATCCCCGCCGCCGCCCAGGAATACACCAAGGACAACCCGCTCAAGGTTGCGCTGGTGCTGCACGGCACGCTGGGCGACAAGAGCTTCTTCGATGACGCCGCCGCCGGCATGAAGCGCGCCGAAGCCGAGCTGCCGGTCACCGTCAAGATCATCGAGGCCGGCTACGACCGCTCGAAGTGGCAGCCGGCGCTCGCCGATGCCACCGACTCCGGCTACGACGTGATCATCGCCGGCACCTTCGACATGACCGGCTACATCGCCGAACTGGCGCCGCAGTATCCCGACGTCAAGTTCATCGACTTCGACGACGCCCCCGACTTCACCAAGTGCGACTGCAAGAACGTGCTCGGCGTGCAGTACACCACCTCGTCCGCCGGCTATCTCGCCGGCTACGCGGCGGCCAAGATCTCCAAGTCCGGGATCCTCGGCACCATCATCGGCATGGAGTTCCCCACCGTCACCGACTTCAAGGTCGGCTTCGACCAGGGCGCTCTGGCCGCCAATGACAAGGTGCAGATCCTGAATGCCGTCGCCGGCACCTTCAACGATCCGGCCAAGGGCAAGGAAATCGCCCTCGCCCAGATCAACCAGGGCGCCGACATCATCTTCCCGATCGCCGGCGGTACCGGCATCGGCTCGCTGCAGGCGGTCAAGGATTCGCCGGGCAAGCTCGCCGTCGGCGTCGACAGCGACCAGGCCGCGATCTTTGCCAGCACCGACCCGGCACAGGCCGACGTGATCTTCACCTCGGTGGAAAAGAAGGTCGGCCAGTCGCTGCTGCTGGCACTCAAGGGCACCATCGACGGCACCCAGGTCTATGGCCAGCGCGTGCTGCTCGGCCTCAAGGACGGCGCCGTGGGCATCTCCAAGAACGCCCAGTACGAAAAGCTCGTGCCGGCCGAGGTGCGGACCGAGGTCGACGCCCTCGAGGCCAAGATCATCGCCGGTGAGATCACCGTCAACACCGACATGAAGTAAACCGACCGGGCCCCGCGGCAACGCGGGGCCCGATCTTTCTGGTGCGGGGTCGAGGGATGGGGACGTCCCGGGCCCGCTGAACGTCTGGCGCAGAGCGGGGCAGCATGGCGCTTCTGGAAGCAATCGGGATCGGCAAGACCTATCCCGGCGGAGTGGTGGCCAATGACGGGGTCAATCTCGTCATCGAGCCGGGCGAGGTTCACGCCGTGGTCGGCGAGAACGGCGCGGGCAAGTCCACCCTGATGAAAATCCTGTTCGGCATCGAACAGCCCAATGCCGGCACGCTGCTGCTCGATGGCAAGCCGGTGAAGTTCACTAACCCGCGCGAGGCGATCGATGCCGGCATCGGCATGGTGTTCCAGCACTTCTCGCTGGTGCCGAGTTTTTCCGTCTATGAGAACGTCGTGCTCGGCTCCGAGCCGCGCGCCGGCATTCGGCTCGATCGCCAGAAGGCCATCGCCGAGGTCCAGGCGCTGAGCGAAAAGTTCCGCCTCAAGGTCGATCCGGTGCCGCCGGTCCGCACCCTGCCGGTCGGCCAGCAGCAGCGCGTCGAGATCCTCAAGGCGCTCTACCGCAACGCCCGCATCCTGATCCTCGACGAGCCGACCGCCGTGCTGGCGCCGCAGGAAGTGCAGGAGCTGTTTGTCGCCATCCGCTCACTGGTGGCGCAGGGCAAGACGGTGATCTTCATCGCCCACAAGCTGCCCGAAGTGCTGGAGATCTCCAACAGCATCACCGTGATGCGGCAGGGCAAGACCGTCGGCCAGGTGAAAACCCGCGAGGTCACCGAAAAGAGCCTCGCCGCCATGATGGTCGGCCGTGAAGTGAGCCTCCGCGTCGAGCGCAAGGCCACCGATCAGAGCGAGCGCGTCGCCGCCGTCACCGGTCTCCGTGTGGTCAATGCCCGCGGCACCGAGGTGGTGGCCGGGCTCGACCTCAATGTCCATGCCGGCGAGATCGTCGGGCTGGTGGGCGTCGAGGGGAACGGGCAGGCCGAGACCCTCGAGGCGATCGCCGGGCTGCGCTCGATCGCCGCCGGCGACATCCGGGTCGCCAACCAGAACGTCACCGGCATGAACGTGCTCGAACGGCGTGGCCTCGGGCTCGCTTCGATCCCCGAGGACCGCATCGCCGAGGGCCTCGCCACCGGCGCCTCGGTGGCCGAAAACCTCGTCGCCACCAAGCTCGACGACACCCGCTACGTGCGCAACGGCCTGCTCGACCTCAAGGCGATCAGGGCCAACGCGCAAAAGCTGATCGAGCGGTTCTCGATCCGCGTCGGCGGACCGTCCTCCGCCGTCGGCACGCTCTCGGGCGGCAACATGCAGAAGGTGGTGGTGGCGCGCGAACTCAGCGAGCAGCCGAAACTCCTCCTCGTCAACCAGCCGACCCGCGGCGTCGACCTGGGCGCCACCCAGTTCATCTGGCGCACCATTACCGATGCCCGCGACGCAGGCGCCGCCGTGCTGCTGAGTTCGGCCGATCTCAGCGAACTGCTGGCGCTCAGCGACCGGCTGATCGTCCTCTATCGCGGCAGGATCGTCGCGGCCTTCGTCAACCAGCCCGATCTCTCCCCCGAAACGCTCGGCGCCTACATGCTCGGGCTTTCCACCCAGACCAGCGAAGAAATGCAGGTGGCCCTCAAATGAGCACCCTTCCGGCCATCGACCGCAGTTCGCGCTTCAAGACCATGCGCCGCGAAGTCGGCCGCGCCCTTGGCGCGCTGGTCATCGCGCTGCTCGTCGCCTTCGTCGTCGTGCTGCTGACCTCCAAGGCGCCGTTCGAGGCGCTCAACGTGCTGCTGACCCAGCCGCTGTCGCGTCCGCGCACCATCGGCCTGTGGATCGACGACATCGCCAAGCTCACCGTCACCGGTCTCGCGTTCAGCCTGGTGTTCCAGGCCCGGCAGTTCGCCATGGGCGTGCAGGGCCAGGTCTATGTCGGGGCGCTGGCCGCCACCTACGTGGCGCTGTCGCCGCTCGGCGCCAGCTGGGCCGGCATTCCGCTCGGCATTGCCGCCGCCATGCTGGCCGGCGCCTTCTACGGCTTCCTGCCCGGCATCGCCAAGGCCCGGCTCGGCGCCAACGAGATCGTCTCCTCGCTGATGCTGAACTACATCGCCATCGAATTGTGCAACTTCCTCGTCCGCACCAACCTGCCCAAGCCGCAGGCCGGCGTGCTGACCACCAACGATTTCCCCGACAATGCGGTGTTCCCCACCCTGGTCGCCAACACCCGCATCGATCTCTCCATCATCTTTGCCCTCGTGGCTGTGGTGGTGGTGTGGTTCGCGCTCTATCGCACCAGTTGGGGCCTCAAGCTGCGGCTGGTCGGGCACAACGCCCGCTTTGCCGAGTATTCCGGCATCAAGGCGACCTTCATCATGGTCTCGGCGATGACCGCCTCGGGTGCCCTGGGCGGCCTGCTCGGCTCGATGTTCGTGCAGGGCCAGACCTATGGCAAGCTGACGGTGCTGTTCGAGGGCGGCCTCGCCTTCGAGGGCATCCTCGTCGCCATCGTGGCGCGCAGCCGCCCGCTCGCCGTGCCGATCGTCGCCATTTTTTACGCCTATCTCAGGCAAGGGGCGCAGCTGATGAACATCCGCACCGATGTTCCGGCCGAGGTCATCGGCATCGTCACCGCCATCATCATCCTGCTGGTGTCCTCGTCCTACTCGCTCAACTTCATCACGCGGCTGTTCAGGCGCGCGCCGGCTGCTTCGGCGGCGCCCGCCGCTGCCGGGGGTGCCGCCAAATGATGGAACTCTTCCTCACCGTCTTCTCGGCGGCCTTCTTCGTCACCGTCATCCGCACCACCACGCCGCTGTTGCTGGCGACGCTGGGCGGCCTCATCGCCGACCTTGGCGGGGCGCTCAACGTGGCGCTCGAAGGCATGATGCTGATCGGCTGCCTCACCGCGGTGATCGTTTCGGTCTACGCGCCCTGGTACGTCGCGGTGGCTGCCGGTCTCGGTGCCGGGGCGCTGCTCGGACTGATCATGGCGTTCTTCGCCTTCCGGCTGAAGGCCGACATCATCCTCGTCGGCTTCGCCATCAACATCCTCGCGGCGGGCGGCACGGTGTTCGCGCTGGCGCTCGCTACCGGCGGCGACAAAGGCACCTCGATCAACCTGCAGTCGAAATCCATTCCGGCTGTCGACCTCAGCTTCCTCTCCCAGATTCCGCTGGTCGGCCCGACCCTGACGGCGTTCCTCTCTGGCCACTCGGTGCTGAGCTGGCTCGCCGCCTTCCTGGTCTTTGCGGTGTGGTACTTCCTCTACCGCACGCCGTGGGGCCTGTGGCTGCGCGGCGTCGGCGAGTATCCGGCGGCGCCGGAAGCGGCCGGCATTCCGGTCAACAAGATCCGCACCTGGAGCCTCATCGTATCGGGCGCGCTGGCCGGGTTGGGCGGCGCGCAGCTGGCGATGTTCAACTATGTCGGCTTCACCCGCGACATGACCGCCGGCCGGGGCTTCATCGCGCTCGGTGCCGTGCTGCTGGGGGCGCGCCATCCGGTCGGCGCGCTGCTCGCCGCTCTGCTGTTCGGCGCCTTCGAAGCGCTGGCAGTGGTGATGCCGGGCCTGTTCAACGACATCCCGGCAGAAGTCATCCGGGCCATTCCGTTCGTCGTGACCATCGCCGCCCTGGTGCTGTTCTCGATCCGCGCCCAGCGGGCGCTGGCCATGCGCGGGGTGAAGTAGCGGAGGTAACGTTCTGCTAGCTTTCGCGGATACTGGAGGTTCTGCCCCTCTCCCCTGAGGGGAGAGGGTAGTGCAGCTAGGACCGTGAGGTCCGTAGCGGAACTAGGGTGAGGGGTTCAGCTTTTCGACGAGCGCTCGTTGCACGACTTCACCCCTCAACCGGCGCTTCGCGCCACCTTCTCCCCTGAGGGGAGAAGGGATGCCGGGGAGCAACTCGCAATCGAGACCAACCACTACGGCAGGTGCAGCCAATCGGCCTTAAAACCAGATCTCCGGCGCATGCAGGATCTGCAGGGTCTCGGCCGGTTCGCCGTTGATGCGGCGCAGCAGCAGCTCGCCCATCTGCTTGCCGGCCAGCGCCGTGTCCTCGAAGATCGCATCGACCTTGGGGCGCACCTGGCTGAAGATGCCGGAGGTCTGTTTCACCACCATGTGCACGTCCCTGCCGATCTCGCGGCCGGCGTCGGTGATGCCCGCCATGATCGACAGGCCGGCAGCATCGCCGGTGCAGATGAAGCCATCGGGCGCGTCCGGCTCGGCGATCCGCCGCATGGTGGCGAGGCGGATCTGGTCGGCAGTGTTGTCGAGCGTCGCGCCCGCGATGATCTCGTGGTCGAGCCCGGTCTCCCGGATCGCCGCCATGAAGCCGTCGCTCAGATGGTGGCCGAAGCTGAAGCGCATCGGCGGCAGGATGATCGTCACCTTGCGGCAGCCCTTGGCCTTTAGCCGCATCACCGCGTGATGCGCGAAGGCGTAGTTGTCATAGTCGACAAAGGGATGCGCCGACGAAAAGGCGGTGCGGCCGTGCGAGACGAAGGGGAAATTCTCCTCCATCAGCAGCTTCACCCTGATGTCGTCTGGCTGGGTGCGCGAGAAGATCACCCCGTCAGCCGCCTTGTTGCGGAGGATATAGCGGATCGGGTCGATCGGCGCTCCTCCGATGAACATCGGGGTGATCACCAGGTGGTAGGGCGTGCCGCGCAGCGCTTCGGTCAGCCCCGATACCATTGATTGCCCGAAGCCGAGAATCTCGTCATGCGGGTCGAGGATCAGGCTGATGACGTGGGTGCGCCCGGTCTTCAGCCGCAGCGCCGTGCGATCCGGCACATAGCCGACCTCGGCCGCGATCTTCTGCACCCGGACGCGGGTCTCCTCCGAGAGTTCGGGCGCATTGTTGAGTGCCCGCGAGATCGTGGTGATGGCGAGGCCGGTCATCTCGGCGATGGTGCGCAGGGTCGGCTTGCCGCTCGGCTTGGCAGTGCCGGCGGCACGACGCGGCTGGCGTGCCTTGGCGCGCTTGTCGCGCGTCTCCGTATCGGCCAACGATGTCCTCCCTCGAACGGATGAATGCCTACTCGCGAGGCATTTTGGGTGAGCGGCGATGCTCCCCCACGATCCGCTCAGGCGTAGCTCAACATGTTATGAAATCGATTGCAAGGCGGGAAGTCCCGGGGCTCCATTCGGTTGGCATACTTTGGTAGCAACCATTGCGCCGCCTCGGGGGAGGATAAAGTCGAGCCTATGCTGTTCCGCACCAAAGACCTGGAGGCGATCTTTGCCGGCCAGTGCACGCTGGCCTTCCGCCGCTGGAAGAAGCCCACGGTGAAGCCCGGCGGCACGGTGCGGACGCAGTTGGGCATGGTCGGCATCGATTTGGTCGAGACGATCGAGCCCGACGAGGTGACCGAGAGCGACGCTCGCGCCGCGGGGTACAGGGATCGGGCTGGCGTCATCGCCATGTTCGAGGCGCAGCAGGGCACCTGCTACCGTATCCGCCTCCATCCAGCCGGACCCGATCCGCGTGAGGCGCTGCGCGACGCCGCACCCGACGCGGCAGAACTGCAGGCTCTGGCCACCAGGCTGCAGAAGCTCGACGGGGCCGCGCCGGCGCCATGGACGCGGCAGGCGCTGCAACTGATCGCCGACCATCCCGGCGTCGTCTCGACCAGCCTTGCCCAACGTGCCGGCATGGAGCGCGCCGAGTTCAAGCTCAACATCCGCAAGCTCAAGGCGCTGGGTCTCACCATCAGCCTCGAAGTGGGCTACCGGCTGTCGCCGCGCGGCGTGGCGCTGCTGGCGGCGCTCTGAAGCCTCAGGACCGCTCAGGCCTGGTTAGCCCTGTTGTCGGATGGGCTGGTGCCTCAACCCCTCACCCGTCCCGGCCTTCGGCCGGTGACCACCGAACTCGCCGTGTTCTTCTCCCCGTCGGGGTGCGGGACGAAGGTGTAGCCTTCGCCCCGAGGTGGCCAAAAGGGCCGGATGAGGGGTAAGCCACGATCGCCGCGGCCGATACAAGTCTCGAACACCGCTCGTCGAGTGCGCCAGGCCTTTTCCATCCAATCGAATCCGCCGGGCAGGAAATTTCGCTTTCATGCTGATGATTTGGAACGCCGCGGGCTGGCGAAATCGCTGCGGCTCACCTATCTTTTCCGGAGCGTCGACGAAAGCCGGATAGACCTCGGGGCATCGACGCCGTACAACGACCTGATGGCGGACTCAGCTTCGCCACACAAAAGCTGCGGGCGACGCGCTAGTCTCGCCCTCATTGGAATCACCCAGGCCATCGGCCGCCGGAAGGAGACGAACATGCACATCGCTATTCGCACCACTCTCCAAACCGGGCTTATCGGTAAATGGGTAGATCGTTCCAACGGGTGTTACCGACCCAAACGAATGTGACCTCTGTCACCCATTCGTCTCACAGTTCAGGTAACACCCCGGCCGTCCCCAGAGACGTGCCGATGGAGGTCATTCCATGCAGCATGCCCATTTCGAAAAGCCACATAGCGCCAAGCCCATAGCTGTCGACATCGACGGCGAGCCGAAGGGCGTCCTGGTCGCGCACGATGCCGGCTTCCGCTTCCTCGCCGTCAAGCTCGATGCGTTCGGGGTGGATGGCCAGGTGTTCGCTACGATTGAAGCGGCCGAAGCGGCGGTTCGCGACGCGCTGCGTCCGGCAGCATGAGCTCTGCCCCTCTCCCCTGAGGGGAGAGGGTAGTGTAGCTAGGACCGTAGGTCCGTAGCGGAACTTGGGTGAGGGGTTCAGCTTCTCAGCGAGCGCGCGCTGCGCCGCTTCACCCCTCAACCGGCCTTCGGCCACCTTCTCCCCTGAGGGGAGAAGGGAAACGGGGACTCTCGGCCAGTACCTTACCCCCCGACCGATCTCCGCCACGCCGCCGCATACTCGGCAGCCGCGGCGTCGCTCTCGACCAGCACCACCTCGTGTCCGTCCGCCGGTGGCCGATCCATCCGCGCCAGCAGCGCGGCGCCGATCGAGGTGCCGGTGGCGCTGCGCTTGACCGGTTCCACCGGACGCCCGGTCGCGGCGGCCAGCATCCTCAAGTAGAGCGCGTTGCCGGCGAACGGGCCTTCGACCACGGTGTGGTTCTCGGCCCCGGTCAGTCTGAGGCATTCAGCCGTCATCATGGCGAGATAGAACGAGGTCACGACGTAGACCTCATCGTCATCAAGGCTCTCGCGCGGTCGGCTCCATTGCGCCTGCCGCTGCGGGAACGGGCCCGAGCCCTGCACCACCGACGGGGTCAGCAGGATCGTCTCGCGCAGCACCCGCTCGACCGTCTCGGACGAGGGTTCGCGCGGCGTGGTCAGCATCTCGAACTCGCGCCCGCCCATGAAGCGTGCCGACGGCACCGGACGCCCCAGCGCATCGATATTGGCGAGGCAGTCGCGCCTGAGGTCGAGATTGTCGATGTCCCCGCCGGGCGAGGCGACGATCACCCAGGTGCCGGTCGACACCAGCCCGAACGGCGGATCGCGCTCGAGCAGGTGCGGCAGCAGCGAGGCGTTGGAATCGTGGATGCCGGAATAGACGGGCAGAGGTCGCTTCAGTCCCAGCGCGGCGGTGACCTCGGGCAGGGTCACTCCGAGCACGTCCGAGGCGGGGCGCACCTCGGCGAACCTGTCGAGCCAGCCCTCTTTCATCACCAGCGAGGAGTAGAGATTGGTGGTGAAGTCCCACAGGTCCGTGTGGCAGCCCAGCGAGGTGATCTCCTCGGCAACCACCCCGGTCAGCCGGAACGACCAGTATTGTGGATAGGTCAGGATCCAGCGGGTGCGGGCGAACTCGGCGGGGAAGGCCCGCGCCTGCCAGTAGAGCTGCGCCCCGACATTGAGCCCGCCGGGCAGGCGAGGAGTAAAGCTCTCGGAAAAATCCGGCCGCGCCCGATCGTACGCGTCCCAGTACTGGTCGGGGCCGGCGAACTCATAGTCGAGCACGGGCAGCGCCAGTTGGCCGTCCGCATCGATCAAGGCGGCTGACGCACCATGCGTAGTGACGCTGATGGCGTCGAACGAGAACTCGGCATTGAGCTCGCGCAGTGCGCCCAGTGTGAAGTCCCACAACCCGTCGATATCGAAATGCGGGTACTTGCCGTCGCGCAGCACCGTATTCTGCCGCTTGCGCATCGCGATCTCGGTGCGGCTGTCCAGGTCGACCACCGCCACCTTGGCGTTGGATTTGCCGATATCGATGACCCCGACGGTACGGGCAGTCATTTCCTGGCCATGCGGTAGACGATGGGAAGTGCGATCACCACGATCAGCAGCAGGCCGATGAAGATCGACATGACGATACCCGGCACGTTCAGCAGCCCCAGCCCGAAGGTGACGAGGCCCATGATGAAGGCGGCAATCACTACACCGACGATCGACCCGGCGCCGCCGAGAATGGAGACCCCGCCCAGCACAACCATGGTGATGGCTTCGAGTTCCCAGCCCTGCGCGATCGCCGGACGGGTCGAGCCGAGCCGGCTGGTGAGCAGCACCGCGGCGATGCCCGACATCAGGCCGGTCAGGCAGAACAGCACGAACTTGACGCGTGCGACGCGCACGCCGGAGAAGCGGGCCGCCGTCTCGTTATTGCCGATGGCGAAGATGCGGCGGCCGAAATTGGTGCGGTGCAGCACGAACCAGTAGATCAGCGCCGCGACGAGGAACAGCGCCAGCTCGAACGAGATCACCCAGAACACATAGCCCTGGCCGAAGAAGCCGAAATCCTTGGGGTAGCCCTTGAACACGCCGTCGCCGAGAATGATGAAGCTGAGGCCCCGGAACAGGCTCATCGTGCCGATGGTGACGACAATCGAGGGCAGTTTCAATCCGGTGACCAGCGCCCCGTTGAAGGCGCCGCAGACCAGCCCCGTGCCGATGCCGATAGCGAGCAGCGTCGGGGTATCGGCGCCCGATTGTACGGCGAGCCCCATCAGCGTGGAGGCGAGCGCGATGATCGAGGCCACCGACAGGTCGATCTCCCCGGCAATGATCAGCAGCGCCATGGCAAGCGCAATCAGCGCCTTCTCGGTGAAGTTGAAGGTGAGGTCCGAGAGGCTCCAGGCGTTGAGAAAGTAGGGCGAGGCGAAGGAGTTGACGATGAAGATCACCACCGCGACCAGCAGTAGTAGCGTCTCCCAGCTCAGGAGCGCCGAGCGCAGCGGGTTGTCGAGCCGATCGGGGATCTTGCGGTGAGTGACGGGCGCTTCCGGCGCGTCGGTCAGCGAACTCATAGGACTTCCGCCTTCTTCAAAATGATGCGGCCGCGACGGCGCTCGCCGCGCGAGTTGAAGATCACCGCCAGCAGGATCGCCGTGCCGGAGATCGCCATCTGCCAGAACGGCGAGATGCCGATCACCGGCAGCGCGTTATTGACGACGCCGAGGAACAGCGCGCCGAGCACCGCACCGGCGACGGTGCCGATGCCGCCGGCGATCGAGATGCCCCCGATGACGCAGGCCGCAATGATGTTGAGTTCGAACCCGCCGGCGACATCGACATAGGCCACCGCGTAGCGGGCAATCCACAGGTAGCCGGCGAGGCCGGAGACCATGCCGGCGACGCAGAAGGCGATGAAGCGGGTGCGCCCTACATTGATGCCGGCATAGGTGGCGGCCGTTGGGTTGATGCCGGTAGCGTAGAACGAGCGACCGAGCGGGGTGCGGGTCATCAGCACGAAGAACACCGCCACGACGGCGATGGCGAACCAGCTGAGCAGCGTGATGCCGAACAGCTCGGTGCGCGGCACCGCCTTGAATGCCTCGGTCATCTGGTGGGCATTGACCCAGGCGCCGCCGGCGATGACGTAGATCATGCCGCGATAGATGGTGAGCGTGCCCAGCGTCACGACGATGGGCGGGATGTCGAGCTTCCACACCAGCGCGCCGTTGATGGCGCCGAGCGCCGTGCCGAGCGCCGCGGCGGCGAGCAACAGCAGCGGAACCGGGATGCCGGGGAAGGCGACGTTGAGCAGCGCGACGCACATGCCGCACAGCGCCAGGTTCGCCGCCATCGACAGGTCGATCGAGCGGGTCAGGATCACCACCATCTGGCCAAGCGCCAGCATGATCAGGATCGAGGTGTCGTTGAAGATATTGGCGAGGCTCCTGGGCTGGATGAAGCCCGGCGAGCGGACCGACACGCCGATGGCAAGGGCGAGGATGGCGACGACCAGCCAAATCTCGCGGTATTTCAAAAGCGTCTTCACCGCTGCTGCTCCTCGCCGATCCCGGCGGCCGTGCGCACCAGGGTCTCGGCGCTCAGGTTCGTGTTGTCATGGACAGCGACGATGCGGCCTTCGCGCATCACCACGACGCGGTCGCTCATCCCCAGGATTTCCGGCAGCTCGGAGGAGACCATGATCACCGACAGGCCCTCGGCCACCAGTTCGCCCATGAACTCGTGCACGGCGGCCTTGGAGCCAATGTCGATGCCCTTGGTCGGCTCGTCGAGAATGATCACCTTGGGGCTGGTGGCCAGCCATTTGGCGATCACCACCTTCTGCTGGTTGCCGCCCGACAGTGTGCCGACGTCCTGGCTCAGCGACGAGGCCCGCAGGTCGAGCCGCTCGGTATAGGTGCGGGCCAGTGCGAACTCTTCCCTGAGCCGCAGCACGCCGGCCTGGCTGGTGCGCTTCAGCGAGGGCAGCGAAACATTCTTGAAGATCGGCATGCCGATCACCACGCCCTGCTTGCCGCGTTCCTCGGGCACATAGACGATGCCGGCGTTCACCGCATCGGCCGGCGAAGCTGGGGCGATGGTCGCGCCGGCAAGCGCGATGGCGCCTGCCGATGGTTTGGTGATGCCGAACAGGGCCTGCATCACCTCGGAGCGGCCGGCTCCGACGAGGCCGTAGAACCCGAGAATCTCGCCCGCCCTCAGGGTAAAGCTGATGTCGTCGAACTCGGTGGGGTGGCTCAGCCCCTTCACCTCGAGCAGGGGCGCGCCGATCCGGGCCTCGCGCTTGGGAAAGATATGATCGACCGAGCGGCCGACCATCATCTTGATGATGGCGTTCTGGTCGGTGTCTTTGAGCAGGCCCGAGCCCACCAGCTCGCCGTCGCGGAACACCGTGTAGCGGTCGGCGATACGGTAGATCTCGTCGAACTTGTGGCTGATGAACAGCACGGCCTTGCCGTCTTCCTTCAACAGCTCGATCAGCACGAACAGGTCCTCGATCTCCTTGTAGGAGAGCGCCGCGGTCGGTTCGTCCATGATCACCACATCGGCATCGATCGACATGGCGCGCGCCACCCCGACCAGATGCTTGTTGGCGATGCTGAGGTCCTTCAGCCGGTGGTTGGGGTCGATATGCGCGGCCCCCATGTCGGTGAGCACCTGTCGCGCCTCGCGGCGCATCGTCGTCCAGTCGATGGTCTTGAAGCGGGTGCGCGGCGCGTGTCCCAGAAAGACGTTCTCGGCCACCGACAATTCGTCGAACAGCACTGTTTCCTGGTGGATGGCGGTGATGCCGGCGCCGAAGGCGGCATGGGCAGAGCCGAGACGGACCGGCACGCCCTTGACCGAGATCTCGCCTTCGTCCGGCTGATAGATGCCGGTCAGGATCTTCACCAGGGTCGACTTGCCGGCGCCGTTCTCGCCGATCAACGCGGTGACCTGGCCGGGATAGAGCGACAGCGATACGTCGTGCAAGGCGCGGACACCGGGAAAGCGCTTGCTGATCCCGTTGAGGGTCAGCAGCGGCTGGGTCTGGGCCAAAGCGGGGCCGGGCTCGGCTGGGGTCGCGACTTCGAGCATGGCTCAGGTCATCCGGGAGTGAAGTAACAAAAGGGCCCGGCGGCGCGGTGCGCTGCCGAGCCCGCTCTCGTCAGCCGATCTTAGAAGATCGACGAGAACTGGTCGATGTTCGAGGCATCGTAGGTGAACGGGTCGCTCATGGCGGCCGAACGGTTGTCGTCGAGCACGATCTTGCCGACGCGACCGATGGCGATCTCCGCACCCGGCTCGGCCTTGGCCTCACCCTTCAGCAGGTGATAGGCGATCATGGTGGCCGAGTAGCCGAGGTCGATCGGGTTCCAGATGGCGAACGACTTCGAGGCGCCGGACTTGACGTGCGCCGCCATTTCCGACGGCAGGCCGAGGCCGGTGACGTTGATCTTGCCGATCAGCCCGGCGTCGGTGACCGCCTGGGCGGCGGCGACGATACCGACCGAGGTCGGGGCCGAGATGGCCGCCAGATCCGGGAAGGAGGCGATCAGGCCCTGGGCTTCGCGGTAGGACTTGTCGAACAGGTCGTCGCCATAGACGGTCGAGACGACTTCGACGCCCGGGAACTCGGCATAGTGTTCCTTGGCGGCAGCCAGCCAGGCGTTCTGGTTGGTGGCGGTCGCGGTGCCCGACAGGAAGGCGATCTTGCCCTTGCCGTCCGGCAGGTTGTCGGCGGCGAGCTTGACGATGGTCTTGCCGATCAGGTCGATCGACGAGGGGTCGAGCTGCACATCGCGGCCTTCGGCGGCGACGCCCGAGTCGAACGACACCACGGTGATGCCGCGCTGCTTGGCCTTCTGCAGCGCCGGCACCAGCGCGTCGGGATCGTTGGCCGAGATCACGATGGCATTGACCTGCTGGGCCACCAGCGTGTTGATCACCTCGATCTGGCCTTCGGCCGTCGGCTCGGTCGGGCCGGTGAAGATGATCTCGACGTCGCCGAGTTCCTTGGCCGCCTCTTCGGCGCCCTTGCCGGCCGCCACGAAGAAGCCGTTGCCGATGTCCTTGGCGACGACGGCGATGCGGGTCTGGGCGAAGCTGGCGCCGGTCGCGGCGAGCAGGGCCATGGCGGCAACGGCCGAGCCGATGCCGATAGTCTTGAGCAGTTTCATACGGGTATCCTCCCTTGACGATGCTAACATGCTAACATGTCAGTGAATGGGCTGTCGAGATTTGTCGTTCAGCCCTTCGTAGTGCCGCTCGGTCGTCAGGCGACCGAGGCGGATTGGCCGGCCGATTGGCGATCCTGACCGGCATCGACAACGGTGAGACCGACTCCGGCCTTTTCCAGCATGGCGCGGTCTTCCTCGCGGATGCCGCTGTCGGTGATCACCATCGAGATCCGGTCGAGAGCGCAGAGGATCAGGCTGGAGCGTCCCTCGAATTTCGAGGAATCGGCGAGCACGATCAACTCCTCGGCCTGGTTGATCAGCGCCAGTTCGGACTGCACCACCATCGGATCGGCTTCCATCAGGCCGTGTGCGCCGAGGCCCTGGCAGCCGATGAACATGCGCTTGGCGTAAAAGTGCGAGGCAACCACCCCGCCGAATGGCGAGAGGATCACGTTCTGCTCGCGATAGACCGTGCCGCCGGGAATGACCACGCTGTTGCGCGAATTGTGCAGCAGGTGCTCGGCGATGGCGAAACTGTTGGTGAACACCGAGAGCCGGCGTCCGGTCAGGTAGTGCACCATCTGGTAGGTGGTGGTGCCGCCGTTGATGATGATCGGCTCGCCGTCCTTGCAGAGGTCTGCTGCAGCCCGGGCGATGGCGCGCTTCTGTGCGATGTTGATGGTTTCGTTGACCGAGAAGGGGCGCCCCATCAGCCCGCCTTGCTCCGGCGGGTTGATCGCTTCGGCGCCACCGCGCACCCGACGCAACCGGCCCTGCACGTGCAGCGCCGCGATGTCGCGGCGAATGGTGGCTTCCGACGTGCCGGTGATATCGACCAGTTCGGCCACTGTCGCCAGCGGACGCGCCTGGACGGCGGCCAGAATGACCCGGTGTCGCTCGGTTTCGTGCAAGATCGTCTCCCTTGCTGCTAATTTTCACCAAAATCCGTCACTGTCAATCATTTCGCCGTACCGATTACGACGTTTGCCGCATTCATGATTGGTATTGAGTGTTTCTGATTGACATGTTCCGAGGATCGGAGGCATGTCCGGTACCAATTCAGGACCAACGCCTTCGGGAGGATTAGCATGTCGGGGAATGCGCCAGCGCGCCTAAAAAACCTTTGGGACGATGCCACGGCGGCCGCGATGAGCGAGCCCGAACGGCTGGTCTACCGCTCCAACATTCTGGGCTCCGACAAGCGTGTCACCAATTATGGCGGCGGCAACACCTCGTCCAAGATCGTGCAGAAGGATCCGCTGACCGGCGAGGACGTCGAAGTGCTGTGGGTGAAGGGCTCGGGCGGCGACTCCGCGTCGATCAAGCTCGACGGCTTCGCCACCCTCTATATGGACAAGCTCCGCGCGCTGAAGGGCCTCTATCGTGGCCTCGCCCACGAAGACGAGATGGTCGGCTACCTGCCGCACGCCACCTTCAACCTGAACCCACGCGCCGCGTCGATCGATACCCCGCTGCATGCCTATGTGCCGCACGCCTTCGTCGACCACATGCATCCCGACGCCATCATCGCCATTGCGGCGAGCAAGGATTCGAAGGCCCTCACCAAAGAGATCTTCGGCGACGAGATCGGCTGGCTGCCGTGGAAGCGGCCCGGCTTCGAGCTCGGGCTGTGGCTGGAAAAGTTCTGCCTCGACCACCCCGAAGCGAAGGGCGTGATCCTTGAGAGCCATGGGCTCTTCACCTGGGGCGACACACCCAGGGCCTGCTACGAGCAGACCATCGACACCATCAACAAGGCGATCGCCTGGTTCGAGCAAAAGACCGCCGGCAAGCCGGCCTTTGGCGGCCAACTGGTGGCGCCGCTCCCGGCCGACGAGCGCCGCGCCATCGCGGCGCGGCTGATGCCGAAAATCCGCGGGCTGATCTCCAACGAGTTCAAGATGCTCGGCCACTTCGACGACAGCGCCGCGGTGCTGGAGTTCGTCGGGAGCAGGGACCTCAAGCCCTTGGCAGCGTTGGGCACCTCATGCCCCGACCATTTCCTCCGCACCAAGATCCGACCGCTGGTGATCGACTTCGATCCCGCCAACCCCGATATCGATGCGGTGGTCGCCGGGCTCGAGCAGGCGACGGCGGATTACCGCGCCGACTACGCGGGCTACTACAACCGCTGCAAGCACCCCGACAGCCCGGCGATCCGCGATGCCAACGCCGTCGTCTACCTGATGCCCGGCGTCGGCATGTTCACCTTCGCCAAGGACAAGGCGACGGCGCGGATCTCGGGCGAGTTCTACGTCAACGCCATCAACGTCATGCGAGGCTCGTCCGCGGTCTCCACCTATCAGGGGCTCCCCGAGCAGGAGGCGTTCGACATCGAGTACTGGCTGCTCGAGGAGGCCAAGCTGCAGCGCATGCCCAAGCCGAAATCGCTCGCCGGTCACATCGCGCTGGTCACCGGCGGCGCCGGCGGCATCGGCAAGGCGACCGCTGTGCGGCTGCTGCGCGAGGGTGCATGCGTCGTCCTCGCCGATATCGACGAGGCGGCGCTCGCTTCGGCCAATGAGGAACTGGGCAAGGCCTTCGGCAAGGATGTGGTGCGGCCGGTGAACCTCAACGTCACCAGCGAGGACGCGGTGATCGCCGGCTTCGCCCACACCGCGGTGGAGTTCGGCGGCATCGACATCCTCGTTTCCAATGCCGGGCTCGCCAGCTCCGCGCCGATCGAGGAGACGACGCTGGAGCTCTGGAACAAGAACATGGACATCCTGTCGACGGGCTATTTCCTCGTCAGCCGGGAAGCCTTCCGCATGTTCCGGGCGCAGAAGCTCGGCGGCAACGTGGTGTTCGTGGCATCGAAGAACGGCCTCGCCGCTTCGCCCAATGCCGCCGCCTACTGCACCGCCAAGGCCGCCGAAATCCACCTCGCCCGCTGCCTCGCGCTCGAAGGCGCGGCCGAGCAGATCCGCGTCAACGTGGTGAACCCCGACGCGGTACTGCGCGGCTCCAAGATCTGGGCCGGCGAGTGGCTGGAACAGCGCGCCTCGACCTACAAGACCGACAAGGAGGGGCTCGAGGAAATGTACCGCCAGCGCTCCTTGCTGAAGCGGAGCGTATTTCCCGAGGACATCGCCGAAGCGATCTACTTCTTGGCCTCGGATATGTCGGCCAAATCCACCGGCAACATCATCAACGTCGACGCGGGCAACGCGCAGAGTTTTACGCGGTAACAAGCAAAGGCCCCCTCACCCGGATCGCGTCGCGATCCGACCTCTCCCCCAAGGGAGAGGTGCGATGGGGGCGAGATCGTGCCACCCACCACCTCTCCCTTGGGGGAGAGGTCGCCGCGAAGCGGCGGGTGAGGGGCCTTCAAGAACAGGGGAGGAAACATGACCGACCAACTCATCGACCAGTCCGTGGTCGACCAGACCAACGACGCCAACCGCAAGGCGCTCGAGGCCGATTACGCGCATCTGGGCGAGCATCTCAGCCGGCGCGGCATCGACATCGATGCCATCCTGAAGAAGGTCTCGGCCTATACCGTCGCCGTGCCCTCCTGGGGTGTCGGCACCGGCGGCACACGCTTCGCCAAATTCCCCGGCACGGGCGAGCCGCGCGACATCTTCGACAAGCTCGAGGATTGCTCGGTGATCAACCAGCTGACCCGCGCCACCCCCAATGTCTCGCTGCATATTCCATGGGACAAGGCCGACCCGAACCGGCTGAAGCAGGCGGCGTCGCGCTTCGGGCTGGGGTTCGATGCAATGAACTCCAACACCTTCTCGGACGCGCCGGGCCAGAAACACTCCTATCGCTTCGGCTCGCTCGCCAACTACGCCAGGGAGACGCGCCAGCAGGCGATCGAGCACAATCTCGAGTGCATCGAGATCGGCAAGACCATCGGCTCGAAGGCGCTGACGGTGTGGATCGGCGATGGCTCGAATTTCCCCGGCCAGGTCAATTTCACCAGGGTGTTCGAATATTATCTCGAGGCGATGAAGGCGATCTACGCCGATCTGCCCGATGACTGGAAGCTCTTCACCGAGCACAAGATGTACGAGCCGGCGTTCTATTCGACGGTGGTGCAGGACTGGGGAACCAATTACCTGATCGCCACCGAACTCGGCGACAAGGCGCAGTGCCTCGTAGACCTCGGCCACCATGCGCCCAACGTCAATATCGAGATGATCGTTGCCCGGCTGATCCAGTTCAAGAAGCTGGGCGGCTTCCACTTCAACGATTCCAAGTACGGCGACGACGACCTCGATACCGGCTCGATCGACCCGTATCGGCTGTTCCTGGTGTTCAACGAACTGGTCGATGCCGAACTCCGCCAGGCCGACGGCTTCGCGCCGGCGCATATGCTGGACCAGAGCCACAACGTCACCGACCCTATCGAGTCGCTGATCCGCTCGGCCAACGAAGTGCGGCGCGCCTATGCGCTGGCGCTGCTGGTCGACCGCCAGGCGCTCGAGGGCTACCAGCAGTCGGACGACGCGCTGATGGCCTCGGAAACGCTGAAGACCGCTTTCCGCACCGATGTCGAACCGATCCTCGCCAAGGCGCGGCTCGACGCCAACGGCGCCATCGACCCGATCGCGGCCTATCGCAAGGCGGGGTACCGCCAGCGCGTCGCGGCGGTGCGTCCGGCGGTGGCGGCAGGTGGCGGCGGGATCGTGTGAGCCTCGTGGGCCGGTGGCTAGCTGACCCCCACCCCTGTCCCCTCCCCCTAAGAATGGGGAGGGAGACCAAAGCACCGACGCTGGTGAGAGCGTCTCCCTCCCCTTGTTTAGGGGGAGGGGACAGGGGTGGGGGGCAGCCTGCTCCAGCCCATCGGTCGAACGACTAGGCCATCACCTCCCGCAACCCGAGCGCCTCGATCGCCGCGAGCTGCTCCGGCTCGAGCGGGCCGGCGCGCTCGGCGTCCAGCGCATCCGACAGCTCGTCGCGGTTCTTCACGCCCAGCACCAGCGTCTCGACCCCGGCCATGCCCAACGCATAGCGATAGGCAATGATCGCCGGGTCCTCACCCCACTTGGCGCAGAGCGCCCGGAACGGCGCGGCCAACGCGAAATCCTCGCTATCGCGCGCATGCAGCGGCTGCCGGTCGAAGCGCGAGGTCAGCGCCCCGGCCTGTACCGCGCGGATCGCCATCACCCCGACGCCGCTCAGATGCGCCGCTTCGATGATGTCGCGAGCCCGCGAAGGCGTCGAGAAGGCGATCAGCCCACCGGGACTGTCGAGGAGGTTGGCGACCGCCTGCACGGCGTGCGGTCGTGGCCCCAGCGTCACCGCATCGACGATCGTGGCGGGCACGCTGACCCCGGTGATACCCCAGCCGCCGATCAGGCCGTCGCGCTGCAATTGCTGGAAGGCCGGCACCACAGCCTCGCGATAGCTCGACCAGGTGGTGGCGATTTCGCTGCGCCGCTCGTTCTCCGAGGGGTAGACGAAATCGTCGGGGCAGATCTGGTTGTGGAGGAAGAACAGGTCGACCTGCTCGAGCCGCATCGCCTCGAGGCTCTGCTCGAGCGAAGCGCGGAGCCGGCGGTAGACCTGCTCATCGGGCAGTGTGCCGATGCCGCACTTCGTGGTGACCTTCACGCCCTTGGGCAGCCGCCCGTCGAAGGCCTCGCCGATCAGCGCCTCGCACAGCTTGTAGCCGGGCGCCGCGTCGATCATGTCGATGCCTTCGTCCACCGCCGTCCGGAGGGTGGCGATGCCCTCGTCGCGGCTGGTCTCGCCCCACACCTGGCCGATGCCGCCGCCGCCAAGCGTCAGGCAGCTGACCTTGCCGATCGAGCCGAACTGTCGCTTCTCCATCAGATCTCCTCCAGAGCCAGTTCACGCCCCAGCAGGGCGTCGATCTCAGCCATTGCGGCCATCGGGAGCGGGCCCTTGTCGAGCGCGCCCAGGTTGTCGCGGATCTGCGCCTCGGTCTTGAAGCCGGGGATCGGGATGGTCTGCGGCGAACGGGCCAGCACCCAGCCGAGCGCCCCTTGCGCTACGGAGCGACCGCCGCTGGTCAGCAGGTCGCGGATGGCGTCGAGCTTTCTGAGCGACTCCGCCGAAGGCCGCCCATCCTTGAAGTCGCGCACCCAGCTGTGGCCGGCGCCGCGCACGTCGTCGGTCGAGACCCGCGACTGCGCCGTGAACTTGCCGGTCAGGAACCCCATGGCGAGAGGCGATCGGATCAGGTTGGGCAGGCGGTGCCTGTCGCACAGCGTCACCATTTGAGGGCCGTCACGGAACACATCGAGTCCCTGCTGCACGGCCTTGAAGTGCGGGTAGTGCAGCACGCGCGATACCGCTGCGGCATCGTCGGTGCTCCAGCCCCAGGCGGCGATGTCGCCGGCTCCGGCGCGGCGCTCGAGGGCAGGGGCCAGCCGCTCCATCGCCTCGGCCGAGGCGTCCCCGACATGCAACTGGTAGAGGTCGATTCGCTCGCGCCCGAGCCGGCTCAGGGAGGCGGCGAGGGCTTTCTCCATATATTCCGGCGTGACGTCGGTGCCGGTCAGCTCGCGCTTCGATCGATCATGGGTGAAGCCGAACTTGGTGGCGATCACGACATCGGCGCGGTTGCCGAAGGCCCGGCCCAGTATCTCTTCGCTATGGCCGGTGCCATAGGCGTCGGCCGTGTCGAAGAGGCGGGCGCCCAGCTCGCGGGCCAGCGCCAAGGCCCTGAGCGACTGGGCGTCGTCGATTTCGCCCCAGCCATCCTGCCGGCCATCCATCTTGAACGGCCCGCCAATGGCCCAGCACCCGACGCCGATGCGTGGGACCTCCCGCCCGTCCCACAGGCGCAGCGTCACGCTCATTTCTCACCTGTGCGGACACTGTGGGAGATGCACTCGCGCTCGATGCCGAGATCGGCCAGCAGGTGGTCGTCGAGCTGCTTCAGCCGCCGGATATCACGGCGCAAGTGCGACCACTCGGTAAGGCGGCGGGTCAGGGTTCGGAACATTTCGGTCTCCTTTCAACAACGCAAAGCGACACCGTCTCCACTCCGGTTGCGGAGCGGACATTCCCATGGTGAGGCTGCGCTTGGGCGATGCGGTCTGGCGGTCAAGTTGTTGACGGCCATGCGCGCTTCGAACGCCCCATACTTGCTCCTTCCCGGCTTGAAGCGATACAAGCAAGTGCGCAACGCGCTTTGCAGGAATGAAAGATGAGCGTCGGAGACAGCATCTCCTGGGACGACCTGCGGCTCTTCCTCGACGTCGCGCGGCTGGGTGGATTGAGCGCCGCAACCACCACGACCGGGCTCAGCGCCGCGACGCTGGGGCGCCGGGTCACGGCGCTCGAGCAGCAGATCGGCGAGCCGCTATTCGTGCGGCGGCAGACCGGCTACCAACTCACGCCGGTCGGGGAAGAACTGCTGGCGCGCGCCGAGGATGTCGAGGCGGCGATGCGGGCGCTGACCCGCTGGCGCGACGGCTCGGTCGGCGAGCAGATCGTGCGCATCTCGGCCGGCACCTGGACCTCGGCCTTCCTCGCCCGCCATATCGGCGCGCTCTGGCACGTCGACGACAATATCCGCATCGAGTTCGCCACCGCCTATACGAAGCTCGATATCGGCCGGCGCGCCGCCGACATCGGGGTGCGCTCGGAGCGGCCGCTCGACCCCAACCTCGCCGGGCGGCAGATCGGCCGGGTGGCGCATGCGCTCTATTCGGGTCTGCACCTGATCAACGGCATCGAGGCCGGGCTGTTTGTCGGGGTCACCGGCGACGCCGCCAATGTCGCCTCGGCCCGCTGGCTGATGGCCCATCACGGCGATCGCATCGGGGTGCGCGGCAACGACGTGCAGAGCGTACGCGAACTGGTCGCGGCCGGCGCCGGGCTCGGGGTGTTCCCCTGCTTCGTCGGCGACAGCGATGATCGGCTGGTGCGGGTGGCGATGCCGATCACCGAGCTCGAAACCGAACAGTGGCTGGTGACTCACCACGAGGATCGGCACCGTCCCGAGGTCCGGCTGGTCGCCGACCGCGTCGCAGCGTTGATGCGCGAGCATGGGCCGCTGTTCCGCGGCGAGCGCCGGCGGCCACCGTCTTAACCTCGCTCTAAGCGGCGTCCCCGATAGTGACGGCGGGGAATGCAATCGACTGGAGTGCCTCGGAAATGCGCGCCGCAGCCTATGTGGTCGGCCCCCCGGATGGTCCGGGGGCAGCGCTGACGGATCTGGCGCGCGGGCTCGGTTTTCCTGTCGTGCAGACCTATGCCGGCCTCGCCGCCGCCGAGACCCAGGCGCAGCAGACGCCATTGCTGTTCTTCCTGTTCGCCGCCGCCGCCGATGTCGGCAGCCTCAAGCCGGTGGCCGATGCCATCCGCTTCTCCTCCAGCCGCCGCATCCGCTTTTCGCCGATGGTGTATTTTTCCGAAAGCCCGCTGGTCGAGGCGATCAGGACCTGCGTCGAGATGGGCTTTGACGACGTGCTGACCCTGCCATTCACGCAAGCGCGCGTGGCGAGCCGGCTGCAGCGGCTCGTCGATCACACCCAGGTCTATTTCGAGACCGCCACCTATTTGGGCCCCGACCGCGGCGCGCAGCAGACGCATGGCCGCTCCGGCATGCAGTATCGCCGGCTCGAGATCATCCGCTCGCCGGCGCGCGGGGTGAGCGTGATGCGCGACGAGATGCAGGTGGCGGTGTAGGGACCGGTCCCACCGAAAGGTCAGCCCGCGCCGGCTCATCCTTGAGCCCCACCAATAACCCGCATCACAAAGCCCGCCTTGCCCCTTTGAACCGATTTTACTAGGGTCGCGACGTTTCCTTCCCGCGAGTTCCCCCAAGATGAGATTAGGTATCGAGTTGCCGCCGCAGCAGCGGGTCTATGGCGGCTTCTTCATCTACTCGTTCTGCATGGGGAGCCTGCCGCCGCGCCTGCCCGACATCCAGCATGCCATGGGCATCGAAGAGGGGGCGCTCGGCCTCGGGCTGATCGGCGCGGCGCTCGGTACGCTGATCTCGCTGAGCTTTGCCGGCCCGCTGCTCGACCGCTTCGGCTATCGCCGCGCCATCCTGACGCTGATCCCGCTCCTGGCGCTGGGCTACGCCATCGCCTCGTTCGCCACCGGGCCGCTGGCCTTCTTCCTGCTGCTCGTGCCGGTCGGCCTCGTCATCGGCGGCATCGAGATCATCCTCAACCTCGAGGCCGATCGCACCGAGCACATGATCGGCCGCCGCATCATGAACCGCTCGCACGCCTTCTGGAGTTTCGGCTTCTTCTCCGCCGGTATCGTCAGCGCCGCCATCGCCCAGACCGGGCTCGGCGTGCAGGTGCATCTGCTCCTTATGGTGCCCATCGTCATCCTCGGGGTGGCGCTGCTGCTCGGCCGCTTCACCCCGGCGCCGCATCGCACTGGCGCCTCGACCGAAGAGGCGCCGCGCTTCGCCGCGCCCACCCTCGCCATCCTGGTGCTGGTGGCGGTGACGCTCTCGGCCATGATCATGGAAGGCGCCGGCATCGACTGGTCGGCGATCTACATGAAGAACGAGTTCCAGGTCTCGCCCTTCCTCGCCGGCTTCGCCGTGGCGCTCGGTGCCTTCACCCAGGCGGTGACGCGCTTTTTTGCCGATCCGTTCGTCGAGCGCTACAGCCCGACCGTCGTGTCGCGCGTGCTGCTCAGCGTGCTCGGGGTCGGCGCGGTGATCGTCTTCTTCTCGCCCGTCGACTGGCTGTCGCTGGTCGGCTTCGGCCTGATGGGCGTGGGCACCTCGGTGATCTTCCCGCTCGCCATGTCGGCGGCGGCGCAGCGCACCGATCGCCCGGCGGCGACCAATGTCGCCTCGCTGGCGCAGATTTCGTTCGTTGCCTTCCTCCTCGGGCCGCCGCTTCTGGGCTATGTTGCCGAGCATTTCGGCATCCGCTGGTCCTTCGGCATCGGCATTCCGCTGGTTATTCTAAGCCTGGTTTTCGCCGGGGCGCTGGGCGCCAAGCCGATCCGGCATGAGGTTGATTGATGTTTAGTCTGAAGCCGCATCAGCGGGTCTATGGGATCTTCTTCGTCTTCGCGCTGTCGATGGGGGCGCTCTTGAGCCGCCTGCCGGACCTGCAGCGCTCGCTCAACCTCACCGAGGGCCAGCTCGGCCTGACGCTGATCGCCATGTCGATCGGTGCGCTCTGCGGCCTCACCTTTTCGAGCCCGCTGATCGAGAAATACGGCGCCCGCACCACCGCCTTCGTCACGGTGTTCGGCGCCTCGACCATGTATGCGATCGTGCCGTGGATCCCCTCGGCGCTGCTGCTGCTGCCGGTCTTCTTCATTGCCGGGCTGTTCGCCGGAGCGCTCGAGATCAACGTCAACCTCGAGACCGATCGGCATGAAGCGCAGCTCGGCACCCGCATCATGAGCCGGGCGCATGGCATGTGGAGCCTTGGCTTCTTCGTCACCGCCTTCATTTCGGCCGGCGTGCGCCAAGCCGGCGTCTCGGTGCACATGCACACCTTCATCGCCCTGGTCGTGGTGGTGATCGCCGGCTACTTCGTCTTTTCGAAGATCGAGAACGCCCCGGCGCGCGCCGACAGCCACGACGGCAAGATGCCGCTCGTCGCCTTCCCGACCATCGGCCTGTTGCCGCTCTGCCTGATCGGCGCCGCGCCGCTCTTGGTCGAGGGCGCCGGCATCGATTGGTCGGCCATCTATATGCGCGACGTGTTCGACGTTGCGCCGTTCATCGGTGGACTGTCGATCACCATCTTCTCGCTGTTCATGGCGCTGGCCCGCCTGTTCATGGATCCTGTGGTCGAGCGCTACAGCCCGCGCGTCGTCGCCGGCGCGTTGCTCGGCGTCGCGGCACTGGGTCTCGTCATCGTGGGCTTTGCGCCGCACCCTTATGTGGCGCTGTTCGGCTTTATGCTGATGGGCCTGGGCTGCTCCTCGGTCTATCCGCTGGCCGTCTCGGCGGCGGCGCAGCGGACCGACCGGCCGGCTTCGGTGAACGTCGCCTCGCTGGGGCAGATGACCTTCGTGGTGTTCTTCCTCGGGCCGCCGCTGCTCGGCTTCGTCGCCGAGCGCTTCGGCATCCGCATGTCGTATTTCGTCTGCGTGCCGCTGATCATTGCCGCCTTGCTGGTGATCCGGGCGCTGTCGCCCAAACCGACGCCGCTGCTGGCCGAGCCGGAGCCTGCCACGCCCCATGGCTGACCTGCCGCCGATCGTCGACCTTCGGCAATCGCCGACGGCGCTTCGGGTGCAACGCGGGGTGATGCGGTTCCTCCGCAACGCCCATGATTTCTGCTGCTACGCCGAGGTCCCGTTGAGCAACGGCCGGCGTGCCGACGTCTTGGCGGTGGGGCCCAAGGGCGAGATCTGGATCGTCGAGATCAAGTCGTCGCTGGTCGACTTCCAGGTCGATCGCAAATGGCCGAACTACAAGGAATTCTGCGACCGTTTCTTCTTTGCCAAGCCGCCGGAGCTCGACCCCGATATCTTCCCCGCCGCGGAAGGCTTGATGGTGGCCGACGGCCACGATGGGGCGATCCTGCGCATGGCGGCGGAAGTCGTCCTCCCACCGGCCAGGCGCAAGGCGATGTTGCTGAAACTCACGCGCCTCGGCGCCGACCGCATCCATGTGCTGATGGACCCCAATGACCTCTAGCAAGGCCGCCGGCGCGCCGCTGGCTGTCGAGAACGCCAGGTGAAAGCTCCCCCGTCCATCGTCATCGTGTTCTTCCTGCATGCGCTGGCACAGGGTGGCATGTTCAGCCGTATTCCCGATATGCAGGTGGCGCTCGGCCTCAACGAGGCTCAACTTGGCCTTGCCCTGCTCGGCCAGCCGGCGGGCGCCATCGTCTCGTTCCTGTTCGCGAGCCACGTGGTCGAGCGGCTGGGCACTCGGGTCATTATCCTCACCACCATCCCGGTGCTGGCGCTGGTGCTGATCGGCATCGCGCTGGCGCCGAGCCTCGCTATCATGTGGCTGGGCTTCGCGCTGTTCGGCGTGGTGTTCGCCTTCAGCAATGTCTCGATCAACGTCGAGGCCGACCGGGTCGAAGCCGCCTCCGGCCGCCGGCTGATGAACACCTGCCACGGCGTCTGGAGCGTCGGGCTGCTGACCGCCTCGCTGATCGGCACTGCGATGCGCGGCGCCAATGTTGCGCCGGCTTTGCACTTCGCCATCGTCCTCGTGCCGGTGCTGCTCGGCCTCATGGTGTTCGGCTGGCCGATGCAGGCGGCGCCGGCGCGCCCCCATGCCGCGCCGGCGCGGAGGTTCCGCATCGCGCTTCCGAGTCGCATGACACTGCTTTTGCTTGGCTACGCCATCGCCGCCTCGTTGCTCGAAGGCGGGTTGCGCAACTGGTCGGTGATCTTCATGCGCGACAGCTTCACCGCCCCGGACTGGGTCGACACGCTGACGCTGCCGGCCTTCATGACGGCGCAGTCGATCGGTCGGCTGCTCGCCGACCGCGCCGTGGGCCGCTGGGGTCCGGTGCCGCTAGCGCGCGGGCTCACCATCACGGCGCTGCTGGGGCTGCTGCTGGTGGTGTTTTCGCCCAACCTGATCGTGGCGCTCTGCGGCTTCACCCTGATCGGCTTCGGCGTCTGCGTGTCGTTCCCGCTGTCCACCTCCGCCGCCGCGCGGCTGGGCGACCGCCCGGCCTCCGAAAATGTCGCGGCGCTCACCATGAGCCAGCAACTATTGCTGCTCGGCGCACCGGCACTGATGGGCTGGATCGCCACCGTGGCTTCGATCCGTGTCACCTTCGCCGTGCTGGTGCCGCCCCTGCTGCTGGCGTTTTACCTGGCGCGGTATCTGGCGCCGCGGAGGGAGTGAATCCTCACCCGACGCCTGCTCCGGCGTCATTCCCGCGAAGACGGAACCTGACCCTGTGGGTACCACGGCGGCGCTCTGTTCCTTCTCCCCTCAGGGGAGAAGGTGGCTGGCGGACGACGGCGAAGCCATCGCCGCGGGCCGGTTGAGGGGTGAAGCGGCGCAACTCGCGCTCGCTAAGAGGCCGAACCCCTCACCCGAGTTCCGCTACGGACCTCACGGTCCTAGCTGCACTACCCTCTCCCCTCAGGGGAGAGGGGCTGGTTGCCAGGTCAGTGGCGGAGCCGCTCCTTGCTTGTTGCGAAGCTCCCGGCCCTTACTCCCCGCTCGGCTCGCCGTGCAGCACCGGGGCGTTGCCGGGCTGGGTCTTCATCGGCAGCGGCGGGGTCACCGGGCCGGTGTTGGAGAGCGTCGCCTTCAGCGCCTCCATCACCGCGATGCGCTGTGCGTCGTTCGGGGCGCTCTGCAGCTGGTGGCTGAGATCGATGATGAAGCTGGCATAGGCATTGTGCCAGTCGGCGGTGACCTGGCTGAGATCGACGCGGCGCTCGGCCGGTCGGGCGACGCCGGCAATGCCCTCGGCGCGGAGCTCGAAGGCGTCGTCGAGCAGCGGCATCAGCACCTGGTCGCCGGCGAGGCCGTCATCGTGCATCAGCGCGGCGCGCAGTGCCTTGCGTTCTTCGTCCTCGCCATGGGTCAGGAAGATCGCGCCGTGCGCCGGCAGGCGCTTGGTGACCCAGGCGACGAGCTCCGAATGGTCGGCATGCGCCGAATAGTTGCCGAGGCTGCGCACCTGCGCCCGCACCGGCACCAGCTCGCAATGGATGCGCACTTCCCTGGCACCCGACTGGATGATCTGGCCCAGGGTGCCCGGCGCCTGGTAACCGACGAACAGCACGGTGGCGTTGGCGCGCGGCAGGTTGTTGCGCAGGTGGTGCTTGATCCGGCCGGCATCGGCCATGCCGGAGGCCGACATGATGATGGCGCCGCCGCGGACCGAGTTGATCGCCTTGCTCTCCTCGACGCTCTCGACGATGCGGAAGCGGGAATCGTTGAACAGCTCGTCGGCGCTCAGTTCGACATCGTCGAACATCGAGGCGTACTTGCGATAGACCCCGGTGACCTTGCTCGCCAGCGGGCTGTCGAGGAAGACCAGGCTCGGGCTGATCTCGCCGGTCTTGATCAGGTAACCGATGTCGTGCAGCAGCTCCTGGCTGCGCTCGACCGCGAAGGTCGGGATCACCAGGTTACCGCCGCGGGCCAGTGCCGTATTGATCTCGGTCTTCAGCGCCTCCTGGCGCTGCTTGAGCGTATAGTCCTCGCGCTCCCGCCCGCCATAGGTGGATTCGGAGAGGATATAGTCATAGCCGGCCGGCGCGTCGGGCGCCTCCCAGAACACTTTCACGTCCGGCCCGAGATCGCCGGAGAACAGGATGCGGATGGCTTTGCCGTCGCTGTCCGTCACCTCGACCTCGATCGAGGCCGAGCCGAGAATATGTCCGGCATTCCAGTAGCGGGCGCGCACGCCCGGGCCGGGAGTGATCCACTCTTCGTACTTGACTGCCTTGGTGAGCTTCAGCGCTTCGTTGGCGTCTTCCATGACGTAGAGCGGCTGGAACGGCTCCTCGGCGCGGCGCGAGCGTTTCCTGGTCTCGCGGTCGGCCTCGCTTTCCTGGATGCCGGCGGCATCGGGCAGCAGGTACTCGAGCAGCCCGTTGGTCGGCTCGGTGGCCCAGATCGGCTTGCGGTAGCCCATATGGGTCAGCCGCGGCAGCAGCCCCGCATGATCGATATGGGCGTGCGTCAGCAGCAGGAAGTCGATCCCCTTGGGGTCGAACGGAAACGGCTTGTAGTTGAGATCGCGCACCGTCTTGTTGCCCTGGAACATGCCGCAGTCGACGAGGAACTGCCCCTTGGGGTGCACGATGCGGTAGCACGAGCCGGTCACGGTGCCCGACGCCCCGTGGAAGTGTAGCGTGACGGTCATGGCATGCTCCGATCTGTCCTAGGAAGAGTGGAAGGCCCCCTCACCCGCCGCCGCGCGGCGACCTCTCCCTCGAGGCAGAGGTGAGGTTGTGGCACGACTGTGACGGCGCACCACCTCTCCCTTTGGGGGACGCGGTAGCGCCCCGAGGGGAGAGGTCGGCCGAAGGCCGGGTGAGGGGGCCTTCAACTGCCGTGAGATCATCTATTTCGGCGCGCGCTTGGCGAGGATGCGCTGCAGGGTGCGGCGATGCATGTTGAGCCGGCGCGCCGTCTCCGAGACGTTGCGGTCGCACAACTCATAGACCCGCTGGATGTGCTCCCAGCGCACCCGGTCGGCCGACATCGGGTTCTCCGGCGGCTCGGGCGGCTTGTTGCCGGTGGCGAGGAGGGCGTTGATCACGTCTTCGGCGTCGGCCGGCTTCGACAGATAATCCACCGCACCGAGCTTCACCGCGGTTACCGCGGTGGCGATGTTGCCGTAGCCGGTAAGCACCACCGCGCGGGCATCCTCGCGCTTCTGATGCAGCGCCGCGACCACGTCGAGGCCGTTGCCGTCTTCGAGCCGGAGGTCGACCACGGCATAGGCGGGGGGGGCCTCGGAGACGGCAGCGAGGCCGCCGGCCACGGTGTCGGCAATGCGGACA
The DNA here is from genome assembly GCF_001402915.1 of Devosia sp. A16. Classification (GTDB taxonomy): domain Bacteria; phylum Pseudomonadota; class Alphaproteobacteria; order Rhizobiales; family Devosiaceae; genus Devosia_A. The sequence goes on from NZ_CP012945.1 coordinate 2,521,513, forward strand.
TCGAAGCCACGTTTCTGCATGGCCCGCTCGAGGCGGGTCAGGAAGGTCTTGTCGTCATCGACCAGAAGCAGGGTACGGTCGGCTGCAAGAAGTTCATCGACTGTGCTCATCGCCGCCTCATGTAGGGTCTTTTGGGCAAAAGGTCAAAATATGGGCAGCAAATCTACTCCCTCCCCTCGAGGGGAGGGGTCGGGGTGGGGGTGATGAGGCGGCATCCCTCCCCTCAAGGGGGCAGAAGCAGACGGTGTGTGGTGCGGAGCAAATGCCCCCTCATGGCTGCTCGATCGCCGCGCGCGGCCAGATCAACCGCACCCGGGCATGGCCGTCGGCCGCCTCGTTCTCGAAGCTCAGTTTGGCGCCGGTGCGCTCGAGCAGGGTCTTGGAGATGAAGATGCCGAGGCCCAGCCCGCCCGGCTCGCCGCTGTCGGCGCTGCGCGGCCGGGTGGTGAGGTAAGGCTCGCCCAGCCGGGTGATCAGGTCGGTCGGGAAACCCGGGCCGTCGTCGGTAATGGTCACCGTCAGCGCTTGCTTGTCCCAGCTGGCTTCGACCAGCACGGCGCGTTGCGCGAACTGCGCCGCATTGTCGATCAGGTTGCCCAGGCCATAGAGCAGCCCGGCGTTGCGGCCGATCACCGGTTCGCTGCCGCTGCCGCTGCCGGCGCCGGTGCGCACCGAAATCACCTTGCCGCCGCCTTCGAGCGGCTTGATCACCTCGGCGAGCAGCGCCGATACCGGCACGGCGGCGAACGGGTCGCCCGGCGTGTCGCGCAGGCTCCTGAGCTTGCCCAGAATCTCGCGGCAGCGCGCCGCCTGCGACATGATCAGCTCGATATCCTCGCGCACCGGCCCTTCGGGCACCTCGTCGCGGATCTCGCGCGCCGCCAGCGCGATGGTGGAGAGCGGTGTGCCCAGCTCGTGCGCCGCCGCCGCGGCGAGCCCATCGAGCGCGCTCAGCTGCTCGTGCCGCGACAGCGCCAGCTCGGTCGCCGCCAGTGCATCGGCGAGTTGGCGCGCCTCGTGCGCCACCCGGTTGGTATAGGCGGCAATGAAGATCGTGCCGCACAGGATCGAGACCCAGATGCCGATGACGTAGACCCGGTCGAACACGATGCGTGAGTCCGGGTCCCAGGGCAGGTCCATGTGATAGACCGAAAGCAGCGAGGCGAGCGCGATGGCGAGGGTGGCGAGGATCACCGTCGAGCGCTGCGGCAGCGTCGTCGCCGACACCGAAACCGGCGCCAGGAGCAGTAGGGAGAAGGGGTTCTGCAATCCGCCGGTCAAGGCCAGCAGCGCCCCGAGCTGACACAGGTCGAAGCTCAGGTGCACCGTCGCCACCGTGGTGGGCGGCCGATAGCCCTCGCCCAGCCGGAAGATCACCCACAGGTTGAGCAGCACGGAGAGCCCGATCAGCATCAGGCACTCGGTCAGGGGCAGCGGAAAGTTCAGCCCGAACTGGACGAACAGCACTCCGGCGGTCTGCCCGACGATCGCCAGCCAGCGCAACCCCACCAGCGTCGCCAGCCTGAGGGGTCGCCAATTGCCCGGCAGGATTGCCGACGTCTCCGCCAATGCCATGAATCGTCCTTTCCGGGCACTTCGGTTTCGGCCCGCATGGGAAGTCTAGCATGCCATTTCAAGGTCAAAAAAGCGCGAGCCAACGCTTGACCCCTCCCGTGACGGGACCACATCGAAGCAGTTCGTGACTGGGAGAAAAGTCCAATGCACACTGCGATTATCAAACCGCAATGGGGCCCGTTGACCATCGCTTTGATGGTCCTGGGCTTCGTTCTCTGGTGGCCGCTCGGCCTCGCCGTTCTCGCCTACATCCTATGGGGCGAAATGTTCGGCGGCTCGGCGGAAAAGGCTCAGGGGTTCGTCAACCGATCTCGCAACTGGGCGGAAAACTGCGGTCCCCGCGGCAACGCGTTCCGTCCCCACGGCTTCCGCAATTCGAGCGGCAATGCCGCGTTCGACGACTACCGCGCCGAGCAGCTCAAGCGCCTCGAAGAGGAGCGCCGCCGGCTCGATGAAGAGGTCAGCGCCTTCCACGAATACATGCGGAACCTCCGCATGGCCAAGGATCGCGAAGAGTTCGACCGCTTCATGCGCGACAAGAACGGCAACCGCCCGAACTATGGCGGCGACCAGAATAACGGGACCAACGTCTGACCTCGGCATGCGCGTGATCGTCCCCCGCAAGGCTGTTGCAAGCCTTGTCGGTCACGCTGCCGGTCCCATGCCCCTCCTCCTGACGACTGCGCCCCTTTCGAGGGGCGCTTTTTTGTCGTCGGCGTTTGCTCCGAATCGGCGATGATCAGGCCATGAACTTTCTGTTCCCCGCGAGGACGCCGAAGGTGCCGGCCGCGACGACGATCGTCATCGACGATGCGCCGGTCGAGATCACGGTGAAGGTGAGCGCGCGAGCCAGGAGCTACCGGCTGACCGTGCCGCATCACGGCAACCCGGTGCTGACCCTGCCGAAGACCGGCCGCTGGCCCGAGGCCGAGGGTTTTCTCAACCGGCATCGCGGCTGGCTGGCCGCTCGCCTCAAGCGCAGTGCGCCGCGCACTGCTTTTGCCGATGGCGAGGTGCTGCCGCTGCGCGGCGTGCCGCACCGCATCCATGCGACGGGCCGTCTGCGCGGTCGGGTCGAGGTGTCTGAGATCGATGGCGAGCTGTCGCTATTGGTGCCCGGCGAAGCGGCCCACATCCCGCGCCGGCTGACCGAATGGCTGAAGGCCGAAGCGCAGCGCGACCTCGCCGAGCGCTCCGACGTTCATGCCGCGACACTGGGCGTCGAGGTGAAGTCGGTGGCGATGCGCAGCCAGGCGACCCGCTGGGGCTCGTGCTCGTCGTCCGGGCGGCTCAACTACAACTGGCGGCTGATCCTCGCGCCGCCTTTCGTGCTCGACTATGTCGCGGCGCACGAGGTGGCTCATCTCGTCCACATGAACCACTCGCCCAGCTTCTGGAAGGCGGTCGAGCGGGCATTGCCCGACATGGAAAAGGGCAAGGCCTGGCTCAAGGCGCACGGCAAGGTGCTGATGGGGTATGGGCTGGAGTAGGGGCTTTTGCCCAACGGGCCTAAGCCGGTGCGCGCCGACCCCCGCCCCATCGGAGCGCCAGCGAGGAGTGGCCTACAGGCCACCCCGCAGCGGTACGGCGCGTGAGATCAAATATGTATCGCCCCATCCCCGCACATCAGCGCGGCTTCCTTGATCGCCTCGCTGAGCGTCGGATGCGCATGCGTGGTGCGGCCGAGGTCTTCGGCCGAGCCCGAGAATTCCATAAGGACGACGATCTCGTGGATCATCTCGCCGGCATTCTTTGCGATGATCTGCGCCCCCAGCACCCGGTCGGTAGCGACGTCGGCGAGGATCTTCACATAGCCCTGCGTCGCCAGCATCGCCTTGGCCCGGCCATTGGCGGTGAACGGGAACTTGCCGGCCTTGTACTCGATGCCCGCCGCCTTCAGCTCGTCTTCGGACTTGCCGACCCAGGCGACTTCCGGGCTCGTATACATCACCGACGGAATGGTGCCGTAATTCACGTGCGGCTGTTGGCCGGCGATGATCTCGGCCACCGCATGGCCTTCGTCCATCGCCTTGTGCGCCAGCATGGCCCCGGCCACCACGTCGCCGATCGCATAGATGCCCGGCACGTTGGTCTTGAACTGCGCGTCGGTGCGCACGCGGCCGCGCTCGTCGAGCGCCACGCCGACGCCCTCGAGGCCCAGCCCCTCGGTGAAGGGCTTGCGGCCAACCGCCACCAGCACCGCGTCGGCCTCGGCGAAGCTCGCCTCGCCGCCGCCGGCGGGCTCCAGCCGGGCGCGGACCGAGCCGTCGCCCTGCTTCTCGATCGCCGTCACCTTGGTCGAGAGCTTGAACTCCATGCCCTGCTTGGTGAGGTTGCGCTGCGTCTGCCGCGCCGCCTCGCTGTCGAGGCCGGGCAGGATCCGGTCGAGGAATTCGACCACCTGCACCTTGGCGCCGAGCCGGCCCCAGACCGAGCCGAGCTCGAGCCCGATAATGCCGCCGCCGATCACCAGCAGTCGCTTGGGGACGTCCTGGAAGGCCAGGGCGCCGGTCGAGGACACCACCTTGTTCTCGTCGATTTCGATGCCCGGCAGGCTGATCGGCACCGAACCGGTGGCGATCAGGATGTTCCTGGTTTCGATGGTGGTCGGCGCGCCGCTTTCCGGCGTCACCAGCACCTTGCCTTCGGCCGGAATCGAGCCGGTGCCGCGGAAGGTGGTGATCTTGTTCTTCTTGAACAGGAACTCGATGCCCGACACGTTGGCGGTGACGGTGTCGTCCTTGTGCGCCAGCATCTGCTTGAGGTTCAACTGAGGCGTCACGTCGATGCCGAACTGGCGGAACTGGTGGCCCGCCTCCTCGAACAGTTCCGAGGCATGCAGCATCGCCTTCGATGGGATGCAGCCGATATTGAGGCAGGTGCCGCCGAAGGTCGGCCATTTCTCGACCACCGCGACCTTCATGCCGAGCTGCGCCGCCCGGATTGCCGCGACGTATCCACCCGGGCCGGAGCCGATTACGGTGAGGTCGAAAGTGTCCGCCATGATGTCTCCGAGAGGCTCAAATGGCGCCTGGCAAGTGGCGCCCGCGCTGCCGATATAGGACTGCCAAACGGGTTAAACTACCCGCCCTTTGGAGGGAACCCCCGTCGCAGGCGGAGCCATGCGAAATGCGCATGATTCGATGTGCGCGATACGACAGCTGGCGGCTGCGGGGCCCTCCTGTCCCTCGATAAGGGGGAGACCAGAACGCTGGCGTTGATGTATGCGCCCCCTCCCCTTTCTTAGCGGGAGAGATCAAGGGTAGGGGCAGCCGCCCGCGGCATAGCGTTCAAGGCGCCGCCGCCCGTCCGCCGGTCACCGCCAGGGTGGTGCCGGTGACATAGGCCGCATCGTCCGACAGCAGCCACAGGATCGCCTGCGCCACCTCCTCGGCCGTGCCGACCCGCCCCAGCGGGACGCTGGGCGCCAGTTGCTGCGCCCGGTCGGGGACGCCACCGGTGGCGTGAAATTCGGTGTCGATTACCCCGGGACGCACGCCGTTGACCCGGATACCTTCTGCCGCCACCTCGAGCGCCAGCCCGACCGTGAACGTGTCGATGGCGCCCTTGCTCGCCGCGTAGTCGGCATAGACTCCCGGCGCGCCGAGCTTGGCGGCGGCGGAGCTGACATTGACGATGCCGCCGCCCCTGCCGCCATGCTTGCTGGACATGCGCCGGACCGCGGCGCCGGCACACAGGATCGAGCCGGTGACGTTGACCGCAAAGATGCGGTTGATGCGCTCGGCATCCATGGCGTCGACGCGCGACGAGGGGGCGATGGTGCCGGCATTGTTGACCAGCCCCGTCACCCGGCCCATGCGGTCGGCAGCACGAAAGATGTGCTCGACATCCTCGGCGAGGCTGACATCGCCGCGCACCGCGACGGCCTCGCCGCCGCGGGAATGGATTTCGGCGCACACCGCCTCGGCGGCCGCGACATTGCCGGCATAGTTCACCACCACGCCATAGCCGCGCATTGCCGCGAGCCGGCACACCGCGGCGCCGATGCCCCGGCTGCCGCCAGTGACCACAAGTACTTTATCGGACATCAGGTCCCTCCCTTGGGAGGTAACTCTACGGCCCAGGCCGAGAATGCAAAAGGCGGAACTGGCATTCTCTTTTGCTCCCCTCCCCTCAAGGGGGAGGGGAGCAGAAAGGGTCAGTTGCCGCCGAAGATATCGCCCAGGAGGTCGACCAGGGTGCGGCGCGGGCGTTCGGCCTGCGGCTGTTCCATCGGCTGCAGCGGTTGCTGCTCGAAGGTCGGTTGCGTCGTCATGGCGCCCGGCAGTTCGGCGACCGGTATGCCCTCGTGGGCCTTGGTCATGAACTGGCTCCAGATCTCCACCGGCACGTTGCCGCCGGAGAGCTTGGTGCCGACATCATTGTCGTTGCCGAGCCAGACACCCGCCACCATGCGGGCCGTATAGCCGACGAACAGCGCGTCGCGGGCCTTCTGGCTGGTGCCGGTCTTGCCGGCCATCGGCCAGCCGTTGAGCTGGGCCCGCTTGCCGGTACCGATCTCGACCGCGGCGTGCAGCATGTCGTTCATCTCGGCAACGATATTGGGCTCTATCACCCGGCCGGGGCCGGCCGCCACCGCGTCATACAGCACCTTGCCGTCGGCGGTCTCGATCCGGGTGATGACATTGGCGATGACGCCGATGCCGCCATTGGCGAAGGGCGCATAGGCTGCCGTCAGCTCGAGCAGCGAGACTTCCTGCGTGCCCAGTGCGATCGACGGCACCGCCTGCAGCGGCGACGAAATCCCCATCCGCATTGCCGCTTCCACCACCTTGTCCGGGCCGACATCGTTGGCGAGCAGCGCCGAGACGGTGTTGCGCGACAGCGCCAGCGCCTGGCGCAAGGTCATGTCGCCGCCATACTTGCCGTCGGCATTGGCCGGTTTCCAGCCGTTGATGTCGACCGGCCCGTCGGTGGCGATGGTGTCGGGGGTATAGCCCTTCTCCATGCCGGCCAGATACACGAACGGCTTGAAGGTGGAACCGGGCTGCCGGCGCGCCGTCACTGCACGGTTATACTGGCTCTGCTGGTAGTCGACGCCGCCGACCAGGGCCCGTACCGAGCCGTCGACATCCATCGCCACCATGGCGCCCTGGGTGAAGCCCTTTTCCTTGCCGTACTTGGCCACGGCTTCCTTCACCACGAATTCCGCCTCCTTCTGGAGGTCCCAGTTGATCGTGGTGTGGACGATCACGTCCTGCTTCACTTCGCCCAGATAGGCAGTCATCAGGCTCTCGACCCAGTCGGCGACATAGGATTCGCCTCCCACCACCTTGGTGCGCACCGTCTGGTTGGGGTCGATCGCCGCAGCCTTGGATTCGGCCGGGGTGATGTAACCTTCCTTGGCCATCGCCGCGAGCACCAGGCCCTGGCGCGCCTTTACCGCATCGGGGTTGCCCTTGGGGTTGAGGCGCGACGGCGCCTGCAGCGAGCCGGCCAGCATCGCCGCTTCGCCCAGCGACAGGTTGCGCGCCGACTTGCCGAAATAGCGCTGCGAGGCGGCCTCGATGCCGTAGGACTCGTGCCCGAAGAACATGCGGTTGAGGTAGAGGTCGAGGATATCGTCCTTGGAATAGTTCTGCTCCAGCCACACGGCGAGCAGCGCTTCCTGCACCTTGCGGCCCAGCGTTTGGTCGGGAGTGAGGAACAGGTTCTTGGCTACCTGCTGGGTGATGGTCGAGGCGCCGCGGGTCACTTCGCCCGCCTGCACGCTTTCGAGCGCCACCGAGACGAGGCCGAGCACGTCGATCCCGAAATGATCGTAGAAGCGCCGGTCCTCGATGGCGACGAAGGCCGCCGGCACGTAATAGGGCAACTCGCGCAGCGACACTGCCTCACCGCCGGTCTTGCCGCGGTTGGAGATCAATTGCCCGTTAGCGGCGACGATGCGGATATTGGCGGCGCGGTCCGGCACCTTCCAGGTGTCGGCCGAGGGCAGTTGCACGGCGTAGTAGACCACCACCGCGCCCAAGGCCAGGGCGCCCCAGATGCCCAGGATGAACAGCCAGGAGATCATCTTCCAGATAACCCCGAACAGCGTCAGCGGGCGCCGTTCACGCCGGCCACGGCCCTTCTTCTGCTTGGGGGCCCGACCACGCGGCGCCTTGCCGCGGGGGGCGCGCTCGCTGCGCTCGTCGTCGACATAGACGCCGCCATCGGAAAAGCCCGGCTCGATCCGGGCGCCGCGCGCCGCCTTTTTCGCCGGTGCGGAACGCTCCGAACGCGTGCCCTTTTTGGGCATGGCGCCGACGCGATCATCGGGCGAGACGTGAAAATCCATAAACAGGGCCCCGGCATTCTTCTTGCGCATGGCGTGTGTCCGGCAGCCGGTTCCCTTCGCGGGGCAGCCTGCGGACGCCATCGGGCATCCGACCGTCTCGCCAAGCCTCAGCCAACCCGAAACTCCGGGCCTTCGACCAGCGCGGTCCCCTTGGCTATCCAAGTTAAATGTGGCCGGTTTATGTGGGCTTAAGCGTGCCGGTCGAGCGGTGTTGCGGAGCGGTGACAGCTGGCGCAGGCCGGCTTCGATCGCAGCGAGCGCAGTGGCGGATCAACCGGCCGACAGCAGGTCACCGGCCTTCAGCCGCGCCACGTCACGCAGCGGCGGCGCGCCGAAGGTGCGGGCATATTCGCGGCTGAACTGGCTGGGGCTGTCATAGCCGACGCGGTGGCCGGCCGTCGCCGCATCGACCGCTTCGGACAGCATCAGCCGGCGCGCTTCCTGTAGCCGCAACTGCTTCTGGTACTGCAGCGGACTCATCGCCGTCACCGCCTTGAAATGCAGGTGCAGCGCCGAAGGGCTCATGCGCGCTTCGGCCGCCACCGTCTCGATGGCGAAGGCCTCGCGATAGTTGAGCTTGATCCAGCCGATGGCCCGGTTGACCTGCTGCAGCCGGCTCTCGGCCAAGGCAATCTGCTGCAGCTTGGTGGCCTGGTCGGAGCGGAGCAGGCGGTAGAGGATCTCGCGCTTCACCATCGGCCCGAGCACCGCCAGGTCCTCCGGCCGCTCAAGCAGCTTGACCAGCCGGATCGCCGCATCGAGCAGGTCGGACATGATCGGGCTCACCGTCACGCTCGGTTCGGCCTCGGCGGCCGCTGCGGCGGTGACGCCGCCGACCTCGATCAGCAAGGCGCCGATCTCGGCGGCATCGAGCTCGAGCTTCATGCAGAGGTATGGTTCGTCCGGCGTCGCCTCGACCACCTGGCCGATGACCGGCGTATCCACCGAGACGACGAGGAAATTCGCCGCGTCATAGTTGAGCACCCGGTCCCCGGCGATCACCCGCTTGCGGCCCTGCGCCACGATGCAGAGCGCCGGATGGTGCACGGCATGCATCGGTTCGGACGGGTGCGAGATCCGCACCAGCGACATGCCTTCGACCGGCGTTGCCTGAATGCCGTCGTCGGTCGCGAACTGTGCAATCAGGTTTTTGAGTTCATCCATGCGATCCATGGCGAATTCCTTCATTCTCGATGCAACCTACATAGCAGTTCGCGCGGGCGAGTCACGTGCGATCACCGAGTTTTGGAGGATTGTGCAATCACTCCGGAGGATCAGTCTACCGCCTCCAGTCCTTGCCGAGCGATATAGCTGTCACCGCCAGACGCACCAAGGTCGGCGGTAGAAAGCGAGGACCCCAAATGACTATCGATCTTTCCAGCATCGCCCGGAGCCTGCAGCCCCAGGCCATCCTCGCCATCACCAGCAAGCTTCTGAAGCAGGCGAATGTCCGGCCGCGCCGGCCGCGGCGCGAGCGGCGGAGCATGAATGGCTAACCGGCGGCTCGTTGTACTGCTTGCCGGCGCGGCGCTGATCGCCGCGCTGGCAGTCGTAGCGGGCACCACGCTGGGCCTCGCCTGAAGCCGCCGACCCCTCTCACTCCAGCCTGGAGTTTCACCAATGGGAACCAGACACGACTATACCGGCCTGTGGGCCACTGCAGACGGCGAAATCCGTCAGGCGCTGTTGCCCAACGGCCGCTACATCGAAGCGCGCGGCCATCTCGACGTCGCCTACCAGGGCGACTATCGGATCGTCGGCAACCACATCGAGTACCAGGACGATACCGGCTTCACCGCCGCCGGCGATTTCATCGCCGGCGTCCTGCACCATGCCGGCATGGTGATGTACGCCCGGGACTGACCCTCCGACTAACCCGGATCGGATGAAGGCCCGCCAACTGGCGGGCCTTTCATTTCAATTGGAGCGCGGCGCAAAAAGGATGATTGCTGTGCCAACCAGCGCCAGCCCTCCGCCGGCCAGATCCCATACGTCCGGGCGCCGTCCCTCGGCGAGCCACAGCCAAAGCAGGGATGCCGCGATATAGACCCCGCCATAAGCCGCAAAGGCTCGGCCCGCATGTTCGCTCGGCGCGAGCGTCAGCAACCAGGCGAAGGCCGCGAGTGAGGCCAGCCCTGGAATCAGCCACCAGATCGATTGCCCGTTGCGGAACCACACCCAGAACGCGAAACATCCGGCGATTTCGGCAACTGCGGCCCCGGCGTAGACCAGCAAGGTAGGCACGTAGACAGGCATTCGCGCGCTCCACCAGCTGATGTCGGTCCTAACGGCGCTATTTCTGGTCCCAGCCGACGATCACGCCATCTTCGAGCGTGACCTTGTCGCGATAGCGGTTGGCGGCGACCGGGCGGTACTTGAACACCTGCTTGATCTTGGTCTTCATGACCTTTTCCTCGATCGACGCCGGCTCGCCCCAGCTGTCGCGCAACTGCTCGGCCGTCATGCCCTGCCAGATGGTCTTGCTCACCAGCGCATCGACCAGCTTCTCGTCGCCGCCATACTTCTGCAGCAGGCGGGCATAGCGGCTGCGCTTGGCCAGGGCGAACGCCGCGAACCACAGCACGGCGACCGCCACGACGATCAGGATGCCAGCGACGATCCACTCCATCGCCGGTCAAGCCGCCAGCGGAAGGTGGGGGGAGGGCGATGCAGCCAAGCGTCTTCCGATCCCAGAGTTCCTAGACGTCGAGATTGGCGACGCTCAGCGCATTGTCCTGGATGAACAGCCGGCGCGGCTCCACCACGTCGCCCATCAGTTCCGAGAACAGTATGCCGACCTCGCTGTCGTCTTCGCGCTGCTCGACCTTGAGCAGGGTGCGGGCGTTCGGGTCGAGCGTGGTTTCCCACAGCTGCTCCGGGTTCATCTCGCCCAGACCCTTGTAGCGCTGCAGCGAAATGCCCTTGCGGCCGATGGCCGAGACGGTTTCGAACAGCGAGAACGGCCCGTAGATATCGAAGCTCTGGTCCTTGCGCACCAGCTTGGCAACGCCGCCATAGAGGTCGCCCAGCTTGTCCACCGTTGCGCGAATGCGGCGCGCGTCCGCGGACGCCAGCAATTGTGCGTCGACCGCGTGCCGCTCGGTCACGCCCCGAATGGTGCGCGAGAACACATAGCCGCCCTGGCCGTCGAGTTCACCCTGCCAGCCGCGCTCGAACTCGTCGGCCAGCCGGTCGAGGCGGCGCACTACGCGCTCGATGACCGTACGAGCTCGCTCATCGTCGCCGGCCGCGTCGGCGAGCCCGCCGACGATGGCAGCCTGCTCGATGATCGATCGGTTGTACTTGGTGTTGAGGCCTTCGATCGTATGCACGATCTCGCGTGCCTGCCGCGCGATCTGCAGCAGGTCCTCACCCGAATGCGCCACGCCGTCGCGGCTGGTCAGCACCGCTTCATCGGTGCCGGCATTGATCAGGTAGTCCTCGAGGCTGCGCTCGTTCTTCAGGTACTGCTCGGACGAACCCCGCTTGATCTTATAGAGCGGCGGCTGCGCGATGTAGATGTGGCCGCGCTCGATCAGCTCGCGCATCTGCCGATAGAAGAAGGTCAGCAGCAGGGTGCGGATATGGGCGCCGTCGACATCGGCGTCCGTCATGATGATGATCTTGTGGTAGCGGAGCTTGTCGATGTTGAACTCTTCGCGCCCGATCGAGGTGCCCAGCGCCATCACCAGGTTGCCGATCGTCTCCGAGCTCAGCATGCGGTCGAAGCGGGCGCGCTCGACGTTGAGAATCTTGCCGCGCAACGGCAGCACCGCCTGATTGCGGCGGTCGCGGCCCTGCGTGGCCGAGCCACCGGCGGAGTCGCCCTCGACGATGAAGATCTCGCTGAGCGCCGGATCCTTCTCCGAGCAATCCTTGAGCTTGCCCGCGAGGAAGTTGATGTCGAGCGCCGACTTGCGGCGGGTGAGTTCGCGCGCCTTGCGCGCCGCTTCACGCGCTGCCGCCGCTTCAGCCACCTTGCCGACCACCGACTTCGCCTCGGCCGGATGCTCTTCCAGCCATTGCTGCAGCTTGTCGTTGACCCCGTTCTCGACCACCGGACGAACCTCGGACGACACCAGCTTGTCCTTGGTCTGGCTGGAGAATTTCGGGTCCGGCACCTTGACCGACAGCACGCAGGTGAGGCCTTCGCGGATATCCTCGCCGGACACCTCGACCTTCTCGCGCTTCAGGATGCCGCTCTCTTCGGCATATTTGGTGACCTGCCGGGTGAGCGCCGCGCGCAGGCCCGCCAGGTGCGTGCCGCCATCGCGCTGCGGAATGTTGTTGGTGAAGCACAGCACGTTCTCGTGGTAGCTGTCGTTCCACCACATCGCCACTTCCACGGTGATGCCGTCGCGCTCCGAACTCAACAGGATCGGCGCGGCAATCAGCGGCGTCTTGGCGTTGTCGAGATAGCGCACGAAGGCCTCGAGGCCGCCCTCGTAGTGCAGCTCGACCTCGACCGGCTCGGGATGGCGCAGGTCGCGGAGGACGATGCGGACGCCCGAGTTGAGGAAGGCCAGCTCGCGCAGCCGGTGCTCCAGCGTCTTGAAGTCGAACTCCACCATGGTGAAGGTATCGGGCGAGGGCAGGAAGGTGACCTCGGTGCCCGAGCGGCCTTCATACGTGCCCGGCTGCAGGTTGGGCACATAGGTGCCCACCTGCTTCAGCGGCGCCAGCGCGTCGCCGTGCGAGAACTCCATCTCATGGATCTCGCCGTCGCGCCGGATATTGAGCTTGAGCGAGACCGACAGCGCGTTCACCACCGACACGCCCACGCCGTGCAGTCCACCGGAGACCTTGTAGGAGTTCTGGTCGAACTTTCCACCGGCATGCAGCTGGGTCATGATGACCTCGGCCGCCGAGACGCCTTCTTCCTTGTGGATGGCGGTCGGGATGCCGCGGCCGTTGTCGTTGACCGACACCGAGCCATCGGCATTGAGCGTCACCGTCACCAGGTCGGCATGCCCCGCCAGGGCCTCGTCGATGGCGTTGTCCACCACCTCATAGACCATGTGATGCAGGCCCGAGCCGTCATCGGTGTCGCCGATATACATGCCGGGGCGTTTGCGCACCGCATCGAGGCCCTTCAGGACCTTGATGGAATCGGCGCCATATTCGTTCGGATCGGAGGGGGTCTCGGTGCTCAAGGGGGTCCCGAATCAGGTCAGCAGGTCCGCTGGGATCGGTCTAGCGGATCGGGTGTTCATACCCAAGGGAAATGGCTATTTTTAGCCCGTTTTACAAGGCTTAGGGACCGTTTCTCACGGCTCAGGCGCCAATCGCCCATCCTTGACGATTACCCGCTGCGCCCCCTCGGCCAGCGCCTCGAACAGCATGGGGTCGGTGCCGGTCATGAAACATTGTGTGTTGAGGCTGTCGAGTGCCGTGAACAGCGCCGCCCGGCGGCCGGGATCGAGATGCGCCGCCACTTCGTCGAGCAGCAGGAAGGGCGCGATGCCGGCCGCACGCTTGACCAGCCGCGCATGGGCGAGGATCAGCCCGATCAGCAGCGCCTTCTGCTCGCCGGTGGAGCCGAGCGCCGCCGGCATGTCCTTCTGCGCATGCCGCACCTCGAGGTCGATGCGGTGCGGGCCGACCAGGGTGCGCCCGGCGGCGCGGTCGAGGTTGCGGTTGGCGCGCCACAGGGCCCTGAGGTCCGCTTCGAGCACCGCCGAGGACTGAGCCTCGTGCCGATCCTCGAACAGGGGCGTCAGCGCCAGCCGGGCTGCCGGAAAGTTTGCCTCGTCGACGCCGGCCGCGATCAGCGCCTGCAGCTCGCCGAGGCTGTCGGCGCGCGCGAAATGCACGGCTGCGGCCGCCGCCGCCATCTGTGCTTCGACCGCATCGATCCAGATCGGGTCGGCGTCCTCGTCGAGCAGCCGGTTGCGCTGCCGCATGGTCTTTTCGAAGTCGGAGACCTGAGCCGAATGGCCGGGGAGCAGCGTCGTCACCAGTCGGTCGAGGAAACGCCGGCGTTCGCTCGCCGGGCCGGTGAACAGGCCATCCATCGCCGGGGTCAGCCAGAGCACCCTCAGATAGGAGCTCATCTCCTCGATGGTCCGGGCGTTGGCGCCGTTGATCCGCACCCGCCTGCCGCCCTCCGGGCCGCCGGCGCCGGTGCCGATATCGACCGGCCCCTCAGGCGTTTCGACCGTGGCGGCCACTGCCCAAAGCCCGTCGGATCCTTGCGCCGCGACATCTTCGAACGGGGCGCCGCGCAGGCCGCGCCCCGGCGACAGCAGCGATACCGCCTCGAGCAGGTTGGTCTTTCCCGCGCCGTTCGCGCCGACCAGCACCAGGTGCCGCCCGTCGAGATCGAGCGCCGCCGATGCATAGTTGCGGAAATGCGAGAGGCGAAGCCGTGAGATGTAGCGGGAAGGGTGCATTGGCGGCGCCGCAACCTCGATCTCCCTTCTCCCCTTGAGGGAGAAGGTGGCGCGCAGCGCCGGATGAGGGGTCCGCGATGCGAAGTCATCGCGCGATCCGAACGAAGTGAGGAGCGACTTCCCCTCACCCGACCCGGCTTCGCCGGGCCACCCTCTCCCTCAAGGGGAGAGGGAAGACAGGCCTTACACCCGCATCGGCATCAGCACATAGAGCGCCTTGGCGTCGCCGTCCTCGCGCACCAGCGTCGGCGAGCCGGCGTCGTTGAACAGGAACACCGCGTTCTCCGAGCGGATCTGGCCGATGATGTCGAGCAGGTACCGGGCGTTGAAGCCGATCTCGAAACTCTCGGGCTCGAATTCGACCGCCAGCTCCTCGCTCGCCGTGCCATGGTCCGGGTTGGTGACCGAAAGCTCGAGCTGGCCTTCTTTCATCGACAGCTTGACGGCCTTGCCGCCGCGATCCGACGCAATGGTCGAGACGCGGTCGACGGCGGTCGCAAAGGTCTGCTTGTCGACGTTCATCTGCTTGTCGTTGTTCTTGGGCGTCACCCGATCATAGTCGGGGAAGGTGCCTTCGATCAGCTTCGACAGCAGCACCACGCTGCCCAGGGTGACCCGGATCTTGGTGTCCGAAAGTTCGACCTCGACATCGCCATCGGCGCCGTCGAGCAGCTTCTGCACTTCCGACACGGTTTTCTTGGGCACGATGATGCCCGGCATGCCCTTGGCGCCCTGCGGTGCATCGGATTCGGCGCGCGCCATGCGGTGTCCGTCGGTGGCGACGGCGCGCAGCGTCGGCACACCGCCGACCTCCAGCACGTGCATGTAGATGCCGTTGAGGTAGTAGCGCGTCTCCTCATTGGAGATGGCGAACTGGGTGCGCTCGATCAGCTCGCGCAGCGTCGCCGCGGGAACCGAGAACGTATGAGTGAAGGTTCCGGACTTGAGGTCCGGGAAACTGTCGGGCGACAGGCACGCCAGGTGGAAGCGCGACCGTCCGGAGGTCACCAGCAGCTGTTCGGTGCCTTCGTTCTCGAGCCGGACTTCGGCCCCGTCGGCGAGCTTGCGGACGATTTCGTAGAGCGTGTGTGCCGGCACCGTGGTGGTCCCGGCCTGGCCGACCATGGCCGGCACGCTTTCGGTCACCTCGATATCGAGGTCGGTGGCGCGCAGGTCGAGCTTGCCGTCCGAAGCCTTGAGCAGCACGTTGGCGAGGATGGGGTAGGTATTGCGGCGCTCCACCACGCGGTGGACGTGCCCCAGCGACTTGAGCAGATGGTTGCGCTCGAGAGTGACTTTCATAAACCCAAAACCCCTACCCCAGACGGCTGCTGCCCGGCGAAACCCAGCCCAAAACCAAGCGGAAACCGGGCTGCGACATTACAATTCAAGGGGCAAAAGGCAAGGGCGCGTGGGCCCGCGAGGCCGCTATCCCTAGACAAAATGCGCGGCAGCGTGGCGCCTGGGGGGCTCGCTACCGCCTCTCGCCGTTCAGCGCCCGTTCCATCGCCTCGAGACGCCGCTCGGTGTCTTCGAGGCGTCGTGCGGCGTCCTCGGCATTCAGACGCGCCAGCATCTCGTGCCAGGCCCGGTCGGGCGGCAGCGGCTGGGGCTCAGGGCGCGCCCCCAGATCGAGGCGCTTCAGACCTTTTCTGATCCGCAGCAACAGCCGCGGAGTTCTCGAACGCGATACCGGCAACGCTACCACTCACTAACGGACCCTACTGGGTCGAAACTCACAACGCCGCCGGATGGTTTCGGCCGGCGGTGCCCTCCCCGCGGGGGAGGGCCGCATATCTCATTCTTCGAGCATCCGCTTGAGCAGTTCAATCTCCTGCGCCAGCTCGCCGTCATCCTTGATCATCTGCTCGACCTTGCGGACCGAGTGCAGCACCGTGGTGTGGTCGCGGCCGCCGAAGCGCCGGCCGATTTCCGGCAGCGAACGCGAGGTCAGCGCCTTGGCCAGATACATCGCGATCTGGCGCGGACGCACCACGTCGCGCGAGCGGCGCGAGGACAGCAGGTCGTTGCGTGGCACCTTGTAGTGGCGCGACACGATCCTGAGGATGTCCTCGATTCGCACCCGGCGGGCATCGCGCTGCCGCACCAGGTCAGCCAGCGTGCGCTCGGCGAGCGCCACGGTGATCGGCTCCTTGGTCAGCTGGTTGGCGGCGAGGAGACGGTTCACCGCCCCATCGAGATCACGACCATGGCTCACCACCACGCGGGCGACATAGTCGAGCACCGCCGGGGCGAAATGCGCATCGGAGAACCGCGAGGCCGCCTGCTCGGCCCGTCGGGTGACGATAGCGCGGCGGAGATCGAGGTCGAACGAGTTGATCGGCACCACGAGGCCACCCGAGAGCCGCGAACGCACGCGCTCATCGAGCATTTCGAGGTCGCGCGGCGGCGCGTCGCCGGCCACCACCACCTGCTTGGCCCCGGTCAGCAGCGTCCCCAGCGTGTGGCCGAACTCGGTGGCGGATTTGCCCTGCAGGAACTGCATGTCGTCGATCAGCAACAGGTCGACGCGGCGCAGCCACTCCTTGAAGCCGAGCGCCGACTGGCGCTGCACGGCCGTGATGAAGTGGTACATGAAATGGTCGGCCGTCAGGTAGACGATGTTGCGGCCGGGCTCGGCCGCGCCTGCGGCCCAGGCGATGGCGTTGAGCAGGTGGGATTTGCCCAGGCCGACGCTCGAGTGGATGTAGATCGGGTTGAAGCTGACGGTGTTGTTGGCGGCCGCGTGGGCCACCTGCTTGGCCACTTGCAGCGCCATCTCGTTGGCCGAGCCGGCAACGAAGCTGTCGAAGGTCATCTTGGGGTCGAGGGCCGATCCGGACAGCGCGTCGCCGCGTGGCGCCGGCGCTGTCGTCGACTCCCGCACCACGCGGGGCGCCACCGGTGCGGCCGTCACTTCGACCTCGATCGCTTCGCTGGGCGTCTCGGCCTGGTGCAGCCGGGGCCGAGCCTGGCCGTTGACGCGCACCGTGAAGTGCAGGCGGGCGAGGCCGGCGGATTCCGCGCGGAACGCCTCGAGAATCTTTTCGGCGTAGTTCGACTGCACCCAGGAGGACAGGAAGCGGGTCGGCACGCTCAGATGGGCCAGGTCGTCGACGATCTCTTCCAGTTCCAGCCGGGCAAACCAGGAGTTGAAGACATCCTCGCCGACGGCGGCCTTGAGCCGGGCACGGACACGCTGGAAAAGCTCGTTGGAGCCGAGTGCCTGGCCGTCCTTGCCCATCATCACCGCTCCCTCTTTGCCGCCGCTTTGCCCCTTTCCGTTCCCTGCATCCGATACCCAACCTGCACGATCCGCCGCCGCGTTCATCGCCATCGTGTTAGCCCCAAATCCTGTTCTACAGCTGCCCCTTTTGGGCACAGCGCCGCCAACCTATTGCCCGCTTGCGCAGACAAACCTGTCCTGCCCGCGAACTTCGCCGCGGTTCAGTCTAACCAAACTTTCAATTGAGCCGAGCCGCTGATCGCGCCCGGACTACCGCAACGTCTTACGTGCTCGTAAGACCAACACTAATACTAATCAAACCAGACTACGAATGGAGTTTCCCCAAGACTGCCGGCCGCGTCCATGTCGCCTCAGCCACGATCTCAAAGTCAGCATTCCTGCCAGTCATGTCGCTCGATTACTCGGTTCTGGCGCCGGGTGTTCCTGAGCGACGAGGGGCATCTTAGTGGGGGGGAATTTTCCAATCAACGGGGGTTTTTTGCCTAGAGGGGGTTGACTCGCACCCTTTGCAAAAACCTTTCCGCGGCACTTTGTCCGGGTCGAAATCCAAGGCGCTGTGACTCAAGGGGGAATCGGGGTTTCGTGAGGTTTTTGGCGGCTTTGGAATTGTGGTAGCTGCGGCTCGAAAGCGACAATTCATTCCTGACAGGCAGATGAAATTCTCATGACGGGACCGCGCAAAGGCCCGGAAATGCAGGCCTTTCGCCCGGGGATAACTCTACATCCAGGTGTCGCAAAGCTGTCACACTGACGCCCGCTTTCCCACGCTGTGCCACACCCGGCCATAAAAACAGAAAAGCTCCCGAAAGGGAGCTCTTCACATTCACGAAGCTGTCGTCAAACCGTCTTGACGACGGTGTGGGCCGATCAGGCCTGCAGCGCCTTCACGCGGGAGTTGAGGCGGCTCACCTTGCGGGCGGCCACATTGGCGTGGACGATGCCCTTCTGGCTGGCGCGCACGATCTCGGGCTCGGCGGCCTTAAGCGCGGCAACGGCGACCGCGTGGTCACCGGCAGTGATCGCCTCTTCGACCTTGCGGACGAAGGTGCGCATGCGCGAACGGCGCGACTTGTTCACTTCGGTGCGGGCCGCGATCTTGCGCGTGGCCTTCTTGGCGGAAGCAGTATTGGCCATCAATTCCTCTTTGGCGCTCAACCCGCTGGCCCAGCCGAGGCCGGAATGTCCAGGGGCGATGAAATGAAATCGGCGGCATCTCGGGCCGCCAAGTTGGGCGCTGTATAGTCGCGACGAGCTGGGACGTCAACTGGATTCACCAGCGCGGAGGGGCGGCCTCCGGGGTGGTCGAACAGCGATTAGCGAGTAGCGAGAGGGGCGAGCGGCTCGATCGATCTTCCGTCCCCTATTCGACTCCCAATTCGCCATTCGCATCTCAGTGCTGGCACACCGGACAGAAGAAGGTCGACCGCCCCGACTGCACGATCCGCTTGATCACCCCGCGGCAGCCTGGAGTCGGGCATGGCTCGTTCTCGCGATCGTAGACGGCAAAGCGGTGCTGGAAGTAGCCCGAGTTGCCCTCGGCATTGCGAAAATCCCGGAGCGTCGAACCCCCGGCATCGATCGCCTCGATCAGCACGGTCCGCACGCCGTCGGCGAGGTCCTCGAGCCGCCTGGATGGCTTGCCAGACTTCAGCACCAGGGCGCGCGCCTCGACGTCGGGGCGGATATGGGCGCGATGCAGCGCCTCGCTGACATAGATATTGCCCAGCCCCGCCACCACGCGCTGGTCGAGCAGTGCCGCCTTCATCGGCGCCTTCTTGCCGACAAAGCGCTCCGCCATCTCGGCGGCGTTGAAGGCGTTGGACAGCGGCTCGGGCCCAAGCCCCTCGAGATAGGGGCTGTCGGCCTCGTGCTCGTAAAGATCGACAAAGCCGAAACGGCGGGCGTCGTTGTAGATGAGCTTCATCGCCCCATGCTCGGGGTGGGTCAGTTCCAGCACCAGGTGGTCGTGCTTCCTGTCCTCGTCGGGCTCGTAGTAGCGCGACGGCTCCTTGAACTTGAAATCCTCGAAGCGGTAGGCGCCGGTCATGCCCAGGTGGCTGAGCCAGGTCTTGCCGGTCGACAGCCGGAACAGCAGGTACTTGGCCCGCCGCCCGGTGCTCTCGATGGTCGCGCCCTCGAGCGCCTGTTTGAACCCCTCGGGAAAGGGAAAGCGCAGGTCCTTGCGGTTCAGCGTCACCTTGTCGATATGCGCGCCCGTCACATAGGGCTCGAGCCCGCGACGGACGGTTTCGACCTCTGGCAGTTCCGGCATGGGTGGATCCTTTCGCGGGCCACTATGTGGCCGCCCTGCGTAGCCGAAACAAGCGTCACCTGATGTCAGTGTTTGCATCGGTCGCTCGAATTCCCCCATGGCGTGATGGGTCCCGCGGGCTGGCCTTGCTCAACCATGCGCCCGTTTCCCGCATGGCATGGCGCGGCCCCATCCGCTATAACGCCGGCAATCCGGAGACAGAGCATGGCCGAGACCACGCATTTCGGCGAACGAACGGTCGCCCTCGAAGACAAGCAGAGCCTCGTCAACGACGTGTTCCACCGCGTCGCCGATCGCTACGACCTGATGAACGACCTGATGAGCGGCGGCGTGCACCGCGTCTGGAAGGACGCCATGGTGGCGCGACTGGCCCCGCCCAAGCAGGGAAGCGTGCCCTACCGCGTGCTCGACATGGCGGGCGGCACCGGCGACATCGCCGAGCGCATCGTCAATGCCTCCGTCGGCTACGCCGAAGTCACCGTCTCCGACATCAATACCGACATGCTGCGGGTCGGCGAGGAGCGCTCGCGGAACTGGCGCTTCCCGGCCCAGGTGAAGTTCGTCGAGGCCAACGCCGAGGCGCTGCCGTTCGAGGACGAGAGCTTCGACGCCTATACCATTGCCTTCGGCATCCGGAACGTGCCGCGCATTCCCCTGGCGCTCAAGGAAGCGCATCGCGTGCTGAAGCGTGGCGGGCGCTTTCTCTGCCTGGAGTTCAGCCAGGTCGATACCCCGGTGCTGTCCGAGGTTTACCGGGCCTTCTCCGATCGGGTGATTCCGCCGATCGGCCGTGCCGTGACCGGCGACGCACAGCCCTACCAATATCTGGTGGAATCGATCCGCAAGTTCCCCACCCCCGAGCACTTTTCGAAGCTTATTGCCGACGCGGGCTTCAAGCGCGTCACCCACACGCCGTTCACCGGCAATATCGCGGCGCTGCACGCGGCCTGGAAACTCTGACGCCATGGGGCTCGCTGCCTATTTCCGCCTGGCCCGGGCCGGTTTCGTGCTGGCGCGCGAAGGCGCCCTGTCGATCTTCGACAACGACGCGCTGCCACCGGTGCTCAAGGCCGGCGTCCGCTTCGGCCGGTTGTTCGAGCGCGGCGAGGTCAGGCGCTCCGGCCGGGTCGAACGGCTGACCCGGGCGCTCAACCGGCTCGGCCCGACCTATGTCAAGCTCGGCCAGACTCTCGCCACTCGCCCCGATATCGTCGGCGACGAGGTGGCGGCGGATCTGGCGGTGTTGCAGGACAAGATGGATCCCTTCGACGACAAGCTCGTCCCGGACCTGCTTGCCGAAGCGCTGGGGCCGCGCTCGACCGAGTTCACCGACTTCTCGCCGCCGGTCGCCGCGGCCTCCATCGCGCAGGTGCACAAGGCGATGCTCACCGACGAGAGCGGCCGCCGCAGCGTGGCGGTGAAGATTCTTCGCCCCGGCATCCGCGAACGCTTCCGCGCCGACATCGAGAGCCAGTATGCCGGCGCGAGACTCGCGGAGGCGCTGGTGCCCAAGCTGAAGCGGCTGCGGCCTGTCGACGTGGTCGCAACGCTCGACCGCTCGGCGCGGATCGAACTCGACCTCCGCCTCGAGGCGGCGGCGATCTCGGAGTTCTACGAGAATATCAAGGACGATACCGGCTTCGTCATTCCCAAGGTGATGTGGGATTTCACCTCCGACACGGTGCTCACCACCACCTGGGTCGACGGCATCCCGATCCGCGACAATGCGGCGCTCGATGCTGCCGGCGTCGACCGCAAGGCGCTGGCGAGGAACCTGCTGCAGGCCTTTCTCCGCCACACCGTGCGTGACGGCTTCTTTCATGCCGACCTCCATCCGGGGAACCTCTTCGCCGACCCCAGGACGCAGAATATCGTCGCCGTCGATTTCGGCATCATGGGTCGCATCACCCGGCGCGAGCGGCGCTTCCTCGCCGACATCCTCTATGGCTTCATCACCCGCAATTACCGGCTGATCGCCGAGCGGCATTTCGAGATCGGCTATGTGCCGCGCACCCAGTCGATCGACGAATTCGCGCTGGCGCTGCGCGCCATCGGCGAGCCGCAGCATGGCCGGCGGGTTTCGGACATCTCGATGGCCAAGGTGCTGGGCCAGCTCTTTGCCACCACCGAGCTGTTCGAGATGCAGACCCGGCCGGAGTTGATCCTGCTGCAGAAATCCATGGTGCTGGTCGAGGGCGTGGCGCGGGCGCTCGACCCCGAACTCGACATCTGGAGCATTTCGGAGCCGATCGTCGGCGACTGGGTGCGCCGCTCCGCCGGGCCGCTCGGCCGGCTCGAGGAGCTGAAGGACCATTTCGACACCGTGGTCACCACGCTGGGCCGGCTTCCCGCCATCGTAGAGAAGGCCGAGACCGCGCTTGACGACTACGAACGCGACAAGCACTCGCCCGATCGCCGGTTCAACCGCTTCATGCTGGTATTAGGATTCTGGCTCGCGACGGCGGTGCTGCTGGTCGGCTTGTGGCGCCTGCTCGGCTTCTGATTTCTCCTCATCCTCTGAGGGCTGGCGGGGGCGACCGCCCCTGAACATTGGTTCATCAAGCGTTCATCACTGGGGCAATACCGAGGCGGCATCGGCTTGCGGCGCTTGGGACCGGCTCCTACAACGGGGGCAATGCGGCGGGCGATGTTGAGGAGAATTTCATGACCTTGAAGACTGTTTCCCGGCTGGCCGGCATTATGCTGCTGAGCGCCGGGCTCGCCGGCTGCATGGACGTCACCGCCGAGATCGACGTGCAGAGCGAGACCACTGGCAAGACCACCACCGTGATGACGGTGGCGTCCGAATTCTACCCGATGATCAAGCAGATGGCCGATGCCGGCGGCGAAAATGCCGATTCGTCCGGCGCGTTCTGCGAGGAAGAAGGCGACGTGCTGACCGAGAATGCCGATGGCAGCGGCACCTGCACCTCGATCAAGGAAGGCGACCTGGCGACGCTGACCGCCGACAGCGACGGCCCGAACTCCGACACCAGCATCACAGTGGTGAGCCCGGGCGTGGTGCGCGTGGCCTTCAAGACCAATGAGATGTCGAGCCAGATCAGCGAAGGCGCCGGCGGCGCCGAGGATGCCCAGGCCAAGGCAATGATGAAGACCTATTTCGAGGGTCACACCGCCACCATCCGTATCAAGGGCAAGCGCATCACCGAGACCAACATGAACAAGGTTGGCGACAATACTGCCGAGATGGTGCTGAACTTCACCGACCTGCTCGACGGCAAGGCCGACCTGCCCGAAGAGCTGTTCGCGGTCGTCGATACCCGCTGACCATGACGGATCGGGTCACAGTCGCCTTCATCTGGCTCGATCACGGCCGGGGCCTCGAGCCCCCGCGGCAACAGAGCACGGGCGCGGCGGGGGTCGATCTCCTCGCCGCGCTCGGCGCGTCCGAGATCATGACGATCGCGCCCGGCAAGCGGGCGCTGGTGCCGTCGGGCATGGCGATCGCGCTGCCCGCCGGCTACGAGGCGCAGGTGCGCCCTCGTTCCGGGCTCGCCGCCAGGCACGGGGTCACCGTGCTCAACTCGCCCGGCACCATCGACGCCGACTACCGCGGCGAGATCAAGGTCATCCTGATCAATCACGGCGATGCCCCATTCACCATCCAGCGCGGCGATCGCATCGCCCAGATGGTGGTGGCGCCGGTTTCCGGCATAGATTTCGAGTTGAGGGAGAACCTTGATGAGACGCAGCGTGGTGCAGGCGGTTTCGGTTCGACTGGCCGCTAGTCTTCTGGCCCTCGTCGCCGCGCCGGCTTTTGCCGGCGATGCGGCGAACTTTGCCGCCCTCGGCTTCTCCGCCGATGGCCGCTATTTCGGCTACGAGGAGTTCGGGGTGCAGGATGGCTCGGGCTTTCCCTATTCCAACATCTTCATCCTCGACGTCGCCCAGGACAAATGGGCCGGCGGCTCGCCCTTCCGCCTGACCCTCGAGGACGAGAGCTCGACGCTGGGCGCCGTGCGGACCGAGGCGATGGCCAAGGCCGCCAAGGCGTTCTCCGATCTTGCCATCAGCGAGCCGGCGGTGATCGAGGCGCTGAACGGCGACGGCGAAGTCGGCCATGACGGCGCCGGCATCACCTTCGGCGCCCGTGGCTTCGGCATGGATCCGCCACCCAACCCGGTAACGCTGAAGATCGAGAGCTTCGAATCGACTTCGACCGTCCCCTGCGTCGAGAGCTATGGTTTTTCGCCGCCGGTCGGCTTCGCGCTGACGCTCGAGGCGGACGGCAAGAGCACCGAGCTCCATCGCGACCAGAGCGTGCCCGCCTCGCGCAACTGTACGGTCGCCTATCGCCCCTACGGTATTGTCGCGCCGGTCAACTGGTCGTGGAACGCGCGCACCCCGGTGGCCATCATCTCGGTGTTCTCCCAGGGCTTCGAAGGGCCCGATCGCCGCTTCATCGCCATACCGGTTCCGGGGGTGAAGTGAGCGCCGCTCTCAGCCCCGAAGAGATCAGGCGCTACGCGCGCCACATCGTGCTGCGCGGGGTGGGCGGCGATGGCCAGCAGAAGCTGAAATCTGCGCGGGTGCTGGTGATCGGCGCGGGCGGGCTCGGCAGCCCGCTGATCGCCTACCTAGCCGCCGCCGGTGTCGGGACGCTCGGCGTCGTCGACCACGACACGGTGTCGCTCTCCAACCTGCAGCGCCAGATGATCCACCAATCGAACGGCATCGGCACTGCCAAGGCCGAAAGCGCCGGGGCGTTCGTCGCCGGGCTCAACGCCCATGTCGAGTATATCCCGCATATCGAACGCATCACCGCCGGGAACGCCGCCCGGCTGCTGGCCGGCTACCACATGGTGATCGACGGCACCGACAATTTCGGCACGCGCCAGATCGTCGCCGAGGCGGCCGAAGCGGCAGGAATTCCTCTGGTTTCGGGTGCCGTCTCGATGTTCGACGGCCAGGTCACGGTGTTCATGCCCGGCAACCGGCAGTTCCGTGACCTCTATCCCGACACCCCCGACGAAGCCGACCTGCCGTCCTGCGAAGTGGTCGGCGTCATCGGCGCGGTCACCGGCGTCATCGGAACCTTGATGGCGATGGAAGCGATCAAGCTGATCACCGGCGTCGGCGAACCCCTGGTCGGGCGACTGCTGCTTTACGATGGCCGCGCCGCCCGCTTTACCGAACTCACCTACTAGAGCCGGAGGGCCGAGGGAGGCGGTGCGTGCCGGAAGTCCTCGGCTGCCCTATGGGCGCTAAGTTTGTCCCACCCACCGGGTCATTCCCGCGCAAGCGGGAACCTCCGTTTTCTTGGGCCTGGCGCGATCGCAAAACGGAGTTCCCCGCTTGCGCGGGGATGACACCGAGTGTGGGGGACTTGCAGCGCCTCGGTTCGCCACCCATTGGGGGCGAGGGCGAGCGACTACCGCCCGCCTGCGATCTTGCGGTGACGCTGGTTCACCCCGCCCTTGCCATAGGGGTAGTCCGCCACCTCCGGCGCGCTGGCGTCGGTGAGTTGCTGCGCATGCTCGGCGTCGAGCCTGAGATCGGCGGCAGCGAGGTTGTCGGCCAGCTGCTCGCGGGTGCGGGCGCCGAGGATCACCGAGGTGACCGCCGGGCGGTCGGCCAGCCAGGCCAGTGCCACCTGCGCCATGGAAACCCCCAGCGCCTTGGCCACCGCTTCCACCGCCGCGATGATCCGCCAGGTCCGTTCCTGCTCGTTGCGCGGGCCATAGGACTCCTGCCCACGATTGGGATTCTCGCCCAGTCGCGTCGCGCCGGTCGGCAACTGGTCGCGCTTGTATTTGCCGGTCAGCCAGCCGCCGCCGAGCGGCGACCAGGGCAGGAGCCCGATATCGGCGTCGAGCGCCGCGGGGACGATCTCGTGCTCGATGTCGCGGACCAGCAGATTGTAATGCGGCTGCAGCGTGATCGGCGGGGCGAGGCCACCCGCTTTGGCGATCCAGGTTGCCTTGGTCAGCTGCCAGCCGATGAAGTTGGAAAAGCCGTAATAGCCGATCTTGCCGTTGCGGATCGCGTCGTCGAGGAACCTGAGCGTTTCCTCGAGCGGCGTCAGCGCGTCGAAGGCATGCATCTGGTAGAGGTCGATATGTTCGACCCCCAGCCGGCCCAGCGAGGCGTCGAGGGCCTGGTTGAGGTGGCGGCGCGACAGCCCCAGGTCGTTCGGCCCGCTGCCCATCGGAAAGCGCGCCTTGGTGGTGATGAGCACCTGCCTGGCCGCCTCCGGCCGGGCCTTCAGCCAGCGCCCGACGATTTCCTCCGAAGTGCCGGCCGAATAGACGTCGGCGGTATCGAGGAAATTGCCGCCCGCCGCCACATAGTCGTCCATCAGCTGGAACGACGTCGCCTCGTCCGCCTCGGCGCCGAACGTCATGGTACCCAGCGTCTGGGTGGAAACGACGGCGCCGCTATTGCCGAGCTTGCGATACTGCATGATTTCCCTCGATCGATTGAATCGCTTCAAGGGAGTTCATAGTCGTCAGGCGATGAAAGGTCGAGTGAACAATGGATGAAGGCGAAGGCGTGCTGACTGAGAGAGACGGCCCCCTCCCGGCAGGTGAAGACTCGAGGCTCTGTCTACGATCGTGCCAAACGCACCGGCGGAGCACCTCCCCCCTTGTGGGGGAGGATGGGAGGGGGCCGTCTCTCTCAGTCCGCCCCCTTACCCCTCGATTTCCTCGCGCAGCGCTTCCAGTTCCAGCCACTCGTCCTCGGCTTTGCTCAGGGCTGCCTGGGCCTTTTCCAGCGCCTTGCCGGTCTCGGTGAACTTTTGCGGATCGCGGGCGTAGAGGCTACCATCGGCCAGCAGCGCGTTGAGCTTGCCGATCTCGGCTTCGAGCTTCCCGATTTCCTTGGGCAAAGTCTCGAGCGCATGCTTCTGCTTGAAGCTGAGCTTCTGCTTCTGCGCCGGCGCGGCCACTGGAGACGGAGTCGCGCGCTCGGCTTTCGGCTTGGGCGCGCTGGCCGGCGCAGTAACGCCATAGCCCCGCTGGCTCACCATGTCGGAATAGCCGCCCGGATACTCGGTCCACTGCCCGCCGCCGTCCGAAACCACCACGGAGGTCGCGACGCGATCGAGGAAGTCGCGGTCATGGCTGACGACGATCACCGTGCCCGGATAATCGGCCAGCATCTCCTGCAGCAGGTCGAGCGTTTCGAGGTCGAGATCGTTGGTCGGCTCGTCCAGCACCAGCACGTTCGAGGGCAGCGACAAGACGCGCGCCAGCACCAGCCGGCCGCGCTCGCCACCCGACAGCTTGCTGACCGCCGTGCCGGCCTGCTCGGGGCCGAACAGGAAGTCCTTGAGGTAGCCCATGAAGTGCTTGGGCTGCCCGTTGATGACGAGAGTGTCCGAGCCGCCGCCGGTCACCGCTTCCTTGAGCGTCATGTCGGCGCTGAGCGTGGCGCGCCGCTGGTCGAGGCTCGCGAGCTCGAGGTTGGCGCCGAGCCGCACCGTGCCGCTGTCGGGGGGCAGCTCGCCGGTGAGCAGCTTTATCAGCGTGGTCTTGCCCGCGCCATTGGCGCCGATGATGCCGAGCCGGTCGCCGCGGATCACCCGGGTGGTGAAATCCTTGACGATAATGCGCTCGCCATAGGCCTTGGAGATGTCCTTGGCCTCGATCACCATTTTGCCGGAGGTCTCGCCTTCGGCCACCGAGATCTTCACCTCGCCGACCGAGCGCTTGAGGTCGCGGCGCTCCTGGCGCAGCGCGAACAGCCCGTCGAGCCGGCGCACATTGCGCTTGCGCCGGGCGGTGACGCCATAGGTCAGCCAGTGCTCCTCGCGCACGATCTGCCGGTCGAGCTTGTGCCGGGCAGTTTCCTCTTCCTCCAGCACCTGGTCGCGCCACTCCTCGAAGCTGCCGAACCCCTTGTCGAGGCGACGGGTGACGCCGCGGTCGAGCCAGACCGTCGAGCGGGTAAGGTCGGCGAGGAAACGCCGATCGTGACTGATGATCACCAGCGCCGAGCGGATGCTGGAGAGTTCGTTTTCCAGCCACTCGATGGCCGGCAGGTCCAGATGGTTGGTCGGCTCGTCGAGCAGGATAATGTCGGGCTCGGGCGCCAGCACCCGCGCCAGCGCGGCACGGCGGGCCTCGCCGCCGGAGAGGCGCTGCGGCTCTTCGGCGCCGGTGAGGCCGAGCGCATTGAGCAGGTAGGTGGCGCGATAGTGGTCGTCGCCGGCCTGCATGCCGGCTTCGACATAGGCGAGGACGTTCGGATAGGCCGAGAGGTCCGGTTCCTGCGGCAGGTAGCGGATGGTGGCCCCCGGCTGCAGGAAGCGCCGCCCGCCATCGGGCTCGATCTCGCCGGCGGCGATCTTCAACAGCGTCGATTTGCCCGAGCCGTTGCGGCCGACCAGCGCCACTTTCTCGCCCGGCAGCAGCGACAGTTCAGCTCCCTCGAGCAGCTCGCTGGAGCCCAGGCGCAGGCGGATTTGCTGCAGGAACAATATGGGCGCGGCGGCCATCGGCTAGTCCAGTTCAAGAGGTTCGGGGGCATAGAGCATGGGCGCGCCACGAGATCAACGCGGGGGCACGGCATGCCGGCGGAGCGGCGGATGAACCGGGCCTGAAACCGGGCGTCACAAGCCGTTCAACTGCGGCTTGGCAAAAGCGCCGGGCCTCGGGCTTCGGGGCACGCCGGGCAGGTTGGCCGAGGGCCCGTTTGGGTTCGAGCCCTTCGCTGCTTGCCGGCAATCCCAGAGAGAGACTGGGTTCCGCCGCACGATCAACGCCCTTCGGGTCGGGCGCGTGTGGCGAAAGGGCGGATGCCGGACGGTTGGAGTCGGTCCGGCATCCGCCGCTAGGTGTCCGAGTCACGAGCTTCCGTCTGCCTCGCCCCCACCCGGTGAGAGTCGCGGGCAAATGGGCGCGAGGAGAGCTTCCGCTCGGCTCAGTGCGCTGCCTCGCGGATCAGCACTGGTTCCATGTCTTCGAACTTGAGGCCGAGCCGCTCGCGCAGCGACCGGCGCTTACTGGCGAGGTCGGCGATGGTGTAGCTCTCGAGCACGTTGAAGAATGCCCCCAGCGCTTCGCGCAGCGCCGCATTGACGTCGCAGCTCTCGGCCAGCGGGCAGGTCACGTCGCCATCCTCGAAGCACTCGGCCATCGAGAAACTCTCCTCGGTGAGGCGGACGGTGTCGAGCAGGGTGATCTCGTCGGCCGGACGGCCGAGCTTGATGCCGCCGCGACGACCGCGCACCGTCTCGAGCAGGCCGTTCTCGACCAAGGGCTTGATCAGCTTGAACAGGAACAGTTCCGAAATCGCGTGCGCCCTGGCGATGTCGGCGACCCGGCTGAGCCCGGGCTCGTTCACCGCACAATAGATCAGCGTGCGAATGGCATAGTTGGACTGGCGAGTCAGTCTCATCGAATCTCCGATTCGGCGCGTCGCGCCGACTTCTTGCTGCTTCCCCACGCAAGGGCCCGGATTTTCGCGGGAGCCCCCGCGGCTGGATGGGGTCTGGAACCGCCACACTTTATAACGGTTCTAAACTTAGTCAAGAAAACATGACGCCAGCGTTCAGGATTGTGCGGCAGCTCTGGATGTGCGGACGGGAGATCGCCCGCCCGCACAGGTGATCACTTGTCCAGATAGGGCCGGTGCAGCGCCAGGTCGGGCTCGCCGAGCCGGTCCTGCGCGGTGAAGCTCTGGTGCCAGTAAGGGTAGGGCAGGTTCGGTTGGCTGACGGCATCGAGCCTCTGCAGCTCTTCGGCCGTGAGTGTCAGTTGGGCCGCTTTGAGATTGTCCTCGAACTGGCCGATATTGCGCCCGCCGATGATCACCGAGGCGACGATCGGTTTCGACAGCAGCCAGGCCAGCGACACCTGCGCGCCGGACACGCCATGTGCCCCAGCGATGTCGTTGACCACGTCGACGATCTTCCACAGATGCTCGGGATCGTAGATCGGCGGCTCCTTGAAGCCGCGCACCTGCCGCCCGTCGCTGGGCTTTGAATTGCGGGTGTACTTGCCCGACAGCCACCCGCCTGCGAGCGGCGACCACACCAGCACCGAGACGCCCTGGTCGAGCCCGGCCGGGATCAGCTCGAACTCGGCCTCGCGCGAATGCAGGGTGTAGTGGATCTGCTGCGAAACGAAGCGCTGGTAGTTGCGCTCGTTGGACACCGCGAGCGCCTTCATCAGGTGCCAGGCCGAATAGTTCGAGCAGCCGATATAGCGGACCTTGCCGGAGCGGATCAGCGTGTCGAGCGCCTCCAGCGTTTCCTCGAGCGGCGTCTGCCCGTCCCACTCGTGCACCTGGTAGAGGTCGATGACGTCGGTCTTCATTCGCTTCAGCGACGCTTCCGCCTCGCGGATGATGTGCCAGCGGCTGAGCCCCCGATCGTTCGGCCCCTTGCCCCGGGGAAAACGCACCTTGGTGGCGATCAGCAGCCGGTCGCGGCGGCCGTCGGTCAGTGCCTCGCCGATGATCGTCTCGGAGACGCTTCCCGAATAGACGTTGGCGGTGTCGATCAGGTTGACGCCGTGGTCTAGGCAAAGGTCGATCTGGCGTTGCGCCTCCTTGACGTTGGTATCGCCCCACAACCCGTCGCCGCCGAACGTCGCCGTGCCGATCGACAGCGACGACACCTTGAGGCCGGAACGGCCGAGCAATCGATAGTCCATGCTACCCTCCAGAAAATCTCGGCGCGGACCCTAAAGCGCTTTCAGCAAACCGAGAAGACCTGCCCGATGACGATGAGGGTGGCGGCACCCGAAGCGGCCGATCTGGCAGCGGCATTCGAGTTAACAAACTGCTACGCGCGTCGTCAGGCAACCGTCAGCACCACCGGCTCATGCTGCAGCTCGGAGGTGATGAGGGTGGTCGCTTACATTGTGCAGTTGCCGAAGGGCGACATCAGGCGCTTCCGCATGTTCAGCAACCTCGTGCTGCAGTGCGAGGAGATGCCCGGCATCGTCAGTATGCAGCCTGGTTTCGCCGTGCGGTTGATGCGAGCCAAACCCCAGATGGCTGCGATCATGGGGCAAATGTTCTCGACCTGGCGGATAGAGCCGCTCACCCAGACGGCCCGCCCGTCCTCAGGCCGGCCAGTGCTGCTGGACCTGCCCATCCTCGCTCTCGAGAAAGACCCGGTTGTTGCCTCCGGTCCTGCGGGCCATGTCGACCGCAGCGCGGACGGCGCGATCCAGCGTTGAGTGGCTGGCGAGGACGGTCGGCCCGACGCTCAGCATCCAGCGGCCGTGACTGGGAGACACGAGAAATCGGAGTGGCTGCATCATCTGCGCGTCGCCCGTCCTGTTGTCAGAACCCAAGCGTGCGGCATGTCCCGTTATCGGCTCGTTAACCGTCCGGTCGGTCAGGACACCACGGTGATCTTCTCGCTGGCGCGGGTGACGCCCGTGTAGAGCCAGCGCTGCCGGTCCTCGCGGAAGACGTAGCTTTCGTCGAACAGGTAGACATTGTCCCACTGGCTGCCCTGCGCCTTGTGCACGGTAAGGCAGTAGCCGAAGGTGAACTCGTCGTACTGGCGGCGCTCCGGCCAGCTGAGCTGGTCTTCCTCGCCCGAAAAGAACGCCGCATGGGTCACCACCTTGGCTTGCGTCGCCTTGGCGCCAGTGACCTCATCTGGGTCGAGGGTCATCGAGTAGCGGGCATTGGAGCGCTTCTTCACTTCCGCCGCGGTCCAGATCTGGCCGTTGAGCAGCTTCTTGATCGGGTTGTTGCGCAGGCAGACCAGGCGGTCGCCGGAGACCGGCTCGTGCCGGGGTAGTTCCTTGATCTCGCGGATGCGGTCGTTATAGGCGACCCGCGTCTTGTTGCGGCCCGCCAGCACCTGGTCGGCCTGCATCACCGCATCGCGATCGACATCGGAGCGCGGGATCACGAGGCTTTCGCCATAGCGACCATGCTCGAGATAGCCGCCTTCGCGGATCTCCATCGACATGCGGATGATCGGATTATCCGCCGCCTGGCGGTGGATCTCGGTGAGCATGTAGTCGGGCTCGTCCGCGGTGAAGAAACCGGCGCCCTGCACCGGCGGCAGCTGGAACGGATCGCCCAGCACCAGCACCTTGGTGCCGAAGCTCAACAGGTCGCGGCCGAGCTGCTCGTCGACCATCGAGACTTCGTCGATGACGATCAGGTCGGCGGTCAGCGCCTCGCTCTCGGGGTCGAGCGCGAATTTCGGCTCGCCATCCTTCTCACTCACCAGCGCATAGATCAGCGAATGGATGGTCGAGGCGCCCCGCGCCCCATATTTGCGCATCACCATCGCCGCCTTGCCGGTGAAGGCGGCATACTTCACCGATTTCACCCCTTGCGCGAGATGCCGGGCGAGCGTCGACTTGCCGGTGCCGGCCCAGCCGAACAGCCGGAACACCTGCTTGCCGTCCTTGTCCTTCAGCCAGCGCGACACCGCCTGCAGCGCTTCATCCTGTTGCGGCGACCACTCCATCAGGCGATGCGCACCGTGACGGTGCCGATACCGGCGATCGAGCCTTCCAGCAGGTCGCCTTTCACCACGGCGGAGACCCCGGCGGGGGTGCCGGTGAAGATCAGGTCGCCCGGGAACAGTTCGAAATACTTCGAAAGCTCGGCGATAACGTGTGGCAGGTCCCAGGTCATGTCGGCGATGTCGGCCGACTGGCGGGTCTCGCCGTTGACGCGGAGCTCGATGGCGCCCTTGAGCGGGGTCGGAATCCCCTTGGCCGGCACCAGTGTGCCGATCGGAGCGGAATGGTCGAACCCCTTGGCCACTTCCCAGGGCTTGGCGCCCTTCTTAGCCCAGGCCTGCAGATCGCGGCGGGTCAGATCGATGCCCACCGCATAGCCCCAGACATGCCGCATCGCTTCGGCGACGGCGATGTTCCGGCCGCCGGTGCCGATGGCGGCAACCAGCTCGATCTCGTGGTGGTGGTTCTGCGTCTCGGACGGATAAGGGGAATCGGCGCCATCGATCACCAGCGCGTCGGCGGGTTTGGCAAAGAAGAACGGCGGCTCGGTATTGGGATCGTGCCCCATCTCGCGCGCATGCTCGGCATAGTTGCGGCCGACGCAATAGATGCGGCGGACCGGAAACAGCCCCCCGCCGGCGACGGGGACGGCGGGCTGCGGCGGCGGCGCGATAACGTAATCGGACATCGTGGTTCCCATGCTCTGAGGCGCGCACCCTAATCGAATCGGCCGTGGGACAAAATGAGAACTTTACCACATGCCAGGTTCGCTGGGGGCACCGCGATCCGCTGTTCGGAGCGCTTGACTTGCCATCGGCGGTAAGGCTCCGGTGGCGTGACTTCGAGGAGACCGCAGTGACCGCCATCGACCCGTTCGACATTCCCAACCTGGTGCCGGACTTCGAGGCCATCAAGGACGGCAACCTCGCCGCCAGTGCCCGGACCCGGGCGACGCTCAGGAGCCGCTTCGACCTCCGCTATGGCGACGGTCCGCGTCAGCGGCTCGACCTGTTCTTTCCCGAGCACGCCGAGGGTCCGCTGCCCATCCACATGTTCATCCACGGCGGCTACTGGTACCTCAACGACAAGGAGATGTTCACCTTCCCGGCCGAGACCATCACCCGCAACGGCGCCATCGCCGCGATCGTCGAGTACACGCTGATCCCCAACGCCCGGATGGCGCAACTGGTCGACGAGGTGCGGCAGGCGGCGCGCTGGCTGGTGGCGAATGCTGCAAGTTTCGGTGGCGACCCCACGGCGTTCTCGGCTTCCGGTCATTCGGCCGGCGGGCATCTCGCGAGTTACCTCGCGGCCCGCGCCCCGCACGAGGCGCAGGCACCTGATATTCCGTTGAAGTCGCTGCTGCTGGTCTCCGGGCTCTATGACCTGCGGCCCATCACCACGAGCTACCTGCAGCCCGACCTGCAACTGACGGGCGAGGAGGTGGCGAGCTTCTCGCCGCTCGGTGCGGAGCAGATAGCGGGCCCGGAAGTCGTGGTGGCCGTCGGCCACAACGAGACCGAACCGTTCCACCTCCAGGCGCAGGATCTCTGCTATGCCGCCGGGCAGCGGGGGCTCGAATATCAGCGCATCACCCTGCCCGAACTCGACCACATGACCATCGTCCGCGACCTCGGCCGCCCCGAGAGCCGCATGGGCCGGATGCTGGCGGAGACAATTGCGGCTTCGCGGGGGTAGGTTGGAAGGCACTATTGGGCCACCCACTCGGTGTCATCCCAGCGAAAGCTGGGACCCATTTCACGGCCCGCGCTGGCGGATAGTTGGGTCCCTGCTTGCGCAGGGATGACACCGGGTGGAGGAGGCGAAGCGATAGCCACCCGCACCAAACTGTCGCGCTAGACCTCGATATCGAACACCAGCAGTCCCGTCACCCCGCCCTCCAGCGCCGCCACCAGCCGGGCTCCGGCCTGCTTGTGCATGGCATCAGCCAGATAGGCGTCGCGCGCCGCGACGTCAGGAAAATCCATGGTGAAGCCGTCGACGAAGCCCTGGTGCAGGCCCTCGGGCGAGACGTTCGGCCCATAACTCATGTGGTCGATGCGAAGATGCCCACCGAGCGCTGCAAGTTGCTCGTAGATCGCCTGCTTCTCGCTGGCCGGAACGTCGGCGCGAAACTTCAGGAACACGCAGTGTCGGATGCTCATCAGTAGGTGGTCCTGCCGCCCGAGAGGTCGAAGACCGAAGCGGTGGTAAAACTGTTCTCCTTCGACACCAGCCAGGCCACCATGTTGGCGAGCTCATCGACTTCGAGGAAGCGGCCGCGCGGAATGCGGCTCAGCATGTACTCGATGAATTCCTTGGTCACTTCCTTGAGGATGGCGGTATTGGCGACCGCCGGTGTGATGGCGTTGACCGCGATATCGTACTTGGCGACTTCCTTGCCCAGCGCCTTCACCAGCCCGAGCACGCCGGATTTCGAGGCGGCATAGGCGGCAGCATTGGGATTGCCTTCCTTGCCGGCGACCGACGAGATGTTGACGATGCGGCCATAGTTGCGGGCCTTCATCGCCGGGATCACCACCCGGTTGACGTAGAACGTGCCGTTGAGGTTGATCTCGATGACCCGCCGCCACTCGTCGAGCCCATATTCGTCGAGCGGCGCGTTCTTGCCGGCGATGCCGGCCGAATTGAGCAGGATCGAGACCGGACCGACCTCTTTCTCGACGGCCGCATGTGCCGCGGCGAGCCCGTCATAGTCGGTGATGTCGACGGTCTGGCTCGAGGCCGCGTCGCCCAGCAGCCCGACCGCCACCTTGAGCGCCTCGGCATCCCGGTCCCACAGGCTGACCTTGGCGCCCGAGGCGATGAAGCGCCTGGCGCAGGCCAACCCGAAGCCTGAGGCGCCGCCGGTGACCACGGCCACCTGCCCGTTGAGATCGATCTGGTTCACGTTGTTTCCCTCGTTGCCGCTTCCGGCTGTTCCTCGCTGCCAGAACTAACATGTTAGTTTCGTGGCGGCCAGTCACCCCGAATTCAGGCCCGCGACGATCAAGACGATTGCCGCGCAAGGCGCTGTCGTGTGAGGGTAATTTACGGCAGGTAACACGGGGGCAGGGGGCTGCCCTCGGCCGGCCGACGCGAGGCATGACGCGCCATGGCCTACAAACCCTTCGATGCCGATGCGCTGATCGATGCCGCGGCGCCGCTGCTGCAATTGCGCATCGCGCCCGAGCACCGGGCCGGCATCAAGCTGAACCTGAAGACCGCTTCGAAAATGGCGGCGCTGGTCGAGCAGATCAGGCTCGACGACGACGCCGAACCGGCCCCGGTCTATCGCGCATGAGGGCGACCGCCGACGCCACCGAGATCGCCGACGCCGTCAAGGCCGGGCAGGTCACGGCACGCGCCGTCACTGAAGCAGCGCTCAAGCGGATCGAACGGCACAATCCGATGCTGGGCGCCTTTACCGAGGTGACGGCGGAACGGGCGCTGGAACAGGCCGACCTGGTCGATGGCAAGATTCGCAACGCGGTCGATCCCGGCCCGCTTGCCGGCGTGCCGTTCGCGGCCAAGAACCTCTACGACATCAGGGGTATCGCTACCCGCGCCGGCTCGAAGATCAACCGCGACGATCCACCGGCGGCGCAGGACGCCACGCTCATCTCCCGTCTCGAAGCGGCCGGTGCCGTGCTGCTCGGCGCCCTCAACATGGACGAATACGCCTACGGCTTCACCGGCGAGAACGCCCACGACGGCCCCTCGCGCAACCCGCACGGGCTCGACCACATGACCGGTGGTTCCTCGGCCGGCCCAGCGGCCGCGGTGGCCGGCGGGCTGGTGCCGCTGAGCCTCGGCTCCGATACCAACGGGTCGATCCGCGTGCCGGCCTCGTTCTGCGGACTGTTCGGGCTGAAGCCGACCTATGGCCGGCTGAGCCGGGCGCGGAGCTTCCCCTTCGTTTCGAGCCTCGACCACCTCGGCCCATTCGCCCGTTCGGCGCGTGACCTGGCGCTCGCCTATGACGTGATGCAGGGCTTCGACGAGGCCGATCCCGCCCAGACCAAGCGGGTGAACGAGCCGACTTCGGCGCGGCTCAAACACCCGATCCCCGGCCTCAGGATCGCGGTGGCAGGCGAATACTTCCTCGGCACGCCGGAAGTGCAGGCCGTGGTGCAGAAGGTCGCCAAGGCCCTCGAGGTGACCAAGACCGTCACCTTGCCCGACGCCCAGGCGGCGCGGGCCGCCGCCTTCCTCATCACCATGGCCGAGGGCGCCGCGCTGCATCTCGAGCGGCTGCGGGAAAGGCCCGACGATTTCGACCCGGAAGTGCGCGACCGGCTGCTGGCCGGCGCCATGCTGCCGGCCGTCTGGGTGGAGCGGGCGCAGAAGCTGCGCCGGGTGTTCCGCGACCGGGTTTTGCAACTGTTCGGCGGAGTCGACGCCATCCTCGCCCCGGCGACGCCGATGAAGGCGCCGCTGCTTGGCCAGAAGACCGCGATGTTCGGTGGCGTCGAGCTGCCGGTGCGTCCCAATCTCGGCATCTTCACCCAGCCGATCTCGTTCATCGGCCTGCCTGCCGTAACCGTGCCGGTCTGGCAATATGGCGAAGACCTGCCGCTCGGCGTCCAGGTGATCGCCGCTCCCTGGCGCGAGGACGTGTGCTTGAGGATCGCCCACCAGCTGGAAACGGCAGGAGTTTGCAAGGCGCCGGTGGCGCAGGGGTTTGCGGACTGAGTTGACCCGATTCACGTCGGTGCGGGCTGACCCCCACCCTTAATACCTCCCCGCAAGGGGGAGAGAGACGCTTGCTGCGATGTCGGTGTTAGGGTCTCCCTCCCCCTTGCGGGGAGGGGACAGGGGTGGGGGGCAGCCCGCACCGGCCCAGCGGATTGACTTGCCTTAGGCCGTCCAGCCGCCGTCGATGATCTGCACCTGGCCGGTGGTGTACGTCGCGCCGGCAAGATAGACGGCGAGGTCGGCGACTTCTTCCGGCTGGCCGATGCGGCCGATCGGCTGGCGGGCGATGAAGGCTTTCTTGGCCGCTTCGAAATCGCCGGTGGCGTGCCAGCGCTCGTGCAGCGACGGCGATTCCACCGTGCCCGGGCAGATGGCGTTCACCCGGATGCCCTTGTCGGTGTAATCGGCGGCCATCGACTTGGTGAGCCCGACCACTGCGGCCTTCGAAATGGTATAGGCGGCACGGTTCGGCACGGCGGTGACCGACGAGGCGACGGTCGCCATGTTGATGATGCAGCCGTCCTTGCGCTCCAGCATCTGCGGCAGCACGGCCTTGATGGCGCGGATCTGCGCCCAGACATTGAGGTCGAAGGCGAATTCGAGGTCCTTGTCGGGCATCTCGAGGATGGTGCCCGACTGCACCACGCCGGCGCAGTTGAACAGGATGTCGATGCGGCCGATCTCGGCCACCGCCTTGTTCACGTCCTCGGTGCTGAGCACGTTGAGCACGCGGGTGGTGACGCCGGGGGTGCCGTCGAGCTCCTTGAGCTTGGCCGCGTTGATGTCGGTGGCGATCACCTTGGCGCCGGCCTTGACGAAGGCATGCACCGAAGCGAGGCCGATGCCCTGCGCCGCGGCGGTGATGAGAACGATCTTGCCGCTGATATCGGCCATGGAAATCTCCTAGAGATGGATCGAGTGCGAGCCTTCGACGGTCATCCGCTCGATAGCGTCGAAATCCCAGGCGATGCCCAGGCCCGGTTTTGAAGACGGGATGGCCTTACCATCCCGGATGGTCATCCGTTCAGTCGTCAATTGGTCTAGCTGCGGGATGTATTCGACCCAGCGGCCGTTGGGGATGGCGGCGCAGAGCCCGACATGCAGTTCCATCAGGAAATGCGGGCAGACCGCGATGTTGAAGGCCTCGGCCATGTGCGCCACCTTGAGCCAGGGGGTGATGCCGCCGACCCGGCCGACATCGACCTGAATGATCGAGCAGGCATGGCGCTCGAGATACTCGCGAAAATGCATCGCCGAGTAAAGGCTCTCGCCGATGGCGATCGGGATCGAGGTATGCTCGCAGAGCCGGGTGTGGCCCGAAATATCCTCGGCGGTCAGCGGCTCCTCGAACCAGCCGATATCGAGCGGCTCGTAGGCGCGGGCGCGGCGGATCGCCTCGTCGACATTGAAGCGCTGGTTGGCGTCGGTGAAGATCTCGAAGCCGGGGCCGACCGCCTCGCGCACCGCCGAGATGCGGCGCACGTCTTCGTGGATCGGCCGGCCGACCTTCAGCTTGCAGCCGCCGAAGCCGTCTGCCTTGGCGCGCAGCGCATCTTCGA
This sequence comes from Devosia sp. A16, assembly GCF_001402915.1. Taxonomy (GTDB): domain Bacteria; phylum Pseudomonadota; class Alphaproteobacteria; order Rhizobiales; family Devosiaceae; genus Devosia_A. Next base: position 2,559,967 of record NZ_CP012945.1, read on the forward strand.
TCAGCGCCGCCTCTTCGAGATGCAGCCAGCCGCCTTCGGTGGTGTAGAGCGGAATGGCGTCCTGTGCCCCGCCGGCAAGGATATGGAGCGGCAGCCCCAGCTTTCGCGCCTGGAGGTCCCACAATGCCGTGTCGATGGCGGCGAGCGCGATCGAGGTGATGGCGCCGGTGGTGGTGGCGTGGGTGAGGAACAGCAGGTCGCGCCAGATCTTTTCGATCTCGTTGGCCTCACGCCCGACAATGGCGGGCACCAGCGTGCGCTTCAGGAGCTCGACCACGGAATGGCCGCCGGTGCCGATGGTGTAGCTGTAGCCGGTGCCGGTCACCCCGTCCGCATCGGTGATGCGAACCATCGGGGTTTCCTGCGATACGAAGGACTGGATGGCGTCGACCCGCTTCACCTTGGGGACGAGGTCGACCATCAGCACTTCGACCCGCGCGATCCGCGCCATTGCTTCCTCCGAGGCTCGAATGCCGGCTGAATCCGGCTTGTTGTGCATATGTGAAAAGACTATTCGTGAGTAAGCACGAGAGGTTTGCGGCGTCAATCGCGCCGAAGGGAGGAGGGCGCGTGGCTCAGATCGAGGATCTTGAGAAGTACCGCGCCCCGGCCCTCGACAAGGGCCTGGATATCCTGGAATTGCTGGCCGCGACCGAAGAAAGTCTCAGCCAGGCCGAGATCGCCAAGGCGCTCGACCGCTCGCCCAATGAAATCTACCGCATGCTCGACCGGCTGGTGCGCCGCGGCTTCGTGCGCCGCACCCCGGCCGACCGCTACGAGGTGACGCTGAAGCTGTTCGAACTGGCGCATGCGCGCCCCCCGCTGCAGCGGCTGCTCAGCCAGGCCATGCCGGTGATGCGCCGTTTCGCCAGGGATGCGCAGCAGGCCTGCCACCTTGCCATCTACGATCGCGGCAACCTGGTGGTGGCGGCGCAGGTCGATGGCCCCGGTTACTGGAACGTTTCGGTACGGGTCGGCTCGCGCATCAGCCTGATCAATACCGGCTCCGGCCATGTGCTGCTCGCCTTTGCCGCGGCCGACGAACGGCGACTGATGCTGGAGGAGCAGGATCAGCCCGAGCACCTGACCCCGGCACTGGAGGAGCGGCTGACCCGGGTACGCCAGCAGGGTTTCGAGAATATGCAGAGCCTGCAGATCGCCGGGGTGAACAACCTGTCGGTGCCGATCCTGGGGCCGATGGGGCGCGTACTGGCGGTGTTCACCTGCCCCTATTCCGAGCGGCTGGACGTCAGGACAGCGCCGGGCTGCGACGCGGTTCTGCAATTACTGATCGCCTGCGGGCAGGAGATTTCGCAGCGGCGGGGGTGAGAGTCTGTCACGGCTTGGTCGAGAAACACCCTCCACGCTCGATGTCATCCCAGCGAAAGCTGGGAACCAACTCGCAGCCTGCGCCAGCGGAGAAATGGGTCCCAGCTTTCGCTGGGATGACACCGGTGGGTGGGAAAGGCCGTCTGCCTGACCAACGAGTTGCAAGGGAGAAACGAGACAATGAAGCGTTACGGGGCGGTGCTGGGGCTCAAGCCCGAGGCGGTGGCGGATTATGTGCGCGTGCATGCCGCGGTGTGGCCGGATGTGCTCAAGCAGATCAGGAACTCCAACATCCGCAACTACTCGATCTTTTTGAAGCAGCCGGAGAACCTGCTGTTCTCCTATTTCGAGTATGTCGGCACCGACTACGAGGCCGATATGGCGGCGATGGCCGCCGACCCGGTGACGCAGGAATGGTGGTCGGTCTGCATGCCAATGCAGTCGCCGCTGGAGACCCGCAAGCAAGGTGAGTGGTGGGCCTCGATCGACGAGGTGTTCCACACCGACTGAGCGCGGGTGTAACTGCGCCGCGCGCCGCCTTGAGGCAGAGGTGGCCTGAGGGTCGTTTGACTGTACCGAACTTCCTGATACAAACGCCCTTCAGCGTTTGGGAGCGTCACGATTCATGAGCCGCAACTTCCTGCTCATCGACCCCGAGGAGAGGCCGGAGGTGCTCAAGGCGCTCGCCTCCGAGGTTCGGGTCGCCATCCTCAAGCTGCTGCACGTGCAGGGGGCGATGAATGTCAACGACATCGCCGCCAAGCTGGGCCAGCCGCAATCGACGATCAGCTCGAACATGCAGACGCTGGTCGAAGCCGGACTCGTGCGCACCGAAACGCAGAAGGCCCGCAAGGGCAACCAGAAGATCTGCCACAGCCTGTTCGACGAAGTGCTGGTCATGTTCAAGGAGGATATCCGCCCCTTGAAGGCCAATGTCATCGAGGTGGCGATGCCGCTCGGGCTCTATACCAGCTGCGAAGTCTCGGCGCCGTGCGGGCTCTGCTCCACCGAGGGGATCATCGGGCTGCTCGATGTGCCCGATACCTTCCTCGATCCCGACCGCATGAAGACCGGGCTGATCTGGTTCACCCGCGGCTATGTCGAGTATCAGTTCCCCAACAATGCGCGGCTGGCGCAGCAGAAGATCACCTCGATGGAGTTCAGCCTCGAGCTGAGCTCGGAAGTGCCCGGCACCAGCGCCGACTGGCCGTCCGACATCACCGTGGCGGTCAACGGCCAGGACATCGGCACCTGGACCTCGCCCGGCGATTTCGGTGACAAGCGTGGCGTCTACACCCCGGACTGGTGGAAGCTGAAGGGCAGCCAGTACGGCAAGCTGAAGAGCTTCCGCGTCAACGGCAGCGGCACCTATGTCGACGGCATGAAGATCTCGCCGGTGTCGCTCAAGGACCTCGACCTCGATACCCATCACTCGATCCGGCTCCGGATCGGCGTGAAGGAAGAAGCCAAGCATCCGGGCGGCCTCAACATTTTCGGCCGCGGCTTCGGCAACTACGACCAGGACATCGTGCTCCGCCTTGAGACGGAGTGAAAACCAGGCGAATGGCGAATAGCCGATAGCGAGTAGGGCAAGGCGATCTCTCTGCGCCACTCGCTATTGGTTACTCACTCCTCGCTTCCCTCCCCTTGACGTTCCGCGACCGGTTCCATATCAAGCTAGGCGATATAAATCACCAAAGCTGGCGGCACGGAGGAGCGCATGCGGGCGACGGTAACGGCGCACAAGGACTATACCATCTCGAAGATCGACGACCGGGTGTACGGGGCCTTCCTCGAGCATCTCGGGCGCGCCATCTATACCGGCATCTACGAGCCCGACCACGCCACCGCCGACAAGAACGGCATGCGCGGCGACGTCGCCCAACTGGTGCGCGATCTCAAGGTGCCGATGGTCCGCTATCCCGGCGGCAACTTCGTCTCGGCCTATAACTGGGAGGATGGCGTCGGCCCGCGCGCCGAGCGCCCGACCCGGCTCGACCTCGCCTGGCATACTTCAGACAGCAATGCGGTGGGCGTGCACGAATTCGCCGATTGGTGCGATCTTGTCGATACCGACATGATGCTCGCCATCAACCTGGGCTCACGCGGCCTCGACGATGCCCGCAACTTCCTCGAATACGTCAATGGCCCGACCGGCTCGTACTGGGGCGATCTCAGGAAGAAGAACGGTCGCGCCGACCCGTTCAACGTCAAGCTCTGGTGCCTCGGCAACGAGATGGATGGGCCCTGGCAGGTCGGTCACAAGACCGCTCACGAATACGGGCGTCTTGCCAACGAAGTCGCCAAGACCATGCGCGCCTTCGACAAAAAGCTCGAGCTGATCGTCTGCGGTTCGTCGCACTCGGGGATGCCGACCTATCCCGATTGGGAGCGCGAGGTGCTCGAGCACACCTACGACAATGTCGACCACATTTCGCTGCACATGTATTTCGCCAACCGCGAGAACGAGCAGGCGCTGCTCGACGGGGCCGGCGCCGACGTGCTGGCGAAAAACACGGCCAACTACCTGGCGCTCAACGAGAAGCTGGACCGCTACATCGCCACGGTGGCCTCGACCATCGGCTTCGTGAAGGCCAAGAAGCGTTCCAGGCACGACGTCTATATCAGCTTTGACGAGTGGAACGTCTGGTACCATTCGAACAAGCAGGATCGGAAGATCCTCGACGGCAATGGCGGTTGGCCGCACGCGCCGCGTCTGCTCGAAGACATCTACAATTTCGAGGACGTGTTGCAGGTCGGCCTGATCCTCAACACCTTCATCCGCCGCTCCGACGTGGTGAAGCTCGCCTGCATCGCCCAGCTGGTGAACGTCATCGCGCCGATCATGACCGACCCCAAGGGGCAGGCCTGGCGGCAGACCATCTACTACCCCTACTACTTCGCCTCGATCTATGGCCGCGGCAGGGCGCTGCAGCTGGCGGTAAATACCCCCGGCTACGATTCCGAACACGGCGACAATATCGGCTACGTCGACGTCTCCGGCGTCCACAACGAAGAAGATGGCACCATCAGCTTCTTCGCGGTGAACCGCCATGCCAGCGAGACGATCGAGGTCGACCTCAGCCTCGAGGGCTTCGGCGCCGCGACGGTGATCGATCATCAGGTGATGACGCACGAGAACCTGCGCGCCGTGAACACGGCGACCGAGCAGACCAACGTCGCCCCGTCCAAGGGCAGCGGCGCCAAGGTCGACGGCAAGGTGCTGAGTGTCAAGCTCGCGCCCTACTCGTATCAGATGATCCGCGTGAAGGTCTGATCCCTTCGAGGTTCCGGTCCTCCCGGAAAAGTTCTCCGGCGCGTTGCTCCCACGATGCGCTGGAGAGCGCTGGCGCGCCGACGCCGGTGCGCGCGTTCCGGGGCGCGTCCGACTGACATCCGGGCTGGGCGGTGCCCGGTCCTGCCGTATGCCCCGTGTTGCCCCGACCTGCCCCGAGTGACCAGCTACGCTGCCGGCTGCGCCGCTCCTAGGCTGGCCCCGACTTTATCGGGTTTGGGCAGCAGCTATGAGTTACCTTGGGCGAGCAATGCGGCGCGGCGCGTTTGCCGCGCTGGCTATCGACCTCGCGATCGCGTCGGCGCCCGCAGCCGCCGTCGATGTCGAGATTTCCGCCAGCACCACCATGGGCGTCAATCTCAACCTTTACGCCGGCAGTACCGTCGATATCCTCTCCGGGGTCTCGGTCAGCAACACCCTGGGCGGGCCGACGGTCGGCGGCAGCGGAACCTGGACGCTGGGTAACCACGGCAGCGTCAGCGGACAGATCAAGCTCGACGGCGCCGGGTCGATGGTCACCAACTGGGGCCTCGTGAGCGGGGGCAACGCCATAACCCTGGTCGGCGGCGGCACGGTGGTCAACCAACTCGGCGCGACCATCAATGCCTCGAGCAGCGGCATCAGCATCGGCAAGTTCCCCAGCGGCGGCAATCCCGGGGTCGGTCCGGGCGTCGTCGTCAATGACGGGACCATCACCCAGGTGGTGTCGGGCGGCGACCTGGTCCTGCTGCAGTTCGGCGGTTCGGTCACCAACGGCGCCACCGGAGTGATCACCGGCGACAGTTCCGGCAACGCCGTCTCGATCGGCCAGGGCAGCGAGCGCATCGTCATCAACTCGGGCTCGATCATCAACACCCGCCAGACCGGCTTTTCGACCGGTGTGTTCGTGCAGGGTGGGCCGAGCACCGTCACCAACAATGTCGGCGGCGTCATCAAGGGCGGCTTCAACGGGGTCTATGCCAGCCTCACCTCGCCGCTGACCTTCACCAATGCCGGCATCATCGAGTCGACCGGCAGCAGCCTGAATGCCAAGGCGGTGGAGGCGACCGGCGGCGGCACCTTCGTCAATTCGGGCACCATTAAATCGGCTTCCGGCGATGGGCTCTATCTCAACGCCGCAGGTACGGTGACCAACTCCGGCACCATCACCGGGGCCGTCAACGCCATCAACTTCAACGGCAGCAGCACCCGCACGCTGAAGCTCGACACCGGCTCGGTGCTCAACGGACTGGTCAAGGGCGGCACCGGCGTCGACAACCTGATCCTGCTCGGTGCGGGCAGCGAAAGCGTCGCCAAATTCCTCAACTTCGAAACCCTGTCGATGCAGGGGAGCGCCTGGACCCTCAACAACACCGGCAGTTTTTCGACCAGCGCCGAGGTAGAGGGCGGCGTGCTGAATCTGCTGGGAACGTTGACCAGTCCGACGATCGACATCCGAACCCTGGGAACCATCAAGGGCACCGGCACCATGGTGGGGGCGGTGAAGAACGCCGGCACCGTCGATCTTACCGCCGGTACGCTGAACGTAACCGGCACCTACGCCAATGCGGCCGGCAGCACCTTTCTGGTCGGCGTCACCCCGGCGGCCGCCGCCGGTCAGCTCGCGGTTTCCGGCGCCGCCGCGCTGTCGGGCGGCACGGTCAGCGTCACCGCCAGTGGCGGTCCCTACGCACTGGGCACCGGCTATCAGATCCTCACCGCGTCGAGCGTCAGCGGCACCTTTGCCGACCTCGTCGACGACTCGGCCTTTCTCGAGTTCGTGCTCGACTACGACATACCCGGCGAGGTGTGGTTGCGCGTTTCGGCGATCGCCAACCTCCCGGTGATCGCCGAAACGCCAAACCAGTTCGCCACCGCGACGGCGCTGCAGGCCCAACCATCGAGCCCGCTGTTCGATGCCGTGGTGCCGCTCAACACCGCCGATGCGCTCGAAGCCTTCGACGACCTCTCGGGGGAGATCCATGCCTCGGTGCTGCGGGCCCTGGCCGATGCCGGCCGGCATCCGCGCGACGCGGCGTTCGACCGGGTGGATGCGGCATTCGCGGCCATCGCTCAAGGGCAGGTGGGCGCGCGCAACATCTGGGCCCGCGGCTATGGTGCTGCCGGCACGGTGGATGGCGACGGCAATGCCGCCGGGTTTGACTTCGGCAGCGGCGGGCTGCTGCTCGGCGCCGATAGCCTGGTGAGCCGCGACGTGTTCCTTGGCGTGCTGGCCGGCGTCGGTGGCGTGGCGGTCGACCTGCCGGCGCGGGACTCCCATGCGGACGCGACCAGCTACCAGCTCGGAATCTATGGCGGTGCGGCGCTCGGCCAGGTGCGGCTGGCGCTCGGCGCTGCGGTGACCAGCAACCAGGTGTCGGTGACGCGGAGCCCGAGCTTCACCGGCTTCAGCGAAACGCTGGACGCGGACTATGCGACTGCCACGGCACAGCTCTTCGGCGAGTTCGGCTATGCCTTCGAGCTCAGCGATCTCACGGTGACGCCGTTCGTCCGCGCAGCGCTGCTCGGCCAATCGGGCGGCCACTACCGCGAGCGTGGCGGCGATGCCGCACTGCACGGTGCGTCCGATGACATCGGCCGGGGGGTGGTGACTGCCGGCCTCCGGGCAACACGCCAATTCGCGCTCGGCGATGGCCTGCTGGTCGAGGCGCGCGGCGGCATCGCGCTGCAACGCACCGCCGGCGACCAGCCGGTAGCGACGCACAGTTTCGACGGTGGTGCGCCGTTCACCGTCAGCGGCGCGAAGCCAAACGAAACCGCGTTGCTGTTCGAGGCTGGGCTAGGGAGCGAACTGGCGCCCGGCGTGGGCCTCGATCTGGGCTACCAGGGCGAGTTTGGCAGTAGCCAATCTGGTCACGCGCTGAAGCTTACGCTTTCGGGCAAGTTCTGAGACGGGGCGTTAGGCCGGTGGCTGTGGACCCTCACCTCTGCTCCTGAAGAGGGGAGGGAGACGCAGTCTCGATAGCAGTGGGGGGGGCCCCCTCCCATTCTTGGGGGCAGCCCGCACCAGCGCCAGTTTGTTTCGCTTTTGTTCCTATGCTACAATAGCATGCAAACAAGGAACCATCTCATGGCCAATCGTGGCGGGAGCGCCGATCTGCCCTTGCATGGCGGCCGGGTGCCGAAATGGCTGAGCGAGCGCATGGCGCGGCTCGGCGCGGTGATCTGCCAGGCGATCGTCATGGAATATGGCCGCGACGAGCTGCTGAGCCGCTTGGCGCATCCCTTCTGGTTCCAGTCGTTCGGCGCTGTCATGGGGATGGATTGGCACTCCTCGGGCATCACCACCAGCGTGATCGGCGCATTGAAGGGCGGGCTCCGCCCGTTCGAGCGTGAACTCGGCTTGCACGTCTGTGGCGGGCGCGGCCGGCACTCGCGCAAGACGCCGGATGAACTGGTGGCGATCGGCAATCGCGTTGGCTTCGACGGCGCGGCCCTGGCCAAGGCCAGCCGGTTGGTGGCCAAGGTCGATAGCGCCGCGGTGCAGGATGGGTTCGAGCTCTATCTGCATGGTTTCATCGTCGCCGATGACGGCCATTGGGTGGTAGTGCAGCAGGGGATGAAGGGCGACGCCAAGACGGCGCGGCGCTATCACTGGCGTTCCGAGGGCCTGCGGAGCTTCGTCGAGCAGCCGCATGCGGCCATCGAGGGGGCGGGGCAGGGCACCATCGTCAACCTGACCGACGTCCGGGCGGCCCGCTCGCGCAGCTCGCAGGTCGATATCCTCGGCGACATGGGACCGGATGCCATCGTCCGCGAAGTCGGTCGCCTGGAGGGCATCGCCGAGCCGGCGCCGATCGAGGACGATCAACCGCTGCTGCCGCATCTGGTGATGCCCGAGCATCATGACATCCGCCCCAAGGATGTGATGCTGCGCCGGCTGCACGGCAGCCTCGCGGCAGCGGCCGACCAGGCGCCCGCCGACTTCACCGAGCTGCTGCTGGTGCCGGGCGTCGGTGCGCGCACCGTGCGGGCGCTGGCCCAGGTCGCCGAAGTGGTGCACGGCGCGCCGCATCGCTTCGCCGATCCGGCCCGCTTCGCCATGGCGCATGGCGGCAAGGACGCCCACCCGTTCCCGGTACCGCTGAAAGTCTACGACGAGACCATCCGGGTGCTGAAATCGGCGGTCGGCAAGGCGCGGCTCGGCCGCGACGAGGAACTCGACGCCATCCGCCGCCTCGACCGGCAATCGCGCCAGCTCGAAGCCGGCGCCACCGGCCCGAGCTTTCACGAGTTCATCGCCGAAGAGCGCCGCCGTGCGCCCGAATATGGCGGGCGGACGGTGTTCGACGACCTGCCAAGCGCTTATGCGCGGGCGAAGATGCGGGTTTAGCGAGACTGTATGTCCATCGACGACGGTCAGTTTGCCATCGTGTCGGCCGAGCAGCGGCCGGACCTGATACCGGCCTTCGGCGCACTTGCGGCGCCGGTCTGGCCGTCCTTCATCGATGGCGACCGGGCGGTGCTCGACCACTGGGATCGGCTCTTCGGCATGGGGCTGGCGCGATTCCAGTTCCTCATGCTGCGTGTGTCCGGTTCGGGCGCAGAGCAGGTCGTGGCGACGTCCAACGGCATTCCGTTCGTCTGGACGAGCCCCGACGACGACGCCTCCCTGCCGGACGATGGCTGGGATGCCGTGCTCGCGGCCGGTATCGAAGCCTTTGCCGCGGGCAGGACGGCCAACGCGCTCTCCGCCCTGTCCATCGTCGTCGCGCCGGCAATGCGAGGCTCGGCCCTCGCTGAGCGATTGCTGCTGAACATGAAGGATTGCGCCAGACAGAACGGCTTCGAAGCGCTGGTTGCCCCGGTGCGTCCCACGCGAAAATCGGCCTATCCACTGACCGCCTTCGAGGACTACCTGGGCTGGACGACCGATAGCGGCGCTCCCTTTGATCCGTGGGTGCGCAAGCATTGGCAACTGGGGCCCGGATCGTCAAAGTCGCGCCGCGTTCGATGACCGTGCTCGCTCCGTTGTCGCAATGGACAAGCTGGACCGGCATCCGGTTTCCAGTCTCGGGCCGATACCACCTGCCTGGTGGTCTTGCACCGCTCGTCGTAGATTGCCCTGCCGGAACTGGCCTCTACGAAGAGCCCAACGTCTGGATGCGGCATCCACTGCAGTCGTGACTAGGACGCCCGCTGCAGGACCTCCGGCGCCGCCGCTTGCCCGAGAAACGCCGCCGGGTGTCGGACCAGGAGGTGGATCAATTCGGATTGGCTGTGCGTGCGGGTCTTCTCGAACACCGATTTCAGGTGTCGGCGCGCGGTCTCGGGTGAAATGCCGAGCTCGTTGCTGGTCGGCCGCATGCCGCGGGTTTCGACCAGCGTCTGAGCAAAGCGCGCCTCGCGCGGCGTGAGGCCATAAAGGCCCATCAGCACCGCGGCATCGGGGTAGCTGGTGCTGCCGGGGTCGCTGAGCACCAGCAGCGCTACGGCGTCGCGACCCTCGTGCCGGCGCCATTCTTCCGGCACGGCGGTGAGCAGCGCTGTCAGCGGCGTATCGGCGCGCGGTCGCTCGATGCGGAAGGCGATCGGGCGGGCGAGGCCGCCGGAACGCGCGGCCGGCGTCATTTCGCGCAGCCCCGCGAGGTGCAGGAAATCCACCTTGAGGCTGACGCCGTCGAGCGCGTCGAGCAGGCCCAGCGCCAGATTGTTGGCGCAGATGGTGCGGCCGTGACGATCGAGCAGGATCAGGCCGTAGGGGCTGGTCTCGAACAGCGTCATGCCATGTGCGCCCGATCCCGACCGCAGCGCCCGCTGCAGATGCGGCATCAGCGCCTCCACCGCTTCGATCTCGTCACTGGAGAACGGCGGCTTCTGGTCGGAGCGGGTGAGGCAGAAAAAAGCGACGCGGCCCGGCCCCTGCGGCAGCAGCACGTGCATGAAGTGCCTGAGCCCGTTATGGGCGAGAAAGGAGCGATAGAAATCGGAGTTGGCGAGCACCGGGTCCTCGTCGATCTGCTGCACCAGCGAGAGCGTGCCGCGCGGCAGCCGCCAGGCCCGCTCCATCAGCGGGTCGCGTCCGCCATACGCGCCGCAGTGATACTGCACCCACAGGTGCGATGCGCCCTCCGCCATGCCGGTGCCGCGGTCGGGCGCCTCGGTGGTGAGCACCGCATGCACCGCATCGAACACCCGGCCCGCTTCGTTGACGAAGTCCATCCAGTTGCCGGCGCCGTCGGCCGCGTCATAGACCAGGCGCGTGAGCTTGCCGAACTCCGAAATCAGGCCCATCCTCGCCACTCCCCTCCCACTCCGCGCCCCGCTGACCCAAACGGGTCATGCCGAGCCGGGCACAACATGCCAGACATTATCATTACGAACACCAGAGCTGAACATTCGCATGTCTGATACGTCCCCTCGACGCTCCCCGCTGGCCGGCTGGTTGCTCACTGCCGCCGCATCGCTTGCTTTGGCCGCCCCCGTCATGGCTCAGGATCTGGCGGCCGACGGCCTCAAGGTCTGGAAGGAGCGCGGCGGCTGCTTCAATTGCCATGGCGATTTCGGCCAGGGCGGCGAGGGCGGGCACTTTCCGGCCGGTCCGAGCCTCAGGGCCAGTCAGCTCGACCCGGACTCGATGCGCGAGATCATCGCCTGCGGCATTCCGGGCACCCCGATGCCCTACAACCTCAAGGGCGCCTACACCGAAACCGAATGCTACGGCGAGAAGGGCGCGGTGCTGGAAGGCGCAGTTCCCGGCGCCAGCCTCGAGCCGACCGAACTCGATGCGCTGATGGCCTATCTGGGCGAGAAGGTGGTCGGCAAACGCCGCATCACCAAGGCGGAATGCGTCGAGTATTACGGCGATCCCGCAGCGGTGGCCTGCGCGGATTATCGGTAGGTTCCATGCGCCGCCGCTTAGCCGGTGGCTGCGGACCCCCACCCCTGTCCCCTCCCCGCAAGGGGAGGGAGACCCTCTCACTAGCATCTCAGTCTGCGTCTCCCTCCCCCTTGCGGGGAGGGATCAAGGGTGGGGGGCAGCCCGCGCCGGCCCGTCGCAGCTACTTCGCCGTCGATCCGTCCGGCATCAGCGAGTCCGTGAACACCGTGCCCGCGATCACCGCGTTGCGCAGGTTCGCCCGGCTGAGGCGGACATGGGTCATCGTGGCGTCGGTGAGGTCGGCGCCCTCGAGCGTGGCGCCCTGGAAATCGGTGTCGTGGAAGTCGCCGCCCGCGAGGTCGGCGCCGCGCAGCACCGCGCCGGTGAAGTTGCTGTCCTGGGCACTGACCTTGCCGAGTTTGGCCCGGATCAGGTTGGCCTCAAAGAAATACGACCCGGTGAGCGTCGCCGCGCCGAAATCCGCGTCGTTGAGGCGGGCGCCGCCGAGGTCGACTTTCACCAGCGTGGCGGCCGCGAATTTCGCCTGACGCAGTTCGATGTCGCCGAGCCGGGCGCCGCTGAGGTCGGCGCGGCTGAAGTCAGGACGCGTGCCGCGCACGGCATAGAGCAGGGCGCCGCGCATCTGCGACCCGACGAATTTCGCCAGCGTGAGGTCGGCGGCGTTGAGATTGGCCTCCGTGAGATTGGCCCCGCTGAAGTCGGCATTGCGCAGATTGGCGCGATGCAGCACCGCCCGGGTCAGGTCGGCGCCGGCGAGGTTGGCGCCGCTGAGGTCGCGGCGGCGGAGATCCGCGCCGCCGAGCTGGCAGCCCGGGCAGTCGTTGCTGAGCCCGGCGAGGAAGCGCTGCGCCGGCGTTGCTCCGGCCGGCAGCGCTTGGGTCGGACTGTCCACGAGGGCGGCCGCTGCCGCATAGGGCTCGCGCTCAATCACCTCGAGCCGGGCGTCGCTGGCAAAGGCGTTGACGCTGTCCTTGCCGGTGACCGGGTCGATCAGCTTCTGGCCGGGCTTCAGGTAGAAATGCGTCTCGACCGTCGCGGTCCTCGTGTCGGTCTCGACCGTGCAGCGCTGCTTGACGAAGGTCCCTTCGATCGGCTCCTCGCCGGCGACGCGTGGCAAGTCGGTGCAGTTCCAGTCGGTGCCGAACAGGGCGCGGAACGTGGCGGCGACGATATGCGCCTCGTAGCGCTCGCGTTCCGGTGCGCGTGGATCGGTGACGATGCGATAGCCGCGAATGGCGCCGCCATCGTCGACGAGGAGGCTCATGATCGCCAGCTGGCCATTGACGGCGGTGCGCCGGTTCTGCATCGCGGCCACCGGATTGCGGTAGGCCATCGCCATGTAATCGAGCGTATCGTCGTAACGGAACCACACCTCGTGGAGGCCCGAGGCGTCGGGCGTGCACGCGGCGAAATCCGCGAAGCTCGGGAGCGGCGCCCCCGCCGGCCCGCCATTGGTGCCGCAGGCGGGATCGACGAAATCGGAGCCGAGGCCGGTGATCGGCGTGCCGAGCGGAATATCCCACAGCTTCGGCGGGGACTGCGCCAGGGCAGGCTGTGCTCCCAATAGAGCGACGCAAAGGGCGAGGGGGAGAAGCCGCATGGGGACCTCGGGAATTCTGTCTTGTCGGCTGGTGCGAGCTGACCCCCACCCCTGTCCCCTCCCCGCAAGGGGGAGGGAGACCAAAACACTGACATCTCGGCTCTGTCGTGTCCCTCCCCCTTGCGGGGAGGGATCAAGGGTGGGGGGCAGCCCGCGCCGGACACCGGGCAGGAACCGGGGAGAGCCACCGGCCCTCCCCGTATGAGCATCAGAGCCCGAACACCACGACCTGGCTCGCCGCCTCGTACATGCCGAGCCGCGGGCCGGCGCCCTTCGAGCCGCCGACCACCACGGCGATGTACTGCTTGCCATCCACCGCATAGGAGATCGGCGGCGCCCCGATCGGCGTGCCGACGTTGAACTTCCACACTTCCTGCATCGTGTCGGCATCGTAGGCGATGAGGTCGCCATCCGGATTGCCGCCGTACAGCAGCCCCCCGGCGGTCGAGAGCAGGCCCGAATTGGTCGGCGCCGGCGTCTTGATCTCGCTGACCTTCTCGCCCGTCTCGGTGTTGACCCCGATGATCAGGCCCGGCGCGCCCGGGAAGGCGTAGTCGAAGGTCCAGAAATTGCCGCCGCCCCACATGCCGGGGTTGCCCTGCAGGTCCGTGCGGGTGGGGTCGATATGCTCGGTGATGCCCTGGTTGAAGCAGGCGTCGATCGCCTGCACCCAGGTGATCTTGCGCTCTGGGTCATAGGCCGGCGGCCACCAGGTCGCGGTGGGGAGCGCCGGGCAGACATCCTGCGCACTCGTCGGGTCGCCGACTTTCAGCGTCTTGTTCTCGGCATAGCTCTGGGTGAGCGAGCCGGGGACATATTCGAGCGGCTTGCCGGTCTTGGGGTCGAGCCCCTTGGTCCAGTTCGGGTCGCGGTACGGGGTGCCGAAGATGAAGGCGCCGTTGGTGCGATCCATGGTGTAGAAGAAGCCGTTGCGCGAGAACGTGCCGACGGCTTTCCTCGCCTCGCCGCCGACATTGATGTCGTACAGCATCTTCATGTTGATGGTGTCGTAGTCCCAGGTCTCCTGCGGCACTTCCTGGAAGTACCACTTCACCTCGCCGGTATCGGCATCGACCGCCATCGTCGAGTTGGCATAGAGGTTGTCGCCGGGCCGGAAGGCCGGGTCGGCCCAGGGCTGCGCTTCGCCGGTGCCGAAGATGATCAGGTTGGTTTCCGGATCGTAGGACGCGGTCGACCACACGCCGGCGCCGCCGGTGAGATAGGCGTTGTGGTCGTCGGCCCAGGTCTCGTGACCCGGCTCGCCCGGCCCCGGGATGGTGTAGCGGCGCCACAGGAGCTTGCCGTCCTCGGCGCTGAACGCCGCGATCCAGCCGCGCATGCCCGGCCCTGCCGCGCTGGTGATGATCTTGTCGCCCACCGCCAGCACCCCGCCGGTGGCGCGCTCGGCGCCCGGCACGTTGTCCGGCCCGCGGGTATCCACCTGCCAGACGATGTCGCCATACTCGTCATCGAGTTTGACCAGCTGCATCTCGTTGCGGGTGACGTAGTAGATATCGTCGCCGAGCAGCGCCACGCTGCCCATCTTGCTGGCGGTGCCCTGGGCGCCGAGGTCCGTCTTCCAGATGATCTCGCCCTTGGTCCCGCTCGACACGTCGATCTTCATCACGTTGTCCCAGGCATCCTGGACATACATGAAACCGTCCTTGACCAGCGGCGTGGCGCGCTGGCCGGGCGCCTGTGCGCCGATCGAGCCGGGCTGGCCGCCGCCGATGGCGGTCATGAACTTCACCTTGAGACCACCGACATTGTCCTTGGTGATCTCCTTAAGCGGCGAGTGCGAGAAGCCGGCATAGCTGCCATAGGGCAGGAGCCAGTTCTGCGGCTCGTCCTTCTGCGCATTGATCAGGCGTTCCGGGGTCACCGGGTCCGCCGTCGCCGCTCCGATGCCGGCGGTGGTCAACAGCGTCGCCGCAGCCGCGATGAGCGCTGCACGAGAGATAGTCTGCTTTGTCATGGAATCCTCCGCGAGACCGGGCCGCGTGACGGCTCGGCAGCATGACGGCGCAGCGGGTGTTCAGCCCCCCGCATCCTGCCTGCGACAACGTGTTCCGGTGCCGGCCGCTTGTCATGACCCGTATGGGTCACGGGGGATCGATTGCGGTTCCGCTAGGCTCGGCTCTCCGCATCAGACCGATTGGGAAATGTCGCGATGCCTTCACATCACGCCTGGGTGCCGATCCGCGTGGCCCGCCTCGTTGACGAGACGCCGGAGCAGTACCAGCGGCGACGCGCCGAGATCGAGCGCATCGTCACCGGCTTTCGCATGGGCCACTTCGCCGATGCCGAGGCGGAGCGGATGGAGCGGCGATTGGTGCTGCTGCGCAACCAGGCGGACAAGCCCGCAGCGGTGCGGCGCTAGCCGGCAGGCGCCGGTGCAGTGGACTTGCGAACCTTGAGGTCCACCGGCAACTGGATGTGCTGGGGCGGGCCGCCGGCAAACAGCAGGCGTGCGGCAAGCCGGGCGGTCTCGGTCACGGGGGCCGCGATCACCGTCAACGGTGGATCGGTCAGCGCGGCCTCCGGAGGATCGTCGAACCCGGCGATCGACAGCGCGTCGGGAACCGCGATGCCGCGACGCCTGGCCTCGGCGGCAAGGCCGACAGCGAGTTCGCCGCCAAGCACGATGATTGCCGTGGCGCCGTTCAGTTCATCGAGCACCAGTCCGGCCGCGTTGCCATAGAGCCGGGTCTCTTCCTCGCTGCCGCACGCCTCGACGATCGGCATGTCGTCGAGCGACAGGCCGGCCTCCGCCAATGCAGCGCCGAGCCCGGCGAGGCGCTCTTCATCGATGTCATAGGTGGAGAGCATCTTGCGCGGCGCGCCGGTGGGGCGGTGGAGGATCGGGGCCACATAGCTCCGCCCCAGCGTCGTCACCATGAAGCGGCGGTGACCCAGCTCGAGCAGGTGCCGCGCCAGCGCATAAGCGCCGCCGCGGTCGTCGATGCTCACCGAACTGACATCGGCATCCTCGATCCGATCCATCACCACGATCGGCATCTTGGCCCTGAGCGCCGGATCGACCGCCCGCACCTGGTCGGCGGTGTGGAGGATCAGCCCGTCGACGATGGTGCGGCGGATGGTTTCGGCGCCGGCCTCGCCATAACCGTCGATCAGCTGGATCGCCGTGCGATGCTGCTGGCACTCCTCGGCGACTCCGGCAAGGAAACGCCGCATATATGGATTGTCGAACACCCAGGTGATGCCTTCGCCCGACGGCACCACGCCGATCACATTGGCCTTGCCGCTGCTCAGCAACCGGCCGCGCGGATCGGGGCCGGCGAAACCCAACTCTCTCGCGACCTGCTCGATGCGAGCCCGTACTTCCGACCGTACCCTCTCGGGATGGTTAAAGACGTTGGCCACAGTCGACTTCGAGACCTGGGCGGCGGAGGCAACATCGAGGAGGGTGACTGGTGATCTCATCCAGGCACTCTAGCAGACAATTGCACCGGTGCAAAATATTGCTTGACTCTGGCACGGAAGAGGCGCATCTCGGCGCCAAGGGGAAATTGCACCGGTGCAATCGCGCGGCAGACGCGTTTTGCACGCCAAGGAGAATGCGCCATGTTGCGCCATACAGAAGACCAGACTGCCCGGCTCCTGCCGGATCGCGCCGGCTCGATTCGCATCGTCGTTTCGGCCGCCCTTGCCAGCCTCTTGCTGCTTGTCGGTCCCGCCTCGGCCCATAGCGGGACACATGCCGGTGTCGCCGCCGACAACCCGCTCGCCAACAAGGTGCGAGAGGTGAATGCCCGGTTCGCCGATGTGAATGTTGCCACCGCCGAGGGCTATGCCCCGATCCCCTGCGTCTCGGGGATCGAAGGCGGCGCCATGGGCATCCACTATGTCAATGGCGCGCTGATCGAGGACGGCCTCGTCGATATCGGCAAGCCCGAAGCGGTGATGTACGAGCCGCAGCCCGATGGCAGCATGCAGCTGGTGGCGGTCGAGTACATCACCACCAAGGGCCCGGCCAATCTCGACGGCCACTTGTTCAGCTTCACCGGCTCACCCAATCGCTACGGCCTGCCGCCCTTCTACGAGCTGCATGTCTGGGCCTGGCGCGCCAACCCCACCGGCACCTTCGCCGATATGAACCCCGACGTCTCCTGCGACGCCGCCGTCGCAGCCAGCAAGTAAGGAGGACCACCCAATGAAACGCTATGTCATCGAACGCCTGATCCCCGGCGTCGGCAAACTCTCGGCAGAACAGCACCGCGAGGCTGCAAAGGTGTCGAACGCGGCGCTCGCCAAGCTCGCCCCCAAGGTGCAGTGGGTGCACTCCTATTTCGCCGACGACATGACCTACTGCGTCTACCTCGCCGACGATCCCGAGGATATCCGGCGCCACGCCGAGCTCAGCGGCTTCCCGGCCAACAGGATCACCGAGATCCGCGTGGTGGTCGACCCGGCAACCGCCGAGGCGGCCTGACCCGGGAGTGGGGGCGAAGCTGGCTTGGGCTCGATCTAGCCCACCGGTGGGTCCAACTCATCCGTGAGATGCAGATAAGTGGAACGGGCCGGGCGGTGCATAGCCGCCCGGCCCGAACTCATGATCTGGCTCAGGTTCAGTCGAAGAAGCCGGCGTCTTCTTCCCTGAGGTAGCGCTTGGCCGCCTTGGCGTCGATGTCGAGGCCGAGGCCCGGGCCGGGCAGCAGGTCGACATGGCTGTCGACGACGATGGGCCCGGAGGGGAGGCCCGTGACGATCTCGTTCCAGAACTCGTCGGAGGCCGACGGATACTCGAAGGCGATGTAGTTGGCCGGCAGCGTGGCGCAGACGTTGATCAGCGCGCCGAGGCCGAGCAGCCCATTGGCAGTGCCGTGCGGCGCCATCATGATCGAGTGCATATAGGCGTGCTCTGCCACCCACTTGAGCTCGGCAATGCCGCCGATATCGGCTGGATCGGGCCCGACGACACGCACCGCCTGGGTCTCGATCAGTTCCTTGAAGTTGTGCCTCAGGTAGATCTGCTCGCCGGTGTGGATCGGCGTGGTGGTCGAGTTGGTGAGTTCGCGATAGGCCTGCGGGTTGACCCACGGCACGTAGTCGCCGGTGAGCATGTCCTCGAGCCACATGATGTTGTATTTTTCGACCGCGTTGGCGAACTTGATCGCGTCGTTGAGGAACCAGCCCGGCCCGCAGTCGAGCGCCAGCGAGACCTTGTCGCCCAGCGCTTCCTTCATCGCGATGACGCAGTCGAGCATGTAGTTGAAGCCGTGCTCGGAGATCTGCCCCTGGTCCATGGCGCCGTGGTAGCCGGCCTTCCTGCCGACCGGGCCATAGTGGAAATCGGGGTAGCTGTCCTTCTGGCTGGAGTGGAAGCTCAGCCCCTGCTTGACCATGAAGAAGTTCTGCGGCTGCTCGGCCATCCACTTGACGTCGGCGGCGAAATCCTCCGGCCGGTCGCCCGAGCGCTTGCGGCGCACCGAGCCGTTATAGACCCGCACCTTGTCGCGCACCTTGCCGCCCAGGAGCTTGTAGGCGGGCACGCCCGCCGCCTTGCCGGCAATGTCCCACAGCGCGTGCTCGATCACCGAAACCGCGGCGCCATATGGCTTGAAGCTGCCGCGCTGGCGAATCTTCATCATGCAGCGCTCGACATCGGTCGGGTCCTCGCCGATGAGCGCGTCGCGGAAATGCAGGATGAACGGCTTCAGGTAGGTCTTGGTGAATTCCACCTCGCCGATGCCGTAGATGCCCTCGTCGGTGACGATACGGACGATCGGATGCTTGCCGATGACGGCAACGCGCAGGTCGGTGATTTTCATGATTACTCCTCGTGCCCGCCGGACGGCGGGGGTCTCCCAAATCCGGCCGCCGGTGCGGCGACCCCTCGAAATGACGTTCGGCCGGGCGGGCGGACCCACCGGCGCTATCGGCGCTGGCTCCTCTGCAGCACGCCCATCTGTTCGATGATGTGGCGGCCGGAGCCCTCGACATGGCGGGCAACAACCGCGGCGGCGCCTTCGGCGTCCTGCGCGCGGATGCGTTCGATCAGTTCGCGATGCTCGCGCAGCACCGACTGGCGGCGGCTCAGCGAGGTGGGAAAGCGGCGGGAAATGGCGCGCAGTATCTCGCGGTGCTTCCACCACAGCTCCGCCGCGTGGCGGTTGTAATGCCGATCGTAGATGAACTGGTGGAAGCGCGTGTCCAGCCGGCCATGCAGCATCGGATCGGCGAAGTTGAGGGCTTCGATTTCGGCCTGGATGCGTTCGAGTTCGAGCAGATCGGCGTCCGAGACGATCGACACGAACCAGCGGGTCAGCGCCGGCTCGATCAGCATCTCGATCTCGATGATGTCGCGCACGAAATCGGCGTCGATCGGCCGCACCCGCGCACCGCGATTGGGTTCGATCAGCACGAACCCTTCACCGCGCAACTGCTGCAGCGCCTCGCGCACCGGGTTGGTCGAGGTCTGGTAGTGTTCGGCCAGCTCGGCGACCTTCAGCCGTTCGTTCGGCCCCAGCCGCCCCGAGACGATGTCCTCGCGGATCATCTCGTAGACGGAGGCCTGCTGCTCGAGGCTGTCCTCGGGCCGGTCCGACTTGACGGTCGCCTCGCTCATTGGTCCTGTTTAGGGAGCTTTTTTGAGCAAGCCAAGTCCCGTTCGCACGCAATGCGAGCAAAATAATGTACGACTTTCGCGATGTTGACAGATACGGCTTTTGCTGGAAATCTGCCATACCAGTTGGGAAAAGCCGGCGCCAAGTTCGGTTCCCGAGGCGAGAAACAGCGAACGCTGTAGGGGCTTTGCGGCGGTCCACGGGCCGGGCGAGGCTTCCGGGATTTGAGAGGAGGATTCTCGATGCATACGAAGACCGGCCGGCGTCTGCTTGGCCTTTCGATGGCGGTGCTGAGCGCTGCCACCATGCTGACCACGGCCACCACCGCGTCCTACGCGCAGAGCGTGGACCTCAGCAAATGGTCGCCCGAATACGTCAAGTCGATCGCCGGCACCAAAAAGTTCGATGCCGCCAAGGATTGCGGCGCGGTGGTACCGAACGACTATGCCGGCTCGGTCAGCTACTGGTACACCGGCCCGTTCGAAGCCGACCCGGAGATCGCCCACGTCCAGGACAAGGCATTCTGGGAGGCGTTCCACGCTGCCTATCCGAACATCAAGACCGACGTCCAGTCGATCACCTATAACGAACTGCTCGACAAGTTCCGCACCTCGCTGCTCGGCAATTCGGCCCCGGCCGTCATCCGTCTGCAGATCCTTGGTGGCGTCGAGTTCGCCGCCAAGGGCTACCTGCAGCCGCTGAAGCCGGAAGATGTCGGCTACACCGCCGCCGATTTCTGGCCGGGCGCGCTGAAGTCGGTGACCTATGAGGGCGTCAGCTACGGGCTGCCGACCAATAACGAAACCATGGCGATGATCTGGAACGCCAAGGTGTTCAAGGATGCCGGGCTCGATCCCGACAATCCGCCGGCCACCTGGGACGATGTGGTCGCCTATTCCAAGCAGATCCACGAGAAGCTCGGCATTCCGGGCTATGGTCTGGTGGCCAAGCAGAACGCCGGCAACACGCCGTTCCGCTTCATGCCGCAGATGTGGGCCTATGGCGGCGGCGCGCTCGACGAGGCTGCGGCCGAGCCGACCTACAAGACCGTCGAGATCAACAATGCCGGCTCCAAGGCCGCGCTGCAGGCGGCCTACCAGATGTATGCCGTCGACAAGTCGGTGCCGACGTCGGCGCTGACCAACACGCAGGGCGAAAACCAGGCGCCGTTCATCGCCGGCAAGCTGGGCATGATGATCGCCCACCCCGCCGAATACGCCAAGATGACCGACCTCGCGTCGAAGGCGACCGGCTCCGACAAGGCCGTCGCCGACGAGGTGGTTGCCAACATGCGTTACGGCCTGCTGCCGACGGGGCCCGACGGCAAGCGCGCCGTGGTGTTCGGCGGCTCCAACATCCATGTGGTCAAGCCCGAGTTCGTGCAGGGCGGCAAGGTCGACGAACAGGCCGTCAAGGCGCTGATCTGCTTCTGGGACAGCCCGGAATGGTCGACCAAGCTGGCCTGGGTCGGCTCCAACCCCGGCAACATCAATGGCTTCCTCACCGATGCCATGAAGGAACGGCTCGACACCATCAAGTTCCTCGACGTCACCACCTCGATGCTGCCCAACGGCATCCCGTTCCCGGTGATCCCGCAGGCGCCGGAAATCATGAACATCATCGTTCCGGACATGCTGCAGAACGCGCTCACCGGCAACATGACGGTCGACCAGGCCGCCGACGACGCCGCGACCAAGGTGCAGGCCATCGTCGATGGGGGCGGCGGCATCTGATCGCCTGACCTGACTTCCGGGCCGGCGGCTCCGCGTCGCCGGCCTTCCCACCTTCACAACCAGGGTTATGCGCTGTGAGCACTGTTCCGGGACAAGCCATCTTTCGCGACGTACCCGAGCCCAAGCGCCTCGGCCTTGGCCGGAAGGTGTGGAACAGCCGCTTCGACTATCTCTATGTCGCGCCAGCGCTGATCGTGATGCTGATCGTCATCGGCTATCCGATCTACTACACCATCGAACTCAGCTTCTTTAACACCCCGGCGAGCCTGGCGCTCAGCGCCAAGCAGTTCAACGGCCTCGACAACTACGTCACCATTCTCAGCAGTCCGATCTTCTGGAAGGTCACGTGGCAGACGGTGGTCTGGACAGTGGTTTCCACCTTCTTCGCCTTCATGCTGGGGCTGGGCGCCGCGCTGGCGCTGCATCGCGAGTTCGTCGGTCGCGGCTTTCTCCGTGCGCTGCTGCTGATTCCGTGGGTGGTGAGCGCGGTGGCCGCCTCCTATGTGTGGAAGTGGCTCTACCACTCCGATTTCGGCGCCATCAGCGCCATGCTGTCAGGCATCGGCCTGATCGATCGGCCGATCAACTTCATCGACAACACCAACACCTCGCTCTACGCGCTGATAGTCGTGAACGTGTGGAAGGAGTTCTCCTTCGCCATGATCATGCTGATGGCGGGCCTGCAGACTGTGCCCGACACCCTGCTGCGCGCCGCGCAGGTCGATGGCGCCAGTCCCTGGCAGCGCTTCTGGCATGTCACCTTCCCGCACCTCTCGGGCGTGTCGATGGTCACCTTGCTGCTGCTGGCGGTGCAGAATTTCAACTCCTTCATCATCCCGTGGATCATGACCGGCGGCGGCCCGGCCGGCTCGTCCGACATCTGGATCACCCATATCTACCAGCTCGCTTTCGGGCGGCAGCGCTGGGGCGTCGCCTCGGCCTATGCGGTGATCCTGTTCATCGTGATGATGGTGCTCGGCTACTTCTATGTCCGCGCATTGACCAAGGGCGACGAGGCGAGGGCCGGCGCATGACCATGGAACTGAGTGCCGGCGCCGCCAAGCGCCGCGGGGCCGGTGGCTGGCGCTGGGCCGGCCGCATCTTCCTCGTCCTGTTGCTCGGCTTCACCGTGATGCCGATGATCTGGATGTTCATCACCTCGCTGAAAACCGGCTTTGCGGCGATGCAGTATCCGCCGCAATGGTGGCCGGCCGAGCCGACGCTGGACAATTACTGGCGGCTGATCGACCCCTCGGGCACCGTTGGGCGCGACTTCCTGCAGTATTTCTGGAACAGCATCTGGGTCTCGACCCTCACCACCATTCTCGCGGTGGTGGTGGCGGTGCCGGCGGCCTATGCCTTCTCGCGCTTCCGCTTCCCTGGCCGCACTTTCCTGTTCTTCGCCGTGCTGCTCAGGAACATGTTCCCGGCGGTGGTGTTCCTGGTGCCGCTGTTCATCCTGATGAAGGCGCTCGGGCTGGTGAACACCCACGGCTCGCTGATCCTCACCTACCTGACCTTTGGCCTGCCGCTCGCCATCTGGCTGCTCAAGGGGTTCTACGACAACATCCCGGTGCAGCTCGAGCAGGCGGCCCGCATCGATGGCGCGACGCGTTTCCAGGCGTTCTTCCTGATCGTCATGCCGCTGTCGACGCCGGGCATCATCGCCACCTCGATCTACAGCTTCATCGGCGCCTGGAACGAGTACATCTACGCCTACACCTTCCTCACCCGGCACGACCAGATGACCCTGCCGGTCGGTATCCAGCGCTTCTTCTCCGAGAACGCCACCGATTGGCCGGGGCTGATGGCCGCCACCTTCATGATGAGCATCCCCGTCGTGGTGCTGTTCCTCGTCCTGCAACGCTACTTCGTGCGCGCCCTGACCGAGGGCGCCGTGAAGCACTAACAAGCTCAAGGAAACCCTTATGGCTCAGGTGATCCTAAAGGACGTGGTCAAGAACTACGGCGACGTCTATGCCGTGAACCACGTGTCGCTGACCGTCGAGGACGGCGAGTTCGTGGCGCTGGTCGGCCCGTCCGGCTGCGGCAAGACCACGACGCTCAATCTGGTGGCCGGGCTCATTCCGATGTCGGGCGGCACCATCAGCATCGGCGATCGCGACGTCAGCGACCTCGATCCCAAGGATCGCGACATCGCCATGGTGTTCCAGAACTACGCGCTCTATCCGCAGAAGTCGGTCTACAAGAACCTCGCCTTCCCGCTGCAGATGCGGAAGCTCCCCAAGGAGGAGATCGACCGGCGCGTCCAGGCGGCTGCCAAGACGCTCGACATCACCCACCTGCTCGAGCGCAAGCCGCGCGAACTGTCGGGCGGCCAGCAGCAGCGCGTCGCGCTCGGTCGTGCATTGGTGCGCGAGCCGCGTGCCTTCCTGATGGATGAGCCGCTGAGCAACCTCGATGCCAAGCTGCGCGTGCAGATGCGCTCCGAGATCAAGCGCTTCCACCAGGATCTCAAGGCCACCATCATCTACGTGACGCACGACCAGCTCGAGGCCGTCACCATGGCCGACAAGATGGCGGTGATGAATGGCGGCTTCCTGCAGCAATATGACAGCCCGGCCAATGTCTTCGCCAATCCGGTGAACATGTTCGTCGCCAGCTTCGTCGGCTCGCCCGCCATGAGCCTGATCCCGCTCACCGCTGCCTCCAAGGATGGCAGGGTGGTGTTGCAGAGCCCCGAGGGCTGGGAGCTGCCGCTCTCCGATGCCAATGGCAAGAAGGCGCTGAGCGCCAAATCCAGCAAGGTGGTGCTGGGCGGCCGTCACTCGACCATCAAGGTGCACAAATCCGAGGTGCCCGGTTCGGTGCCCGGCAAGGTCTATACCGTCGAGCCGACCGGCGACATCACCTTCGCCCAGGTGTTCGTCTCGGGCGCGGTGGTCAATGTCAGCGTCGCCCCGACCTTCCAGCTCCGGCCAGACGAACCGGTATTCGTCGAGTTCGACCAGGAGCGCCTGCACCTGTTCGACGGTGAAACCGAGATGGCGCTCAAGCCCGCGTAATCAGTCTGTCTATTGTCCATCCCCTCGGGCGGCCGGATCGCGACCGCCCCTAGCCGAGGCCTTACCCCATGACGTCCAACCCTGCCGAAGACGCGCTCAACCGCGTCAATACCAGCTCCCGCCCGTCTGACCTCCGGATCACCGATATCCGCGTGGCCGAGATCACCGGCGCGCCGTTCCGCTCGGCGCTGCTGAAGATCTACACCAACCAGGGCATTGTCGGCCTTGGCGAAGTCCGCGACGGCGCCAGCGCCACCTATGCGCTGATGCTGAAGAGCCGGCTGCTCGGCGAGAACCCCTGCGACGTCGACCGGCTGTTCCGCCGCATCAAGCAGTTCGGCGGCCATGGCCGCCAGGGCGGCGGCGTTTCGGCCGTCGAGATCGCCTTGTGGGATCTCGCCGGCAAGGCCTATGGCGCGCCGATCTACCAGATGCTGGGCGGCAAGTTCCGCGACAAGGTCCGCTGCTATTGCGATACCGATGCCGACCGGCCGAGCGGCACCGAGATGGGCAAGCGCCTGAAGGAGCGCATGGACAAGGGGTTCACCTTTTTGAAGATGGACCTCGGGCTGATGGAAATCGCCCACATTCCCGGCGCCGTGGTCGGCCCGGCCGGCGTGCTCGAGGGGTTCAAGCAGCATGCCGGCGGCATCCGCGCCACGAACAACGAGGAGCGCAAGGCGCGCAACCTCGTCTATGACGCGCAAAACGTCATGCACCCCTTCACCGGTCTCCACTTCTCCGAAAAGGGCCTCGATCTGCTCGAGCAGTACATCGCCGAAGTGCGTGAGGTGATCGGGCCGGAAATTCCGCTGGCCATCGACCATCTCGGCCACATCTCGCTGCAGGACGGCATCCGGCTGGCGCAGCGGATCGAGAAATACACCCCGGCCTGGCTCGAGGATGTCATCCCCTGGCAGCACGCCGAGAGCTATCGCCGGCTGCAGGAAGCGACCTCGGTGCCGATCTGCACCGGCGAGGACATCTACCTCAAGGAAGGGTTCGAGCCGCTGTTCAATGCCGGCATCGCGGTCATCCACCCCGATATCCTCACCACCGGCGGCATCCTCGAAACCAAGAAGATCGGCGATGCGGCGCAGGACCATGGCATCGCCATGGCCATCCACATGGCCGAGAGCCCGATCGCCGCGATCGCCGCCGCCCATATCGCCACGGCCACCGAGAACTTCCTGGCGCTCGAATATCACTCGGTCGATGTGCCGTGGTGGGACGACATCGTCACCGGTTTCGATGGCCCCATCGTCAGGAACGGCTTCATCGAACTCAGCGACAAGCCGGGCCTCGGCATCGACGACGTCAACGACGAGGTGCTGCTGCAGCACCTGCAGCCGGGCGTCACCGGCATCTGGCAGCCGACCGATCAGTGGGACGACGACATGTCCTGGGACCGGACCTGGAGCTGATGGGCCCAAAATGAAGATCACGGACATCAAGGTCATCGTCTGCTCCCCCGGCCGCAACTTCACCACGGTGAAGATCATGACTGACGAGGGCGTCTACGGCATCGGTGACGGCACGGTAAACGGTCGCGAACTTTCCGTGGTTTCCTACATCCAGGACCACATCGCCCCCACCCTCATCGGCAAGGACCCGCTGCGCACCGAGGACATCTGGCAGTTCCTCTACAAGGGCGCCTACTGGCGTCGCGGCCCGATCACCATGGCGGCGATCGCAGCAATCGACGTGGCGCTGTGGGACATCAAGGCCAAGGTCGCGGGCATGCCGCTGTACCAGTTGCTCGGCGGCAAGTCGCGCGACAAGGTCATGGTCTACAAGCATGTCGGCGGCATCGACATCCCCGAGGTGGTGGACGGCGTGCAGAAGATGCGCGAGCAGGGCCTCGATGCCATTCGCGCCCAGGTATCGATCCCCGGCCTGCCGCCGATCTATGGCACGGGCCCCTCGACCGACCAGGCTGCCGGCGGCATGATCAAGCCGATCGTGGCCGAAGAAGTCTGGGCGACGCACAAATACATGCCGCTGGTGCCCAAGCTCTTCGAAGCCCTGCGCGATGCAGTGGGCTGGGACGTGCACCTCCTGCACGACGTGCACCATCGCCTCACCCCGATCGAGGCCGCTCGCCTCGGCAAGGATCTCGAGCCCTACCGCCTGTTCTGGCTGGAGGATGCGGTGCCGGCCGAGCTGCAGGAGGGCTTCCGCATTATCCGCCAGCACACCACTCAGCCGCTGGCCGTCGGCGAGATCTTCAACTCGGTCTACGACACCACGACCCTGATCCAGGAGCAGCTGATCGACTACATCCGCGTCACTGCCGTGCACGCGGGAGGTGTCACCGGGATCAAGAAGATCTTCGACTTCGCTTCGATCTACCACGTGAAGTCGGCCTGTCACGGCCCCATGGACATGTCGCCTATCTGCATGGGCGCCAACGTCCATGTCGACACTGCGATCAACAATTTCGGCATCCAGGAGTTCACCGGCTACACCAAGGAGACGTACGACGTCTTCAAGTGCGACTGGCGCTACGACCGCGGCTATCTCTACCCCAACGAGACTCCTGGCCACGGCACCGACTTCGATGAAGAGCTTGCCGCCAAGTACCCATACCAAGCCGCCTATCTGCCCGTCGCCCGTCTCGAAGACGGCAGCATGACCAGCTGGTGAGGAGCCCCAAGTGAAGATCACCGCCATCAAGCCGTACCCGGTCTGGGTCGGCCATCGCAACCAGCTGATCGTCAAGGTCGAGACCGATGCCGGCATTTTCGGCTGGGGCGAAAGCGGCCTGTCCGGCCGCGAGAAAGCCGTCGTCGGCGCGCTCGAGCACTATGCGCAGTTCCTCGTCGGGCGCGACCCGATGCAGATCGGCGCGCTGTGGCAGGAAATGTACCGCAGCCAGTATTTCGAGGGCGGGCGGGTGCTGACCGCCGCGCAATCGGCGCTCGACATCGCGCTCTACGATATCAAGGGCAAGGCGCTGGGCGTTCCGGTCTACGAGCTGTTGGGCGGCAAGCATCGCAACGTCATCCCGACCTTCGCTTCGACCGGCTCCATCAGTGGTGACGAGACCATCGAAGAGGCGAGAAAGCTGATGGCGCGCGGCTGGTCCACCATCCGCTTCTTCCCGGCCGAGTGGAACGACGCACAGGGGATTTTCGAGCCGCGCGAGTCGATCGGCAAGACGGCGAAGTTCCTCGTCAAGGCGCGCGAAGCGCTGGGCGAGACCGTGGTGCTGGGCATCGACTACCACCACCGGCTGTCGGTCGCCGAGGCCGCGAGCTTCTGCCAGAAGATGCCCTCGGGTACGATCGACTTTCTCGAGGAGCCGATCCGCGACGAGACGCCGGAGGCTTATGAGAACCTCAGGAAACTCACCGATGTGCAGTTCGCCATCGGCGAGGAATTTTCCTCCAAGTGGCAGTTCCTGCCTTACATCGAGCGCGGCATCCACCAGTACAACCGGCTCGACCTCTGCAATGTCGGCGGCTTCACCGAGGCGATGAAGGTCGCCGGCTGGTCCGAGGCGCACTATGTGGACCTGATGCCGCACAACCCGCTGGGGCCGATCTGCACCGCGGCGACCATCCACTTCTCCGCCGCGACCCCGAACTTCTTCGCGCTCGAGGTGCGGGCCAACGCCACCGACCTCTATGCCGGCACGCCCACTGCGGAGCTGTTCCCGCAAATGCCGATGCTCGATGGCGCGGTGTTCCAGGTGCCGGATGCCCCGGGGCTCGGCATCGAGATCAACGAAAAGCTGCTCGACACCGACAGCTTCAAGTTCTGGGAGGCGCCCCATCTGAAGCGCCGCGACGGTTCGGTTACGAACTGGTAAGACCCAAACCCATTTGGAGGAGACGTATATGGTCCACATCATGCAAAGCCCGATCCCGGCGTTCAAGCGACCGAGCAAGGACATCATCGCCGCGCTCAAGGATATCGGCACAGCCACCGTCGCCGGCTCGCTCGGTCATGCCGGCTTCCGCAACCCGCACATGGTCGGCCCGGTCAGCCAGTATAAGGGCAAGTCCATCGTCGGCACGGCCCTGACCCTGCAGTTCATGCCGCAGCGCCCGGATCTGTTCAGCGAAGGCGAGTATTCCGATCCCGAAAAGCAACTGCACCGCCACGTCCTCTACGAGGTCGAGGAAGGCGACGTGGTCGTCGTCGATGCGCGCGGCGACATGAGCTCGGGCGTCTTCGGCGACATGATGTCGACCTACTTCAAGGGCCGCAAAGGCGCCGGCATCGTCATCGACGGCGTGATGCGCGACAAGCCGAACGTCGACAAGCTCGACCTCGCCATCTGGATGCGCGGCTGGACCCCCAACTACCACGTCCAGGTTTCGATCTGGCCGTCGGCGGTCAACGTGCCGATCTCCTGCGGTGGCGTCATGGTGATTCCGGGCGACATCATCATGGCCGACGACGACGGCGTCGTGGTGCTGCCGCAGTCGATGGCCGAAAAAGTCATCGAGGATTCGCAGAAGCACGCCGAGTGGGAAGTGTTCAGCCGCGAAAAGCTCACCGCCGGTGAATCGCTCCGCCGCTACTACCCGCTGCACCCCGATGCCGAGGAAGAATACCAGGCCTGGCGCAAGGCCAAGGGCCTGCCGCCGAGCCCCAGCCACTGAGGCAAGGTATCCCCGCAGGATGTGAAGGGAAGGGCGCCGCAGGGCGCCCTTCTTCTGTATCTGACCGGAGTCGGAAGTGCAGTGCGTAAACCCCTCACCCGTCTCGGCCTTCGGCCGATCCACCCTCTCCCCGACGGGGAGAGGAATAAGAGGGGAGCGCTGCACTCTCGGTATTCTTCTCCCCGTCGGGTCACGGGACGAGGGCATAGCCCTCGCCCGGAGGTGGCGCGTACAGCGGACGACGGCAAAGCCGTCGCCGCGGCCGGATGAGGGGAAAGCCGCGATGGCGGCGGCTATATGAAAGGTCAAACACCTGACAACCGCCGCGCCGCTGCTCACGCCGTCACCGCCTCCACTTCGATCGTCACATGCGACAGCCGCTCGAGATGCGCCAGCCTGGCCTTGTAGGCGCTCGGGCTGAGCGGCGTCCGGCTGACGATCGAGACGATGGCGGCGTGGTGACCAGGGCCGACCTGCCAGACATGCAGGTCGGCAATCCGGTCGTCGCCGGTTTCGATGGCGCGCCGCACCGCCTCGGGCAGTTGCTCGGAAGCGGGCAGGTAGTCGACCAGCACCGTGCCGGTGTCGCGGATCAGGCCCCATGACCAGCGGGCGATCACCAGGGCGCCGATAATGCCCATTGCCGGGTCCATCCAGGCCCAGCCGAACTGGCTGCCGGCCACCAGCGCCATGATGGCCAGCACCGAGGTGAGCGCATCCGCCAGCACGTGGAGGTAGGCGGCGCGCAGGTTGTTGTCGCGCCCTGCCGCGTGGTCATGATGATGGTCGTGCGCACCATGGTCGCGGTGGTCATGGTCATGGTGGTGATCGTGAGGGTGCCCGTGCCCATGCCCATGGTGCTGATGGCGGTCATGCAGGATCCACGCCGAGACGAGGTTCACCGCCAGTCCGATCACCGCCACGGCGATGGCCTGCGGGAAGCTGATCGACACCGGGGCGAACAGTCGCAACAGGCTCTCCCAGCCGATCAGCAGTGCGATCAGCGCCAGGACGATGGCGCTGGCGAAGCCGGCGAGGTCGCCCAGCCGGCCGGTGCCGAAGGTGAAACGGCTGTCGGCGGCATGCCGCCGCGCGAACAGATAGGCGAGCGCGGCGATCAGCAACGCCGCGGCATGGGTCGACATGTGCCAGCCATCGGCCACCAGCGCCATCGAACCGTAAAAGTTGCCGGCGACGATCTCGGCCACCATCATCGTGGCGGTCAGCGCGATGACGATCCAGGTGCGGCGGGCGTTCCGATCGTGATCGGCGCCGAGGAAGTCGTGGCTATGGGTAGCGCTCAGGCTCATCTCAGGTAGGTCCGCACCACGTCGATCAGTTCCTCGCCACCCTGCCGGCGTTCGGCTTCTCCGGCTGGCGCCAGCACATGGTGGGTGATGTGCTCTTCGATCAGCTCGGCAGTGAGCCCGGTCACGGCGCCGCGCACCGAAGCAACCAGCTGCAGGATTTCCGGACAGCCCAGCTCGGCCTCGAGCGCCCGCTCCACCGCCTCCACCTGCCCCTTGATCCGTCGCACCCGCGCCAGCAGCGCAGCCTTGTGTTTCGTCGTATGGCTCATGGCCGAATAGTATAGGGGGGTACCCTATATGGCAAGCCAGGCTGCGCGCTCGTTCTTGATCGGGATGGCGGGTGGGATCCGGCGAGGCGACAGCTTGCGCTGTCACCGGCGTCGTGCCGCCTCGCACCCCCACCGAGCTGCGCTAGCTCGCTAACGCTCCCAAGCTTCGCTTGCCTTGTAACTTGGACTCATCCGCATCTGATAAAGTTCCAGGTGCGGTGAGCCGCAGCAGTACGACGCTTGCCTGGGTGTTGGAGCCCGTGGGGGAGCGGGTTTCGCTGCGGCTCGATCCATTGATCCCGAACAGTCGCTTGGGCCGCTTGGCGAGCCCGTTTGCGCAAGGATGGGAGGCAATGGAGATCACCGTAGGTATCGACGTGAGCAAGGACCGGCTGGATGTGTTCGTGCATCCGTCCGGAGAACGGTTGGCCGTGGACAATGAGGCGGCCGGGATCGAGGTGCTGGTGGCGCGGTTGCGGGCCATCGGAGCCGACGGCATCGGGCTGGAAGGCACCGGCGGGCTCGAGAAGCTGGCGGTGGCCGAACTGGCGGCGGCCGGGTTGCCGGTACTGGTGCTCAACCCCGCGCAGGTGCGGCACTATGCACAGGCGGAAGGTAAGCGGGCCAAGACCGATCGCATCGACGCAGCGGTGATCGCCCGGTTCCTTGCCGCCACCAAGCCCCAGTTGCGCCCGCTGGCCGATGCCGAAACGGTACTGCTCGGCGAACTGATGGCGCGACGCCGGCAACTGGTCGGCATGCTGGTCGCCGAGAAGAACCGACACGCCCGCGCTGCGGGCCGGATCAAAACCAGCATCGCTCGCATCATCAAGGCGCTGAACGACGAACTGGCATCCCTCGACGACGACCTCGACACCGCCATCCGCAGCTCGCCGGCCTGGCGCCATAAGGAGAACCTGCTGGCGTCGGTTCCCGGCGTCGGCAAGATCATCTCCCGCACGCTGATGGCCGAACTGCCCGAACTGGGCCAGCTCGATCGGCGCACCATCGCAGCGCTGTGCGGCCTGGCTCCCTTCACCCGCCAGTCCGGTCGATGGCGTGGCAATAGCATGATCGCAGGCGGCCGACCCGAACCCCGGGCCGCGCTCTTCATCGGCGCCCTCGTCGCAGCCCGTCACAACCCGGTGTTCAAAGCCTTCACCAACCGTCTCATCGAAGCCGGAAAACCAAAACGCGTCGCCCTCATCGCCTGCGCTCGAAAACTCCTCACCATCCTCAACGCCATCATTCGGGACAACAAGCCATGGCAAACCGCTTGACCAGCAACACAGTCGCTCCCCCCTCAAAGGGGAGGTGGGCCGCTGCCTGTGATCTGCGAGTGCCCAACGCTGGATCGGCACCCTCCCCTTGACGGGGAGGGATGGGGTGGGGTGTGCAGCGCGCTCGATGTTGAAGCAGGCAGCGGGCGTCAAGCCTTGCCCAGAAACTCCGCCATGCGGATCAGCCCCTGCATGTAGCCGATGGCATGCGAGCGGCCGCGGTGGTTCCAGTCGCTGTCGCCGTCCATCTTGGGCACGTGGTCGTCGAGCAGGAAGCCGTCGAAACCGTTCTTGGCGAGCAGCACGATGACTTCCGCCGGATCGAAATTGCCGTCGCCGATGAAGCACTCGACGAAGTTCGGCACCGAGCCCTTCACATCGCGGAAATGGATGTAGGAAATGCGCCCCTTGGGAGCGAAATACTCGATCATCTCGGTGACGTTCTGCTTGCCGCCTTCCATCTCCGAGCAGCAGCCGAGGCAGAGATCGAGCGTCCAGGCCTCCGAGCGGCCAACCAGGTCATAGGCCTTCTTGAAGTTCTCGGGCTTGTAGAACAGCCGCGCCACGCCGCCCAGCATCGGCACCGGCGGGTCGTCGGGATGCAGCGCCAGCTTCAGCCCTTCTTCCTCGGCCACCGGCAGCACCGCCTTCATGAAATACTCGTAGTTGCTCCACATCTGCGCTTCGGTGATCAGCGGGCCGTCCTTGCCGAACAGCGGCATCGAGGAGGCGCGGCCCAGCGTCGTCGGCATGAACGAGCGCAGCAGCTCGAGGTTGTCGATATTGGCTTCGACCACCGCCATGTCGAACTGGCGGGCCACGGCGCCGCCGCGGGTCGCCGCGTCGCGCTTGGTGGTCCACACCGAATTGGGCATGAAGTGCAGGCCCAGCACCGGAATGCCGGCGCGCGCCACGGCGCGGATCGTATGCTGGTAGTTCTCGATCTGCTCGTCGCGGCCGTCGAGCCCCATCATCGCCTTGTGGTAGAAATGCGTGGGGACGTTCTCGATCGCCTCGAACTTGAGGCCCGCAGCTTCCACCTGGTCGACCAGCGCCCGAACATCCTTCTGTTCCCAGCGGCTGTCGCCGGGCAGCGTCGGGTTGTTCATCTGCAACCCGGTGGCGCCGATCTGCGCCGCAAAGCGGAGCCGTTCTTCGCTCAGTTCGTGGAACTGGCCTACCGCAACCCTGATACCCATAATTGTCTTCCCAGTTAGAAATACTGTCCGTGTGTCACCGGGTCATTCCCGCGAAAGCGGGAACCTCCGTTTGCTGTCCGCCGAGCCCGTGGCCCAAACAGGGATTCCCGCCTTCGCAAGAATGACGCCGTGGGTACGGTTGGTCCGAGGCCTCATCCCTTGACCGATCCCTCGGTCATGCCCGCGACCATGAAGCGTTGGGCGACGAAGTAGAGGATCATCAGCGGCACCGACGAGATGGCGGCGCCGGCCATCAGCGGCCCCCAGGGGAGGACGTCGGAGGTGATGAGATAGTTGAGCGCCAAGGGCGCGGTGCGTACGCTTTCCGAGGTGGTCAATACCAGCGCGAACAGCAGCTCGTTCCACGCTCCGGTGAAGGTGAAGATGGCAACCGCGGCAAGCCCGGGAGCCGAGAGCGGCAGGGTGATCCTCAGCAGCGCGCCGAAGCGGGTCAGCCCATCGATCATCCCCTGTTCTTCCAGTTCGCGCGGCACGCCGCGGAAATAGCCCTGCAGCAGCCAGGTGGAGAGCGGCAGCGAGAAGGTGAGGTAGACGAGGATCAGCCCGGTGAGCGAGTTGCCCAGCTTCAGCTGCGCCATGACGATCGACAGCGGAATGAACAGCAGTGAGCCGGGGGTGAGATAGGCGAAGAGGATCAGTCGGCCGATGATGCCACGGAAACGATAGCGGAACCGCACCATCGAATAGGCGGCGAAAGACGAGATGATCACCGAGATGACGGTGACGGTAGAGGCGACGATGAAGCTGTTGCGGATCGACAGCAGGAACTGCCCGTCGGCGAGCAGCTTCTCGAAGTTGGCGAGGCTGAAGCGCGACGGCCAGAGCGAGGGCACCCGGAGGATGTCGCGCGGCAGCTTCAACGAGGTCGCCAGCATCCAGTAGATCGGGAACAGCACCAGGATGACCGCGATGAGCAAGGCGGCATAGCTCAGCAGCCGGCCGGTCAGGACCCGGCGACGGGCTGCGGCGCCGGCATTGGCGGGCGCGGCGCTGGCGACTTCGGCGAGGCTGGCCATTATTCCTCCCTCCGCATCATCAGCGAGGTGGCAAAGAGCACGAGGATGGCGAGCACCGGCAGCATGTAGACCGAGACGGCGGCGGCTTCGCCGATGCGCTGCGTCTGCATGCCGAAATAGGCGAGCACCGGAAACACCATGGTGGCATCCGACGGCCCACCGGCGGTAAGCAGCCAGACATGCTCGAAGCCGTTGGCGGTCCAGATCGAGCTCAATAGCGTCGTGACGATGATCACCGGCAGGATCGACGGGATGGTGACGTTCCAGAAGCGCTGCCAGGTATTGGCGCCGTCGACGATCGCGGCTTCGTAGAGTTCCTTGGGCACCGACTGCAGCGCCGCGAGGATCGAGATGAACCAGAACGGAAAGCCGCGCCACACCGAGGCGATGATCACCGAAGCCATGGCGGTGTTACGGGTGCCGAGCCAGTCGACGGTGCCGGTATAGAGGCCGGTCTGGTTGAGGATCAGGTTTATGCCGCCACCGATCGGCTGGTACAGCACGCGCCAGGTGAGAAAGGCGACGAAAGCCGGCATCGCCCAGGGCAGCATGAGGAAGGAGCGGAAGAGGCCGCGCCCTGGCAGGTTCTGGTGCACCAGCAGCGCGAGGCCGAGGCCGATCACCAGCTTCAGCGCATCCGACACCAGCACGATGACGATGGTGTTGCGGATCGCTGCCCAGAAGGTCGCGGTGCCGGCGAGATACTCGAAGTTCTTGAAGCCGACGAAGTTGCCGGCGCTGCCGATCACCATGTCGGTGAACGACACCCAGATGGCAAAGAAGAACGGATAGGCCACCAGCCCCAGGATCAGCAGCACCACCGGCGCCACCAGCGCATAGGCGAACAGCTTGAGTTTCAGGCCGCTGCCGAGGCGGCGGCGGGGAGGGCCCGCATCAGAAATGGTCATGTCGTCGTTCCATCTTCGAGAAAGGCCCCCTCACCCGGATCGCTATGCGATCCGACCTCTCCCCCAAGGGAGAGGTGGTGTGGTGGCTCGATCGCGCCCCATCGCACCTCTCCCTTGGGGACGCGGTAGCGCCCCGAGGGGGAGAGGTCGGCGCGTCAGCGCCGGGTGAGGGGGCCTTCTGCCTCGCCTTCAACTCAACAAAGCTTTCCAAAAACACCCGCGGATGGCCCCGGGAGGAACCATCCGCGGCAGGGAGGAACGTTGATCAGTACTTGTCGTAGATCGCCTGGCCCTGGGCCTGCGCCTCGGCGATCGCCTTGTCGAAGTCCCAGCCATCCACCACCACGCGCTGCGCCAGCTTGGGGATCAGGAAGTTCGAGCCGAAATCGGCGAAGGCGGCGTTGTTGACGTCCGGGTAGGCCGGGGCCGTGCCGTTCTTGGCGAGGCCGAGGAGGCCGACGAGGATGGTGTTGGTGCCGTCGAACGCCTGCAGCTTTTCCTGCGCCTGGAGCACCGGGCCGTAAATCGCCACGTTGAAATAGGCGTTCATGAACTCTGGGCTTGAGAGGTGTTCGAGCAGCGCCTTGGCCTCGTCCTGCACCGGACTCGCCTTGGTGATGGCGCGCACCTGCACGTCGATCGGCGAGATGATGCCCTTGGGCCCGCCCGGCAGCGGTGAGAAGGCACTGGCTTCGAACAGCTCCGGATCGTCCTTCTTGGCGGCGATGCCGACCGAGCCGGTATTGGCGATGAAGCCGGCCTGGCCCGAGAGATACGCCTGGTTGTCGCCGGCGCCGTCCCAGGTGGTGTTGCCGGGCGAGAACAGCCCCTTGTCCCAGGCATTCTTCAGCCAGGTCAGCCACAGCCGGGTCTCGGGCGTATCGAGCGTCACCTTCTTGCCGGCGTCGTCGGCGATGCGGCCGCCGAACGACTGCAGCACCGCGACCTGCAGGTTGGCGTCGCCGACATTGGAGAGCGCCAGGCCGAGCCCGGAAACCGGCGCCTTGTTGATGGCTTCCGCTTGCGTCACCAGTTCGTCCCAGGTCTTGGGCGCTTCGGTGAAGCCGGCCGGCTCGAGCAGATCCTTGCGCCGCAGCAACAGGTTGCCGTTGACGCCGAACGGGATGCCGACGCGGGCAATGCCGCCATCCGCCGTGAGATCGGTTGCGGTATCGGGGCCCTGGAACCAGCCACCCTGCGCGTCGCCGATCTTCTTGTAGAGATCGCCCAGGTCGGAGAACTGGCTCTGCCGCGCCAGGAGGCGCGCCAGGCCGAGGCCCATGTCGAGCGCATCCGGCATGGTGTTGGACGAGACCGCCGCCGAGACCTTCTGGGTGGTCTCGTTCTGGTTGATCATCACCACTTCGGTGGCGACGCCATTGGCCGCCCCCCAGGCGGTGATGGTGTCGCTGAGCAGCTTGTTGGCATCGTCCGAAAAGATCAGGCCGCCCCAGTAGGTGAGCTTCTTGCCCTGCGCGATGGCGGGCATCGGGAAGCTGCTGGCGGCAGCAAGCGCCAGGCCGCTGGCAGCGGTCGTCAGCACGCGGCGGCGCGACCAGCCGCTGGGCTTCTGGGTATCGGATGATTTGGTCATGGGCTCTCCTCCAAGATGAGCTCGTTTTGCGGCTTGGCGATGCGGACGATGCCGGACTGACCGCCGGACGATCAGGCATTCGGTTGGTCGGTCCGCCTCCCCGTGGGGTCCCGATTGAGTCCGAGCGGATAGGGCCCAAACGGCCCGTTCGCTCACAGTTTTCCCGCAGCGCCGACTATTAAATATATTTATTAGCGCTATTAAGAGCGTATTATGGCCGTCGAACGGCTGTCAATCTGCCATTGGCTAGGAGAAAAGGATGAGGGGTGAGATCGAGAATGCGGGCTACGCCGCGTTCTTTGACGCTCTCATCGCCGGCAAGCTGAAGCTCGGCCAGACCCTGACGCAGGAGGAACTGTGCAAGGTGCTGGGGCTTTCGCTGTCGCCGATGCGCGAGACCACCACCCTGCTCGAAGCCGAGGGG
The DNA here is from genome assembly GCF_001402915.1 of Devosia sp. A16. Classification (GTDB taxonomy): domain Bacteria; phylum Pseudomonadota; class Alphaproteobacteria; order Rhizobiales; family Devosiaceae; genus Devosia_A. The sequence goes on from NZ_CP012945.1 coordinate 2,597,012, forward strand.
CTGATCACCGTCCGCCGGAAGGTGGGGATCACCATCTTCTATCCGGATGTGAAATTCGTCGGAAACTGCTTTCAGTTCCGCGGCTTGCTCGAACGCGAGGGGCTGCGCAAGTTCGCCCAGACCGTCACTCCCGCCTGGATCGATGCAATGCGTGACGAACATTACGACATCATCGACTTCGTCCGCCAGACCAACGACATGGAGCGCTACCGCGTGCCGGTGAAGCTGCTGGAGCGGAAGTTCCACGATACCTTCGTCGCGGCCTTCGAGAACGACCAGATCAGCGTCAACTACGCGCGCCTGACCCAGAAGATGTACCTGCTGCGCCTGCACAACCTCAACGCCGTCGGGCCGGCCAACACCGTGACCTCGATGGAGGAGCACCTGGTGATCATCGACGCGCTGAAGGCCGGCGATGTCGAGGCCGCCTGCGACGGACTCGATCGGCACCTGCAGGGCGTGCTGCACCGCGTGCTGACGACATAGCGCGAACTTATGGTGGCTGCCTTCTCCCACAAGGAGAAGGCGATGGAGTCGCAAGCTCCGAGCATCTCACTCCCCCGGAAGTCGAATCTCGGTCCCCGTTGACAACGACGGTCACCGGCGTTTAGCTGTCCCCAATATGAAACGCTCGTTCCAGATGCGGAACGCACGACGAGCGATCCGGAGGAAGCTCATGAGTGACGAGGCGCTCTCGCCTGTCCTTGCGGCACGCAACATCTCGCGTCATTTCGGTGCCGTGGTGGCGCTCGCCGATGCGTCGCTGACGCTGCGGCCGCGCGAGGTGGTTGGCCTGGTCGGCGACAATGGCGCCGGCAAGTCGACGCTCTTGAAGATCCTGTCGGGCATCGTCACCCCGTCCGGCGGCGACATCGTCATCGATGGCAGGCCCGTGGCGCTGAAGCGCGCCCAGGACGCCATGGATGCGGGGATCGAGACGGTCTACCAGGACCTGGCGCTGGTCGACACCATGTCGGCCTACCAGAACGTCTATCTCGGCCGCGAGGAGCTCTCGAAGAACCCGCTGGCCCGGCTGTTCAACCTCGTCGACGACCGCCGGATGCGCGATCGCGCGCGTGAGGTGCTCGACATGCTCAAGGTGAAGATCCCCTCGATCAACGTCTCGGTGAAGGGCATGTCGGGCGGCCAGCGCCAGTGCCTCGCCATCGCCCGGGCGCTGCTCTGGGGCCGCCGCATCGTCATCCTCGACGAGCCGACCGCGGCGCTCGGGGTGCGCGAAACCGGCCAGGTGCTCGAGGTGATCCGCGACCTGCGCCAGCACGACGTCTCGGTGATCATCGTCAGCCACAACATGCAGCAGCTGATGAGCGTTGCCGACCGCATCACCGTGATGCGGCTCGGTCGCTCGATCGCCACCCGCACCGTCAAGGACACCGAGGTCAACGAGATCGTCGGTTTGATCACCGGCGCCATTCCGGGCGACTCGCCCGAAGCGCGCGCCGCCCAGGCAGCGGCCTGAGGCACAAGCCTCGGCCCATCAGACTACGTTCGCAAAGGGAGGAGACCTATCTTGCGCAACTCGCTACGTGCCTTCGCCGTCACGGCGCTATCGGTTCCCGCGCTCATCGGCATCGCCGGTGTCGCGGAAGCCCAGGACAAGTTCAAGCTCGGCATGGCCGTGGGTGGCAACACCTGCTGCGAATGGATGAAGGCGCAGGGCGACGTCGCCCGGGCGCTCGCCGAAAAGAACGGCTGGGACTATGTCGAGCTTTCCAACAACAACGACCCGGCGACGGCGCTGAAGAACGCCCAGATCTTCGTCCAGGAAGGCGTCGACGCGGTCATCCAGTTCAACGGCCAGCCCTCGTCCAACCCGGCCATCTCGGCCGTGCTGAAGCAGGCCAATATCCCCGTCGTCACCTACGACATCGCCGATCCCGGTATGTACTTCGTCGGTATCGACAATCTCGGCGCCGGCATTGCCGGTGGCGAGCAGCTGGGCAAGCTGATCAAGGAAAAGTGGAACTGCGAGCCGGATCTGGTGATCTCGGCCGAAGGTGCCGCGGCCGGCATCGTCAATGAGTGGCGCACCGGCGGCATGCGCACTGGTTTGAAGAACATCTGCCCAGATATCCCCGAGGCCAAGTGGGTGAGCTTCGAGAGCCAGGGTGACGCCGCGGTCGGCCTGCCGGCCGCCCGCGATCTGCTCGCCGCCCATCCCGACGCCAAGAAGATGGCCGTCGTCGGCCTCAACGATGGTGGCGTGCTGGCGCTGATCAACGCCGCCGAGCAGCTCGGTCGCGCCGACGAGGTGGTGGGCTGGGGCCAGGACGGCGCTTTCATCACCGGCGACAACGTCAATCCGCATCTCGCCGGTTCGGTGTTCTACTTCCTCGAAGGCTACGCGGTGTACGCCATCAGGGACGTGATCGGCCCGATCGCCGCCGGCAACGTGCCGCCGCTCAAGGCCGACGCCGGCGACCCGGCCTCCAAGGTGCAGCCGTGCCCGGTCTCGGCCGAACAGGCCAAGTCCGTGCCCGACATGCCCGAACGCGTCGCCCAACTGCTCGCCGCCCCGGCGGGAACGACCGAGTACGAGCTGTTCTGCCCGAACAAGTGAGTTGAGCTGAACGAGAAGGCCCCCTCACCCGGCGCTACGCGCCGACCTCTCCCCCGAGGGAGAGGTGAAGGTGAGGCACGATCTCGCCCCGTCACCACCTCTCCCTCTGGGGGAGAGGTCGCCGCAAAGCGGCGGGTGAGGGGGCCTTCTGAACTGCAAATAACCCCTCGGAACCACCGCCGATGTCCCTCAACCAAGCCATCGAGACCGCGCCGCCGGCCATCCCGCTTCGGGCTCGCTTCGGCGACTGGGGCACCGGCCTCATGCTGGTGGCCGTGTGGGTGCTGCTGGTCGTCGCAACCGCGCTTTACCGCCCCGATTTCCTGTCGCAGCAGACGGTGCTGGCAATTGCCTTCACCATGTCGATCGTCGGCGTGCTGGCGATCGGGCAGGGCCTCGTCGCCATCTCGGGCGGCTTCATCGACCTCAGCCAGCCGGCCGGCATGATCACCGCCAGCCTCGTGGCCGTGCGACTCTCGGAAGCCGGCTTGCCGCTTCCGGTGGTGATCGTCGGCGCCATCCTCACCGGCATGCTCTGGGGTGCGTTCAACGCTGCGATCATCGTGTTTGCCAAACTGAACCCGGTGATCGTGACGCTGGCCACCAACTTCATCGGGTTAGCAGCCTTGTTCCTGGTGTTCCAGCTCGCCGAGGTGCCGCTCAATTCGCCGATCTACCACTTCGGCCGCGCCAGTTTCCTTGGGCTGCCGGCGATCTTCTGGCCGATGCTGGCTTTGGTGCTGGTGGTCGGGTTCCTGCTGCCGCGTACCCGTTATGGTCGCCGCGCTACTGCCGTCGGCGGCAATCGCGCGGCCGCCAAGGCCCGCGGCATTTCACTGAAGGCGACCCGCTTCGCCGTCTTCATCGCTGCCGGCGGCTTCGTCGGCTTCGCTGCGGTGCTGTTTGCGGCGACCGCCGGGCCCTTCAACCCCGGCTCCGGCAACGCCATGCAGCTCAACATCATTGCCGCGGTGATCCTCGCCGGCATTTCGCTGGCCGGCGGGCGCGGCAATTTCTGGATGCTGCTCTTGAGCGTCGGCTTCCTCTCGACCATTCCGACTTCGCTGGTGTTCTTCGGGCTCAGCTCCGACACCCAGTCGATCTTCCAGGGTCTGATCCTCGTCATCGCAGTCGCCATCGACGGCTTCCGCGCGAGAAAAGGAACGCCATGACCGATACCACTGCGTCCACCCTGCCGCCCGCCCCGCATCACCCCTGGCGCGAGTTGCTGACCGGCTCGGTTGCCTCGATCACATTCACCTTTATTGCCGTAGTCGCGGTGGGCTGGTTCTGGGTCGGGCCGAAATTCCTCTCGTTCGGCAACATCTCGATCATGGGCACCTTCCTGATCGTGCCGCTGATCGTCGGCGCCTTCTCCGGCATGGCGCTGCTCTCGGGCGTCGTCGACCTCTCCATCGGCTCGATGGTCGGATTCTCCTCGGCGGCATTCGCCTTGCTGATCTCGCTCGGTTGGGATCCGGCCAGCGCCGCGGCGGTGACGCTCGTCGCCTGCCTCTGCTTCGGCGGCATCAACGCCATCGCCATTGTGGGCTTCGGCGCCGAACCGATCGCCGCGACGCTCGGCATGCTGGTGGCGCTGCGCGGCATCGCCTGGGTGCTGCTCGGTTCGCAGGGCGCCATCTTCGCCTTCAACATCGACATGTTCAACCTGGTCAGCACCACGGTGTTCGGCTTGCCGCTGTTCTTCCTTCTCGCCATCGGCTTGACCGCCATGGCTGCGGTGATCGTCACCAGGACCCGTATCGGCCGGCACGTGCAGGCGGTGGGCGGCGACGACAAGGCGGCGGCGCGCGCCGGTATCTCCGTGCGCAAAGTCCGCGTCGCCGCACTGCTGCTCTCGTCCTTCGGCGCCGGGCTCGGCGGCATCATCTACGCTGCGCAGCTCGGCAGCGCCGCGCGCGCCACCGGCGTCGGCCTCGAGTTCCAGGTCTATGCCGCGCTGATGATCGGCGGCTACTCGATCCTGCGGGGCGGCGTCGGCAACCCGGTCGGCGGTGCGCTCGGTCTCCTCGCGGTGGCCGGCGTCAGCAACATTCTCGATCTCAAGGCCATCAGCCCCTACTACGTAAACATCATTGTCGGTCTGCTGCTGCTGGCCGCAGTCCTGCTCGACCGCCTGCGCGGCGGCGACGCCTACGAATAATAACCAGTTATCACCTGATCCAAGGATAGTTCGCCGTGAAGATCTCCGACATCACCATCAAGACGTTCCGCACCTATGCCGACCGCTGGGATGTCGGCCACGCGCTGCCTTTGCCCAACACGCAGATGATGCAGACGGTGCTCACCATCCACACTGACGAAGGCGTGGTCGGGCACTATTTCGGCGGCGGCTCGCATGGCGACAACGAGGGCCTCAACGTCGTCGACCAGCAGCAGATCCTGTGGCGCATCAAGGACCTGCTGGTCGGCCAGGACCCCATGGACCGCGAGATGATCTGGAAATGGATGTGGGTCGCCAACGTCCAGGAAAACGTCGCGTCGGTCATCGACAACGCGCTGTGGGACCTCGCCGGTCGCTACGCCAACCTGCCGGTCTACAAACTGATGGGCGGGGCCGGGCGTGAGAAGGTGAAGGCCTACGCCTCGACCTATCCCAATATCGGCAAGCCGCACGTCTATGCCGAGCATGCGCTCGCCTGCAAGAATGAAGGCTACATCGCCTACAAGATTCACCCGCACTATTTCTGGAACCCCGAGACCGGCCAGCCGACCCCCGGCCGCCCCTCCAACATCAAGGCCGATATCGAGACCTGCCACCTGGTGCGCGAGGCGGTCGGCCCTGACTACGTGCTGATGTTCGATCCCTGGGGCACCTACATGACCATGGAGGAGGCGATCCAGGTCGGCCGCGAGCTCGAAAAGCTCAATTTCTACTGGTACGAACACCCGATGCCGGAATACCGCACCGAGAGCTACGTGCGGCTTTCCCGTGAGCTGTCGATCCCGATCCTCTCCCCCGAGATCATTGCCGGCGGCGTGTTCTCGCGGGCCGAATGGATCCTGCGCGGCGCCGGCGACATGAGCCGCATCGACGTGGTGCGCGGCGGCATCACCGGGGCGCGCAAAACCGCCATCGTGGCCGAGGCCTATGGCCTGCGCTGCGAGATGCACATGGCCGGTTGGGGCAACCTGCAGGTGATCGGCGCCACCTCGGAGGATACCTCGGAGTACTACGAGAAGGGCCTGCTCGCGCCCGGCGTCGACTACGACGCCCCGCACCCCTACCTCAGGAACACCGTCGACAAGATCGATTCCGAGGGCTTTGTGCACATGCCCAAGGGCCCCGGCATGGGCTACGACATCGAGTGGGACTATATCGACGACAACCTGATCGAACCCAACGCGACGACCAAGAAGACCCACTGGTGATCGAAAGCCCGACATCCGGTACGAGCCGACCCCCACCCCTGTCCCCTCCCCGCAAGGGGGAGGGAGACCCTCGCACGGCCGCCGGTGTTTTCGTCTCCCGCCCCCTGTTTAGGGGGAGGGGACAGGGGTGGCGGTCAGCCCGCACCGGCCAATCCGTTCTCGGAGTAGAAGCCTAGATGTCGAGCATCACCCGGTCCGTCCAGGCCATGGATCTCTTGGCCCGCAAGGGTCCGCTGGGCGTCCGTGCGGTGGCGCAGCAGTTGCAGCTGCCGCTCGGCTCGGTGCACCGGATGCTGCTCGACCTCGCCGAGGAGGGGGTTGTCGATCGCACCCCGTCGGGCGAGTGGGAGCTGAGCTTCCGCCTGCTCGAGATCACCGGGCTGCAGCTCGAGCGCATCGATCTGCCACGGCTCTGCCGGCCTTTCGCCGAACGGATCGCCGAGGCAACCAACGAGACGGTGAACGTCAACGCGCTGAGCGGCCTCAACGGCGTCTGCATCGACAAGGTGCGCGGCAACGAGGGCATGCAGCTCGACCTGCGTATCGGCTCGCGCGGCCCGCTCAACTGCGGTGGCGCCGGCAAGGCCATGCTCTCTTACATGCCGGCGGCGCGGCAGGAGGAGGTCTATACCCATCCGCTGCCTGCCCTTACGAGCCACACCATCACCGATGCCGGCAAGTTGCGCGAGGAAATCGGCCGCATCCGGGAGCGCTTCTATTCGATCGACGCTCAGGAGGTGGTGATGGGCGTCTATTGCGTCGCCGTGCCGCTGCTCGATCGCTCCGGTCACTCGGTCGGCGCCATGAGCGTCACCGGCCCGTCGGTGAAAAAGCCGGGCACCGAAACCGTCATGCCGGTCGTCGCCATGCTGTGGGATGCCTGCGAGCACGTGAGCCGACGGCTTGGCTACGCCGGTGAATGGCCGCCGGCGGCGGCTGCGCGGTTGGCGGGATGATGAAGGTAAAAGTTTCGGATCAGGAGCTTGCGGCGGATCGCCTTCTCCCCTTGTGGGAGAAGGTGCCCGAAGGGCGGATGAGAGGTTCTCTCCGCCCGCCCTGTCGCTCGTCGCTTCGCTCCGATCGCGCAACCTCTGGTTGCGGACCCCTCATCCGGCGCTGCGCGCCAGCTTCTCCCACAAGGGGGAGAAGGCATCCCGACTGCGAGATTCGAGGAACAGAGATAATGGTCCGTATCGCCTGGATGATGAAGCTGAAGCCCGGCAACGAGGCGATCTACAAGCAAAAGCACGACGAGATCTGGCCCGAGATGCTCGAGGCCATGAAGCGCGACGGCGTGCGCACCTTCTCGATCTACCGCAACGGCCTCGACCTCTTCGCCTACATGGAGCGCGATACGGCGCCCGATCCTGCGACCCCGGTCAGCGAGCTGACCTGGCGCTGGTGGGAGATGATGGCGCCCTACATGGAAACCAATTCCGACTTCTCGCCGGTGCAGCGCCCGGTCGAGGAAATGTTCAACTTCGAAAATCGCTAAAGAGAGCTATTGTCCATGAATTCGGCCGCTATCAGGGGCGTCGTGCCCATCCTCGTCACGCCGTTTCACCGCGACGGCAGCATCGATGAGGAGAGCCTCGCCCGCCTGATCGAATTCAACATCGCAGCGGGCGTCCACGGCCTCGGCGTGGCGCTGGGCAGCGAGGTGTTCAAGTTCAACGAGGCCGAGCGGGCCCAGATCACTGCGGCAACCGTCAAGGCGGTGAACGGCCGCGTGCCGGTGATCATCAATTCCGGCGCGGCCGGCACCGACCTTGCGGTGTTCTACTCGCGGGCGGCCGAAGCGGCGGGCGCCGACGCGCTGATGGTGATCCCGCCGTCCTTCATGCCGGTGAGCTCGGAAGAGATTTTCGACTATTACCGTGCCATCGACGCGGCGGTCGGCATCCCGATCATCCTGCAGGATGTGCCGCAGGGGCCGGTTTCCCCCGGGCTGGCGCTGCGCATTGCCGATGCCTGCAAGAACGTCAGATACATCAAGGTCGAGACCCAGCCGGTGACCGGCAAGGTGCAGGCCATGGCCGATGCGGTCGGTGACCGGCTGGTCATCTTCGGCGGCGCCGGCGGCAGCTACTTCATCGAGGAACTGCGTCGCGGCGCGCACGGCACCATGCCGTTCTGCAGCCAGCCCGAGGATTTCGTCGCGGTCTGGGACGCCTTCCAGCGCGGCGACGAGGCCGCGGCGCGGCAGCGGTTCGACGCCACGATCATGGCGGTGAACCGGCTGGGCAATCAGGGCGGCGACATCTTCTACGCCATCCACAAGCAGTTGCTGGTGCGACGCGGTATCATCCGCACTGCGTTCGTCCGTAGTCCGACGACCGCGATCGATCCGATCACCCAGCGCGAGATCGACGAGCTCCTGGCGGCGATCGTTCCGGCGCCGGTCGCCTTCGGCGCCTGAGATGGATCCGTTCGAGCTCAGGCCGCTCGGTCGAACCCGCCTCGAGCTGCCGCGGCTGGGGCTAGGCGGCGCCTCGCTCGGTAACATCTTCAACATTGTCCCCGAGGCCCAGGCCGACGCCACTATCGATGCAGCGTGGGATGCCGGCATCCGCTTCTACGACACCTCGCCCTGGTATGGACGCGGTTTGAGCGAGCACCGCATCGGGCGCGGCCTTTACCTTCGTCCGCCGGGCGAGGCGATCGTCTCGACCAAGGTCGGCCGCGTGCTGTACGCGCCCGACGATCCCGTCGCCTTCGCGGCGAGCGAGCGCAACTGGCCGAACGGCCTGAAGTTCCAGCACCGGCACGATTACAGCTATGGCGGGGTGATGCGGTCCTATGAGGACAGCCTGCAGCGCCTGAGGCGCAACCGCGTCGATGTGCTGGTGATCCACGATCTCGACCTCGCCAATCTCGGCAGCGAGGAACTGGTGCGCCGGCATCTCGATGAACTCGACGCCGGCGGCGGCATGCGGGCGCTCGAGGAGTTGAAGGCGGGTGGGCTGATCAAGGCCATCGGCGCCGGGGTCAACCGCATGGGCACCATCCCGCGCTTTCTCGAGCGCTTCGAGCTCGATTTCTTTCTCGTGGCGCTACCCTATACCCTCGCCGAGCAGCCGGTGCTCGATGCGGAATTCCCGCTCTGCGCGGCGCGCGGCGTCGGGGTGATCATCGGCGGCGTCTTCGCTTCGGGCATCCTCGCCACCGGCCCGACGCCGGGCGCCCGCTACAACTACCAGGTCGCCAATGCCGAGCAGCTCGAGCGGATCGGCCGTATCCAGGCGGTGTGCGAACGACACGGCGTGCCGCTCGCCGCCGCGGCGCTGCAGTTCACTTTGCACCACCCGCTGGTCGCCTCGGTGATCCCCGGCGCCTTCCATCCCGATCATCCGCGCCGCAATGTCGAGAGCATGCGGGTCGAAATCCCCGCCGACCTGTGGGCGGAGCTCAAGCACGAGGGCTTGCTGCGCCCGGATGCGCCCACGCCTTGAGGCGTTCGCCGAGAGCGGGACACTTGCGTCCCTCTCCCCTGAGCAACCGTGTTTGAAGTCAAGCTGGGCTTGGGATCCAAGGTGCGTCGTTTGCGAGGATGGCGTTTGCGGTCGTGAGCAGCTTTCGCATGGCGGCGACGATGGCCAGCTTTGCCGGTTTGCCTTGGCTGCGGAGCCTTTGATAGAAGGTTTTGATGGGTGGGTTGGCGCGGATGGCTGAGATTGTGGCCATGTAGAGGGCGCAGCGCACCGACAATCGACCGCCCGCGATATGAGCTTGGCCTCGCATCTGGCCGCTGTCGTGCACGAAGGGCGCCACCCCCGCCAGAGCTGCTGCCTGCTTGTTACCGATGCTGCCCAACTCGGGCATCTCGGCGATGAGTACGGCTGCCGTGACCCGGCCGATGCCGGGAATGGAGGCCAGCAGTTCGGCCCGGCGGTGCAGGCCGGCATGCTGCGCGATGTGCTCGGTGATCTGCTTGTCGATGGCGGCGATCTGAGTACTCAGGAAGTCGATATGGGCCTTGATGCTGGCCTTGATCGTCTGGCCCTCGGGGTGCTCGCTGCGCTGCTTCTCCATGGCCAGCATGTCCACCATCTGCCGACGCCGACGTACCAGGTCGGTCAGCTCCAGGGCATAGGGATCGTGCGGATCGGGCTGTGGCTGCATGAGGCGAGCGAAGCGCAGGATGGCCTGCGCGTCAATCGCATCGGTCTTGGCCATCTGCCCGTCGGCACGGGCCAGATCCCTCACCCGGCGTGGGTTGACCTTGCTCAGGGCAATGCCGTGTTCGGCCAGTTCGCGAGCCATCAGTCGGGTATAGCTGCCAGTGGCTTCACACACCACGTGCGGCCGCCTCAGCGTCCCGAGCCGCACGATCAGGCGGCGCACCCCTGCCTGGGTATTGGGAATACGAAGCACCGCGGTCTCGACCATGGCCAGGTCCAGGTGCTGCTTGGATACGTCGACGCTGACATAGTCGGGGGAAGCGATCATGATGCTCTGCCTTGTATGCGGGCCCGAAGCCCAACCAACCGTTCGAGATCGTCACGAAGGGCCGGAGGCGTACGCTCAAGGACGAGCTCGAACGCTCAGGGGAGACACACGCCCCCCGACCACAGGCCCCGGAAAAACACCAGAACCTGCAGGGTCAGATCTGATCACTATCGACCCACAAACGGAACATACAAGGGGAGAGGGTAGTGAAGCCAGGGCCGCAGGTCCGTGGCGGAACTAGGGTGAGGGGTTCAGCTTTCCAGCGAGCGCTCGCCGCGCCGCTTACCCCTCAACCGGCGCTTCGCGCCACCTCCCGGCGAGGGCTATGCCCTCGTCCGGTTCCCTGAGGGGAGAAGGGAGGGGGCCGCCGCCTGGCCGTGAAACGAACCTAAGTCGCCGGCCGGCTATCATCCGGTTTGGCACTGGCCTGCCGTGCGTCCTCGCGGAATTCGAACCACATGGCGTTGAGGATGCCGAAGCTGCAGGCGAGGCCGACGCCGAGGATCCACGAGAAATACCACATCTGTTAGTCTCCTAGTAGGCGTTGGGGTTCTTGCCGAGGCTCTCGGTCGTCACCGGCCCACGCATCACCCGGAACACCCAGCTGGTGTAGGCGAGGATGATCGGCAGGAAGACGATCGTGGCGCATAGCATGAAGAACAGCGTCAACTGGCTCGACGACGCGTCCCAGACAGTGAGGCTCGACTGCGGGTCGGTCGATGAAGGCAATAGGAACGGGAACAGCGACAGGCCGGCGGTGGCGATGATGCCGAAGATGGCAAGGCTCGAGCCGAGCAACGCCACCAGCCGGGCACGGGCGCCCAGCGCCCACCATGCCACCAGACTGCCGAACACCGCCAGGATCGGCAGCGCCATGGTCCACGGCATGGCACCGTAATTGCCGCCCCAGGCGCCGACTTCCCGCACGACCTCCTTGCCCAGCGGGTTCGAGGGCGCGATGGTCTGCGCCGGGCCGACCAGCCGGTAGCCTTCGAGCACGTAGAGCGCGAACAGCCCGCCAACGACGAACAGCACGATGGTGGCAAGCGCCGACCAGCGGCCATAGCGCCGGGCCCGCTCCGCCATCTCGCCATCGGTGCGGCCGGCAATCACCGCGGCGCCCTGCGTCGCGATCATCATGAGGCTGACCAGCCCGGCGAGCAGGGCGAAGGGGGTCAGAAGGCCGAAGAAGTTGCCGCTATAGGCGACGCGTTGCGTCACATCGAGCTGGAAGGGCGCGCCGAGGAACACATTGCCTACGGCGACGCCGAAGATCAGCGACGGCAGGAAGCCGCCGACGAACAGGGCGGCGTCCCAGGTGGCGCGCCAGCGCGGATCGTTCACCTTGCCGCGGAATTTGAAGCCCACCGGCCGGATGATCAGCGCCAGCAGGATCGCGATCATGGCGATGTAAAAGCCGGAGAAGCTGACCGCATAGAGCTGCGGCCAGGCGGCAAAGATGGCGCCGCCGCCTAGGATCAGCCACACCTGGTTGCCCTCCCAGGTCGGGCCGACGAGGTTGAGCAGCACGCGCCGTTCGTCGTCGGTCCTCGCGACGAAGGGCAGCAGCGTGCCGACCCCCAGATCGCGCCCGCCCATGATAGCAAAGCCGATCAGCAGGATGCCGAGCAGCGCCCACCACAGGATGCGCAGCGTTTCATAGTCGAGAGGAATGGTGCTCATCGGGCTGCTCCTTACTTGGCGGGGGCGACGGCGGCCGCGTCGACCGGCTCGACCGACTGGTCGAAATTCAGCTTGTCGGACGGGCCGTGCTTGATGGTGCGAACCATCAGCCAGACCATGACGACCAGCAACGAGGTGTAGAGCAGCATGAAGAAGCTCAGCGAAATGACGAGGTCCCAGAAGTTGAGCCCCGAGGCGGCATAGAAGGTGGGCAGCACCCCCTCGACCACCCAGGGCTGTCGTCCGTACTCGGCAATGAACCAACCCGCCTCGATGGCGATCCAGGGGAGCGGCAGCACGGCGACCGCGACCCAGAGCAGCCAGCGTGGATTTTCGATCCGGTGGGTGGACGCCTTCCAGAACCACAGCGCGAAGAAGGCGATGAAGAAGAAGCCGGCGCCCACCATGACGCGGAAACTCCAGAACAGCGGCCACACGTCCGGGACGGTATCGAGCGCCGCCTGGGCGATTTCCTCGCCGGTGGCGTTCTCGACGTCCGGCCGGTATTTCTTCAGGAGCAGCGCGTAGCCGAGATCGGCCTTGGCCGCATCGAACGCCGCCCGGGCGGTGGCATCGTTGCGGTCCGCCTGCAGGGCGTTGAGCGCCTTGTAGGCCTCGATGCCGCTGGCGATGCGCAACGCCGCATGCTCGGTGAGTTCGGTAATCCCCGGCAGGTCGCGATCGAGCGAGCGCGTGGTGATGAGGCCCAGCACCCAGGGGAACTTCACTTCGAAGGCAGGTCGCCCGTCGCTGCCCGGAATGGCGAACAGGGTGAGCGCGGCCGGTGCCGGCTCGGTGTGGTACATCGCCTCCATCGCGGCGATCTTCATCTTCTGGTGCTCGGTCGCCACATAGCCCGACTCGTCACCGAGGACGACGACGCTGAGCGCCGAGGCAAGCCCGAAGCTGGCCGCCACGACCATCGAGCGTTTCGCCAGTTCGACATGCTTGCCGCTGAGCAGGAACATCGCGCTCACTGCCAGCACGAAGACGGCCCCGCACACATAGCCGGCCGACACGGTGTGGACGAATTTGGCCTGCGCCACCGGGTTGAACAGCACCGCCATGAAGTCGGTGACTTCCATGCGCATGGTGTCGGGGTTGAAGGCGGCACCCACCGGGTTCTGCATCCAGCCATTGGCGATCAGGATCCACAGCGCCGAGAAGTTGGCCCCAAGCGCCACCAGCCAGGTGACGGCGAGGTGCGCCACGGGCTTCAGCCGGTCCCAGCCGAAGAAGAACAGCCCGACCAGCGTCGCCTCGAGGAAGAAGGCCATCAGCCCTTCCATGGCGAGCGGGGCGCCGAACACGTCGCCGACATAGTGGCTATAATAGCTCCAGTTCATGCCGAACTGGAATTCCATCACCACGCCGGTGGCGACGCCCATGGCGAAGTTGATGCCGAACAACACCCCCCAGAACAGTGTCGCCTTGCGCCAGACGACCCTGCCGGTCATGACATAGACGCTCTCCATGATCGCCATCACAAAGGAGAGGCCCAGTGTCAGGGGCACGAACAGGAAGTGGTACATCGCTGTCGCGGCGAACTGGATGCGCGACAGATCGACGACGATGGGATCGACCATGGGGATGCCTCGTGTTGTCCGACCCCCGCAATGGCTGGCCGGCATGCTTGCCGCACTAGCTGCATTTCACGTCGCGTCGCCTTGATCCAGATCAAGGCAATGCCGCATGACTATAAGCCAAGTTGGCAGACCTTCTCCACCTGGCAGGCCCATGAACGACAAGGCAAAAACCGCGGCGCAAGGACGCTGGCTGAATCGGCTTGGCCTGGCCGATCGGCCGTTGCTTGCCGCGGTGCTCGGCCTGCCTTTGCTCGCCGGCGCGCTGCTGGTGGCGCAGGCGCTGGTGCTGGCCTCGTTGCTCGATCGCGCCATCGTCGAGGGGGCCGCGCCGGCGGCGCTGCTGCCCGATGTGCTGGTGCTCATGGCCATTCTGCTGATTCGCATCGGGCTCGGCGTGCTGGGCGAGGTGGCGGCCGTCGGCTTGGGCGAGGCGATCAAGCAGCGTCTGCGCACGGCGCTGGTCGGCGCGCTGCTGCGGCGTCCACCGGTGTGGACGGCGACCAAGAGCTCGGGCGAGCTGTCGAGCGCCGTGCTCGAACAGGTCGAGGCACTCGATGGCTACTTCACCCGTTACCTGCCGGCCATGGTCCAGGCGGCCATTCTCCCGGTCGCCTTCGCTGCCGTCGCCTTCTCGGTCGACTGGATCGTGGGGCTGCTGTTCCTGATCTCGGCGCCGCTGATCCCGGTATTCATGGCGCTGGTCGGCTGGGGCGCCGAGGCGGCGAGCCGCTCGCAGGCCACCGCGCTGAACCGCCTGAGCGGCCGTTTTGCCGACCGGCTGCGCGGCCTCGTGACGCTGAAACTGTTCGGCCAGGAGGAGGCCGAGATCGCCCGGGTGCGTGAGGCCTCCGAGGAACTGCGCGTGCGCACCATGCGGGTGATGCGCATCGCCTTCCTCAGCTCGGCCGTGCTCGAGTTCTTCGCTGCGCTCGGCGTGGCGGGCGTAGCGCTCTATGTCGGGCTCACCTTCCTCGATCTCGTCACCGTCCGCAGCACCGAACTGACTCTCGCCGCCGGCATGTTCTGCCTGCTGATGGCGCCCGAGGTGTATCAGCCGCTGCGGCTGCTCGCGGCGCATTATCACGACCGCGCTTCGGCCCGGGCGGCGGTGGCTGCGATCGAACAGGAGTTCGATACTTTGCCGGCTGAACCGATTCCGTCACCGCCTGCGACGGCGTTGCCGGGTGCTGAAGGTGGAGTGACGCTCGAGCTCAAGAACCTCGGGCTCGCCGATCCTGCCGGGCGTCCGCTGCTCACCGAGGTCAACCTGACGCTCGAGCCTGGCACCCATCTCGCCATCCTTGGCGCCAGCGGCATCGGCAAGTCGACGCTGCTCGAAGCCATTGCCGGGCTGCGGGAGTTCACCGGCGAAATCCGTCTCGATGGCCGGATGCCGGGTGCGTTCGACGAACCCGCATTACGGGCGCGCCTCGCCATGCTGGGACAGCGGCAACGGCTCTTCGCCGGCACCATCGCCGACAACATCCGGCTGGGTCGCCGCGACGCCGACCACGCCGCCGTGCGGCTCGCAGCGCAAAGGGCCTGCGTCACCGACTTCGCCGATGCGCTGCCGCAGGGCCTCGCGACGCCGTTGGGGGAAGACGGGCTGGGCCTCTCGGGTGGTGAAATCCAGCGCATCGCGCTGGCGCGCCTCTATCTGCGCGATCCTGGCCTGCTGTTGCTCGACGAGCCGACGGCGCATCTCGACGGCGCCACCGAGGCGCTGGTGCTCGATGGGCTGGCCGAGTTCGCCCGGGGGCGCACGCTGCTTGTCGCCACCCATTCCCACGCCGTCGCCGCCCGCATGGACAAGCTGTTCCGCATCGCCGGCGGCAAGCTGCTGCCTGCGCCCAGGCCCAAGCTGGTCCGGAACGTGGGGGCTGCATGAAAGCCATTCTCGCCTTTGCCCCGCTGTTTGCCCGGCTGAAGGGCGCCATGCTGCTGACCCTGCTGCTGTCGCTGCTGACGCTGGGCGCCGGCATCGGGCTGCTCGGCCTCTCCGGCTGGTTCCTCACCGCCGCGGCGCTCAGCACGCTCGGCTCGGCCTTCAACATCTTTGCGCCCTCGGCGGGTGTGCGCGGCCTCTCCTTCATCCGCATCCTCGCGCGCTATGGCGAAAAGCTGAGCGGCCACGACATGACGCTGCGGCTGCTTTCCGATTTAAGGGCCTGGCTGTTCGCCCGGCTGTTTCCGCTGCTGCCGCTGGCGCGCCGCTTCGGCCGCGGCGACCTGGTGAGCCGACTGCTGGCCGATGTCGAGGCGCTCGACACGCTGTTCCTCGTGGCGCTCGGGCCGATCAGCACGGCGGTCGTCGCCGGGGCCGCGATGACTGTCGTGCTGGCGCTGCTATTGCCCGGTGCGGCGATGCTCTACGCGGTGCTGTTCTTTGCGGCGGTGCTGTTGGTGCCGATTGGCCTGGTGCTGGCCTCGCGCCGCGCCGGCGCCGAGGCAATCGCGGCTGGTGCGGCACTACGCCAGGCCGTGCTCGATGCCATCGATGGGCATCAGGATCTGGTGCTGTTCGACGGCCGCGATGCCGCCGTTGCCAGCTCGGGCAGCGCCGCCCGACGCCTGTCGGCGGCGCGTCGTCGCCTCGGCCGCAATGCTGCACTGGCGGGGGGCACAGTACAGATCCTGGCGGGTGGTGCGCTGGTCGGCACGCTGCTGGTCGGTTTCGCGGCGCTGCAGGCGCTCCAGATCGACGGGCCGCTGCTGGCCGGGCTGCTGCTGGCCATCATCGCCAGCTTCGAGGCCTCGGCCATGCTGGTGCGAAGCGCCACCCGCCTTGCCGGCGCCGCCGCAGCAGCCGACCGCCTGCAGGCCATCGCGACGAGCCCCGCCGCCGTCGCCGAGCCGGCTGCGCCGCTGCCCATCGCATCGGGCGGCGACATCCGCCTCGAGGCGGTATGCTTCGGTTACGATCCGGCGCACCCGGTCATCGACGAGCTGAACCTCGCCATCCGCACCGGCGAATGCGTGGCCATCACCGGGCCGAGCGGCGCCGGCAAATCGACCATCGCGCAACTGCTGCTGCGGCTCGTCGATCCCGATGCCGGCGTGGTGCGGCTCAACGGCTCCGATCTGCGCCATGTGGCCGGCCCCGAGCTGCGCCGCCGCGTCGCCCTGATGACCCAGGATGCGCCGGTGTTCCTCGATACCGTGCGCGCCAACCTGCGAATCGGTCGCGACGACGCCGACGATGCCGACCTGTGGCGGGTGCTCGAGGCGGTGCGCCTGGCCGACTTCGTCAGAGGCCTGCCTGGCCAGCTCGATGCCGTGGTCGGCGAGGCCGGCCGTACCCTCTCGGCGGGCCAGGCGCGGCGGATCTGCCTCGCGCGCACCCTGCTGTCCCAGGCGGATGTGATCGTCTTCGACGAGCCGACCAGCGGCCTCGATTTCGAGACCGAGGCGAATTTTCTCGCCGAGCTGCCGGCCTTGACCCACGGCCGCACCGCCATCGTCATCACCCATGCCGCGGTGCCACCAAGCTTCGACCGGGTGCTCGAACTGAGGGCAGGGCAACTGAGGGAGCGCCGGGCCCAACCGTCTGGTAGCTGAGGCGCCACAAGCGCGATGCCCAACCTCCCCTCGACGGGAGAGGCAAGCGAAGCTTGGGAGCGTCAGCGACCTAGCTTGGCTCGGAGGGGGCGCCGCGGCCCGGGTGCGAGTGACTGCCGCCAGCAGTCCCCTACCCACAGAGCGCCCGCAGCGCCTCGAGCTCGGGCACTTCGACCGTGCGATTATTGCTGATGCCGATCACCTCGAGCTGCCGTAGCTTGGTCAGCTGCCGCGACACCGTCTCGATGGTCAGCCCGAGAAAGTCGGCGATGTCGGAGCGCGTAAGCGGCAGCTCGAAGCTGATATGGCCGTCGACGTCCGTGGCGGGGTCGGCGTGCATGGCGATGAGATAGAGAAAGCTTGCGACCTTTTCCTGCGCGGTCTTCCGCCCCAGCGTCACCATCCACTCGCGCGCTTCGTCGAGTTCGCGCAGTGTCTGCTGCATGAGGCGGTGTTCCAGCGCCGGCGTGGTGGCGATCATCCGCTCGAGCGCGGGCACCGGGATCACGCACAGGTCCACCGTGGAGGCGGCCTCGGCGGTCAATACGCTCTCGCGCCCGAACAGCCGGCCGAGGAAATCCGGCGCGAACTGCAGCCCGACCAGCTGCTGGCGGCCATCTTCGAGCACCTTGCTGAGCTTGACCACGCCGCGCATCACGTTGGCGTAGGAGCGGATTTCGGTACTGTCGCCGATCAGCTCGTCGCCATTCTCGTGCCGCACCTTGTGCGTGTGGCGCGCCAGCTCGATCAGTTCATCAGGCTTGAGAACGCCGCACATGCCTCGGTGACGCGCCTCGCAGCTACGGCACAGCACGGGGGTCTCGGAGTTGTGGATGTCCAGACGCTCGCCCATAGCGGGTGAGCCTTACACCCTCCCGCGGCGCCGCGCATGGTGAGGTTTGTCGCACGCGGCATTCAGTCCCGGGGCACGGGACGCGGCGTGTCGCGCGTGTACCACAGCACCCAGGCCAGAGTGCTCATCAGCACCGAGAAGGCGATGACCACGGCAGTAACGACGATGACGGCTTCTGGAGGCATGTTGGTGCTCGCTGCTTTGACGACAGCGAGAGCACCACGAGGCGAAAAGCGACGCTTTGATCCAGATCAAAAGCGTCGCGATTTCAGCAGCTTGTGGGTAGCAGCCGGCGGGCTAGCGCGCGAACGGCACCGAGGCGGTCAGCACCTGGCCCGAATTGTTGAATTCGACTTCGAAATCGACGGTGATGGCGTTGTCCTTGAGGAAGATGCGCGAGCCGATGCGCACATCGTTGCCGCCACGATCCCGCTGCTTCTCGCGCAGGTCGAAGCTGATCGTCTCCCCCTTGATCTGGCCGACCGCTAGGCCGGTAAAGCCGGCATTCGAACTCATCGCCGCCTGATAGCGCTGCGACTTGTCGTCATAGGCGATGGTGCCGCTGACCGACAGGTTCATGTCGATCAGGCTGCAACGCCCGGCATAGTTGATCTTGTTGAGGTTCCCCTTGGAGATCCCCAGCCGGCAGCGGAACGGCTCGGGCTTCTGGCCACCCACCAGCGTGCCGGCGCCCTTCCAGTTGCCGACATAGGAGTTCAGGACTTCGACGGGGTCGGCCAGCGCCGGCGTCGCCATTCCCGACAGCGTCATGGCGGCTACGGCCACCGCGGCCTGCAAGTGCTGTCTCATCTCTTCACACGCCCTCCACCGGCGCCACGCGTTCATCAACGCTGAAATCGGTAATCGAGCGGGTATACCGCCCGGTTCCATTTTGACTTGCCCGCCCGGCGATGCCAGAGATCATGCCGCAGAGCAAAAAAAGCAAGCTCGGCGCGCACATTCTTTTGGTTCGTGGTTCACCGCAAGTCTCAAATGGCCCTCAGTCAAGACCAAGCTAACAGCATGCGCAATTCGGCAACACAGCCGGTGGTCGATGCTGCAGGCGTCACCTACACGCTGGAGGTTGCAGGCCACCCACTGCACATCCTCAAGAACGTGTCGCTGCGGGTCGAAGCATCGGAGGTGGCGGCGATCGTCGGCCCCTCGGGCAGCGGCAAGACCTCGTTGCTGATGCTGCTGGCGGGGTTGGAGCGCGCCACCTCCGGCCGCGTCGTCGTTGCCGGGCAGGACCTCGCCGGGCTGAGCGAGGACGACCTGGCGGTGTTTCGCCGCCATAACCTCGGCATCGTGTTCCAGAGCTTTCACCTGATCCCCTCGCTCACCGCGCTCGACAATGTCGGCCTGGCGCTCGAGATCGCCTCGCCCGACCTGTCGCTGGCGCAGACGCGCGAGGCCGCCGCCGCGGCGCTCGAGGCGGTCGGCCTTGGCGGCCGGTTGCATCATCGACCGGCGGCTCTGTCGGGCGGCGAGCAGCAGCGCGTCGGCCTGGCGCGCGCCATGATCGCCAAGCCGCGCCTGCTGCTGGCGGACGAGCCGACCGGCAATCTCGACCAGGAAACCGGCGCCGTGGTGGTCGAGCTGATGTTCGATCTGGCCCGCAAGCAGGGCACCGCCGTGGTGCTGATCACCCATGACCCATCGCTGGCGGCGCGCGCCGACCGGGTGTTCACCATGACATCCGGCGAGCTGGTCGAAACCCGTTCGGTTGCCGCCTGATGCGCGCAGCGCTCGCGGCAATCCGCATCGGCCTGCTCGATATGCGCGGCGATCTGCGCCGCTTCGGCCTGCTCATCATCTGCCTCGCGGTCGGCACCGCGCTCATCGCCGGCGTCAGCTCGGTCGGTGCCAGCATCCGCCAGGCGGTGGAGGAGAACGCCGCGGTGCTGATGGGGGGCGATGTCGAACTGTCGCGCGCCGACCGGCAGGCCACTGCCGAGGAACTGGCGGTGATCTCGCGCTTCGGCCGCGTCTCCTATGTCGTCGATACCAATGTGAGCGCCGAGGCGGGCGAGGCCAGCGCTTTCGTCGACCTGATCTCGGTGGGCGACACCTATCCCTTGCTCGGCGCGGTCGGCAGCCCCGAGTTGCCGCCGGGCGAGACGCCGTTTGCCTTCCTCTCCTATCGCGACGGCCGCTTCGGCGCGCTGGTCAACCCGCTGATGCTCGACCAGCTCGGCATCCGGGTGGGCGATACGCTCGAGATCGGCGGCACCGAGTTCGAGGCGCGCGGCGCGCTCGGCAGCTTGCCCGACGCCGCGGTCCGGGGCTTCCGCCTCGGCCTGCCGGTGGTGATCACCACCGAGGCGCTGGCGGTGCTCTCCGACCGCACCTCGCCGCTGCCGGGCCTGGGCACCTTCTTCCGCTACAAGGTGGTGCTGGCCGAAGGCGATGCCGACACCGGCAAGGCGGCGCTCGAGGCGGCGCTCGCCGACCCCAGCTGGACGGTGCGCTCGGCCCGCGAAGGTCTGGGGCCGATGGTGCGCTACTACGACCTGTTCATGCGCTTTTTGGTGATCGTCGGGCTCGCCTCGCTGTTGATCGGCGGGGTCAGCGTCTGGACTTCCATCTCGGCCTATGTCGCCGAGCGCGCCAATGTCATCGCCGTGTTGCGCAGCATGGGCGCCGGCCGGGCCCGTATCTTCGTGCACTTCTTCTCGCAGATCGCGGCGCTCGCGGCGATCGGTGTCGGCATCGGGCTGGCCGTCGGCGCCGCGACGGCGCTCCTCGCGCTGCCGATCATCGGCAGGTCGGTGGGCGTCGAACTGGCGCCGATGCTGCACCTGCAGCCGCTGCTGGTGGCGGCCGGCGTCGGCTTCCTCATCGCCTTCGCCTTCTCCTACCTGCCGCTGCAGCAGGCTCAGACCATCAGCCCGGTGACGCTGTTCCGCTCCAAGGGCCTCGCGGCGCCGCCGATCGACTGGGGCGGACTGATCTTTTCCTCCCGCATCGTGCCGCTGGTGCTGGCGGCCGCGCTGTTCCTGTGGCTCGCCGTCATCATGACCGGAGACAAGATGCTGGTGGCGGCATTCGCCATCGTCAGCGTGCTGTCGGTGGTGCTGTTCCAGTTCGGCATCTTCCTCGCCCGCCGTGCCCTGCGCCGCGCTCCCGAGCCGCGCAACCGGGTGCTGCGCTATGCGCTGCGCAATATTGCCAGCCCCGGCTCCAACGCCGCATCGGTGGTGGTCTCGGTGGGGCTGGCGCTCGCCATGCTGGTGGTGGTGCTGGTGCTGCAGGTCAACCTCAGGAACGAATACCTGGGCGCCTCGGTGTTCGATGCCCCCACCCTCGTCGCTTCCGACCTGTTCCCCGACGAGGTGGCCTCGCTGCAGGCGATGAAGGACCAGGGTGGCGACGTGATCGGCTTTGCCGCGACGCCGATGCTGCGCGGCGCCGTCAGCGCTCTCAACGACACCCCGGTCGCGCAGTTGCAGCCGCGCGGCCCCGAGGCGTCGTTCTTTCTCTCCGGAGAAATCCCGCTGACCTACCGGCTGGTGCTGCCGACCACCTCCAAACTGGTCGCCGGGCAATGGTGGCCGGCCGATTATCAGGGCCCGCCTCTGGTCTCGCTGCACCAGAGCCTCAGGGCCGGGCTCGGCATCGATATCGGCGACAAGCTGTCCTTCGCCATCTTTGGTGACACGATAACGGCCGAGGTCGCCAACTTCCGCGACTACTCCTGGCAGGGCGGCATCGATTTCCTCGCGACCTTCTCGCCAGGGGTGCTCGAATCCTACCCCTCGACCCTGCTCGGGGCGGTCACCGCGGCGTCGGGGCGCGAGGAGGCGGTGGAGCGCAGCCTCGCCACGGCGTTGCCGGATGTGCGGTTCATCGCCATCGGCGCAACGCTCGAGCAGATCACCCAGGCGCTGAGCCAGCTGTCGCTGGCGGCTTCGCTGGTCGGGGGCCTCGCCGTCGGCAACGGTCTGCTGGTGCTGGTCGGCAGCCTCGCCACCGGCCGCCGGCAGCGGCAGGCCGATGCGGTGATTACCAAGGTGCTGGGCGCCAGGCGCTTCGACGTGCTGTCGGTCTCGGTGCTGCACTACGTGCTGCTGGCGGCCTTCGCCGCGCTGCTGGCAACGCCGCTCGGCATCGGGCTCGCCTGGATCCTGACCATGGTGCTGCTCGATGTCGAGTTCGCGCTCGATGCCTCGACGCTGGCGGCGGTCGACCTCGGCGCCATCGTCATCACCGGCTTCCTCGGCGCCGCCACCATCTTCGGCGTGCTGTCGCGGCGCTCCGCTGGGTTCCTGCGCGAGCCGTAGCGTATCCAAGGGGAGGGATCGAGGGAAGGTGGTCCGGTGATCACCGATGGCCCCCCTCCTCTCAAGGGAGCAGCAGTACGTCGCGGTGACCCACCGGCCGGTCCCCCAACTCGGTGTCAGCCGGTGGGTCAGGCGAGGCAGCGGATCACTCTCTCGCTGCCTCCGGTTAAACTGTTCGGCGCCAGGTCTCACGCCGCGACCGGCTGCCCGGGCACCTGGTCTCCATCCACATCGTTCTTCTTGGCCGGGAAGGCCAGCGCCAGGGCGGCTGCCGCAAGCCCGATGCCGGCCGAGGCGATATAGAGCCAATGATAGGTGCCGAACGTATCGTAGAGCCAGCCGCCGCCGACCGGGCCGAACGCCATGCCGATGCTCGAGGTCATGGCCATGCCGCCCAGCACCGTGCCCATCACCCTGGGGCTGAAATAGTCGCGCGTCAGCACCGAGTAGAGCGGCATCACCCCGCCATAGGCGAGCCCGAGCACCGCCGCCAGCATGTAGAACTGCGGCAGTTCGCTCACATAAATGTAGGTGTAGATGCCTACCGCCTGCAGCGCCAAGCCGGCGACGATCACCCGCCGCACGCCCAGCCGGTCGGCCAGCACGCCGAAGATCACCCGGCCGAACAGCCCGGCGAGGCCTTCGACGCTGTAGATGCTCGCCGCCGCGAGAGCCGAGGCGCCGCAGATCATGGCGTAGCTGACCGTGTGGAAGATCGGCCCGGAATGGGCAGCGCAGCAGAGGAAGAACACCGTGGCCAGGACGATGAACTGCGGCGTGCGCAGCGCCGACCAGGCTTTCGAGGCCTGCCTCGGCTCAGCCACTGCGTTCGGCGCCGGCTGCGGCTCGGTCACGGTGGGGGCGCGCCGGATCAGCAGCGCCGCCAGTACGATCACGATCAGGGCGCCGATGGCGATGCTCAGCATGGCGCTGCGCCAGCCATTGGCCTCGATCAGGTAGCTGGCGAAGGGGGTGATCACCATCGGCGCGATGCCGCCGCCGATCGACACCAGCGACACCGCGAGGCTGCGGTTCTTGTCGAACCAGCCCAGCGTCGCCGAAATGATCGGCGCGAAATAGGCGCCGCCGGCGGCGCCCACCAGCCCGCCATAGGCGAACTGGAACACCAGCAGGTCATGCGCCTGGCTGGCGAGCAGCAGGCCCGCCCCCAGCAGCACCGTCGCCATCAGCACCACCGGCCGCGCGCCGATGCGATCGCTGAGCGTGCCCCACATGAAGCCGGAAATGCCCATGACGATGAAGCCCACCGTCATGGCCGCCGAAATGCCGGCCCGGCTCCAGCCGGTATCCTCCGCCATCGGCTGCAGATAGACGGGCAGCGCGAACATCGCCCCCATTGCCACGCAGGTGATCAGCGCGCCTGCGGCGACGACCACCCAGCCATAATGCCTGCTCATTGTTCCGTCCCTCCGGATGTCCTGCCATCTAGACGAGCGGCGGCAGCGACATTCGACAGCGAAGCCGACAAAATATCGGCTTTGACGTCCGCGCTACAACTACTTGCAGATTGCAAGGTGTATACCCAGATCAAAACTGCTTGTAAACTGCAAGTGGAACATGCCGACAGGACCAGGAGCCGCCACGTGGATCGCCGATCCGGATGCCCGATCAATCTCTCCGTCGAAGTGCTCGGCGATCGCTGGAGTCTGGTGGTGCTGCGCGACATCATGTTCGGCAATTTCCGCACCTATGGCGAGCTGCACGCCAACTCGCTCGAGGGCATCGCCACCAACATCCTCGCCAGCCGGCTGAAGCGGCTGATGGAAGAGGGGCTGGTGACGGCCTCGGCCGACCCCGCGCATAAGCAGCGCACCATCTACAACCTCACCGAAATGGCGATCGCCCTGGTGCCGGTGATGGCGCAGCTGGGCGCCTGGGGCGCACGCTTCCTGCCGGCCAGTCCGGAGCTCTCCGCCCGCGCCATGGCACTGGCGGACGGTGGCGCCGAAATGGCAGAGGCCTTCATGGCCGAGCTGCGTCACCTGCACCTGGGCGCCCCAGCGCCGCGCCGCTCGGTCCTCGCCGAGCTCGACGCAGCCTACCAGGCGGCGGGTCAGAAGCCGTAATTGACGCCGAGCTTGACGATGTGGAGGTCCTGCTGCGCGTCAAGCGTACCGGCGGAATAGTCGAGCTCGGAGCCGAGCGACACGAACTCGTATTCGATACCGGCGGTGGCGTTCTCGCTGAACGCGAATTCGGTGCCGAGCCCCACGGTCCAACCGGTCGCAACCGCATCGGCCGAGACCGCTTGCGGCGCCGGCAGCGGAGCGGTTGGGGTGAGGGTCGATCGCACCCCGCCGGCCGCCAGCCCGCCCTTGGCGTAGAGCAGCAGCGCGTCGGCCGCATAGCCGACGCGGCCGGTGACGGTGCCCAGCCAATCGAGGTCGTAGCTGTAGTCGAGGCTGTTCAATCCGTCCGTCGCCGAACCGTTGCCGGCGATCCAGGTTTTGGCGAGATCCGCCTCGGCGCCGAATACCAGCACGCCCGCCTAGGCGTTGAACCCGGCCCGCACCCCGGCCAGCCAGCCGCCGGCAGCGAGGTCGAGCGGATCGGCGAGGCCGCTGGGCTCTTCCAGCGTGACCTCGCCATTGCCGCCGCCGCCGAACAGGCCGGCATAGGCGCCCGACCAGTCGTAGTCGGCTGCGGCGGCAATCGCTTCGGGGTCGTCGACGATCAGATCGGCCGCGGCAGCCGTGCCGCCTCCGATGCCGAAAACGGCAAGCAGAACAAGCGCAGACATTCGCATGGTGTGGCCCCCATCAGTTCGCGCAGGGGGTAAGCTAGGGGTGGCTGCGTGATGTGGGCGTCATCTGCCAAGAGGCCCGCGGTGCGGTGATCCTCCCCCGCCACGCGGGGGAGGATCAGAGGAGCGTCAGCCAGCCGGGCCCTGCGCCCCGGTGACCCGCCAGATCACGTCGCCCACGTCGTCGGCCATCAGCACCGCGCCATCCCTGGCGATCACCACGCCGACGGGGCGGCCATAGGACTCCTTCTCGTCGGGCGACAGGAAGCCGGTGAGGATCTCGCGCGGCGTGCCGGTCGGCTTGCCGTTGGCGAACGGCACGAAGGCGAGCTTGTAGCCCGAGAGCGTCGAGCGGTTCCACGAGCCGTGCTGGCCGATCGCCATGCCGTCGCCGAAGCCGGGGAGAGTGCCTTCGGGCAGCCAGCAGAGGCCGAGCGAGGCGGTATGCCCGCCCAGTGCGAAATCCGGGGCGATGGCGGTGGCCACCTTGGCCGGATCCTGCGGCACGCGGTCGTCGACGATCTTGCCCCAGTACGAGTACGGCCAGCCGTAAAAGCCGCCATCCTTCACCGAGGTCAGGTAATCGGGCGGCGTCTCGTCGCCGATCCCGTCGCGTTCGTTGACCACGGTGAAGAGCTCGCCGGTGGTCGGCTCGAACGCCAGGCCCACCGGGTTGCGCAACCCGCCGGCGAAGATGCGGTGCTTGCCGGTGGTGAGGTCGAGCTCGAAGATGCAGGCGCGGCCTTCCTCGGCCGCCATGCCGGAATCGCCAATATTGCTGAGCGAGCCGACCCCGACATAGAGCTTGGTCTGGTCCTTGCTGGCGATCAGGCTCCGCGTCCAGTGCCCGCCCGGCTTGGTCGACATCAGCTTCCTGCCCGCCGCCGTGATCCGGGTCTCGCCGACCTTGAACGGATAGGCATAGACGCCATCGGTATTGCCGACATAGAGCGTCTCGCCGATCAGTTGCATGCCGAACGGCTGGTTGAGCCCCTCGAGCAGCGTGTGCTGCTGTTCGGCCACCCCATCGCCGTCGGCGTCGCGCAGGAGCGTAATGCGGTTGGGGCTCTCGCCCACCGCGGCGGCGCGCCGCATGGTGGTGAAGATTGCATAATCGAACGGCGTCTTGATGCCGCCCGGCGTGCTCAGCGCCTCGGCCACCAGCACGTCGCCATTGGGCAGCACGTGCATCCAGCGCGGGTGCTTGAGCCTCCTGGCGAAGGCGTTGACCTTGAGGCCCGCCGCCGCGGTCGGCTTGTGGTCACCCGACCAGCCGCGCGCCGTCGGCATCTTCAGCGTCGGGATCGCCTGTGGGCGTGCCTCGGGGATATTCGGCGTATTGCCGTAGATCGGATCGCGTTTCGGCTCGTTGAAGCTGCGCGCCAGGATCGCCCCGGCGCCGATCCAGGCAACCACGCGGGCGTAGATATCGGCAAAGCTCATGCTGTCCCTCTAGCTGGAGCGGTTTCAGGAAGAGCCGCGAGACTGTTCCGGTTCGAAAGCGCGACCAATTCAAAACTCGATGTCATGCGGTGCGCGCCATGGCGCGCACCAGACCTGCCGCATTACTTGGCCGGGGCGCTGAGCGCAACCGCCTCGCCCCGGCTCACTCGAGGCCGGCGGCCTTGAGGTCGGCCCAGAGGTTATCCTCAGGCACGTAGCCGATCCACTCCCGCGCCTCTTCGAGGTCCCAGGCCATGCCGGTATTGTTGGACATGCCGGAAACCACGATGTGCGGCGCCGGCCACTTGCTGGCGTCGGCACGCAGCGCCGCCACCATCAGGCGGTTGTGGTCGCCGTTCGACAGCCACATGTTGCGGTACCATAGCGCATTGCGCCGGATCATCGCCTCGTCGGTCTCGCCGCGGTCGCCGCCGCCGCTGCCGGCAATGGTGATCGCGAGGTTCTCGCCGCGCTGGCACCAGCCGATGCGGGTCGAAACCGCGGTGATCCGGCCATTGGTGGCCGCGGCGCGCGCCGCGCACACGCGCTCGCCCAGCGCCTTGGTGGCGCCATAGGCGGAACCCCACTTGTAGCCGTCGACGTCATAGTACCGGGTGCCGCTGATATGCGGCGTCGACATCCTGAGCTTGCCGTCGGCCGGCAGCGGCGCATCCTTGTAGCCGCCCATGGCGTGGTTGGACGAAGCGAAGATGAAGCGGCAGGGTTTGGTGCCGCCGCCCGCCTGCTCCAGCAGGTTCGCCGTCATGTCGAACGAGGCCGCCGATTCGGCCCAGCTCGAGTTGGGCGCCGGGTTGGCCGAGGCGTAGTGCACGATGCCGTCGGCTGCCTGCGCTTCCTTGCGCCAGCGCTCGTCATAGGGGTCGGCGAGGTCGGCCACCACCACCCGCGTCTTCTTGCCGGCCGTAAACGGGGCGACGTCGATGGCGACGATCTCCTCCACCCAGTCGGCCGTCTCCAGGTGCTCCCTCAGCTTGCTGCCCAGGTTTCCGGCGCCCCCGGTAATCACTACCCGCATAGTCGTTTCTCCCTAGAGCGAGATCAGGAAAGGTTGCAGACCTTTCCGGTGCGATCTCGCGACCAAACAAAGCTCTTTCCGGGGCTGCCCCCGTTGTCTCGATGTCGCGTATAACACCCCCCGCGTCAGTCGCTACAGTGGAGTGTGCATCATGCAGATCGGTATTGTCGGGTTGGGCCGCATGGGGGGCAATATCGCCAAACGGCTGATGCGGGCCGGCCACGATGTCGCCGTCTACGATATCGACGCCAATGCCCGTGCCGCACTCGGCGCCGAGGGCGCCCGCCCGGCGGAGACGCTCGAGGCGCTGGTCGCGGCGTTGACCGAGGGCCCGCGCGCCATCTGGGTGATGCTGCCGGCCGGCAAGATCACCGAGGGCACCATCGCGCATCTGGCCTCCTGCGTGGACCCCGGCGACATCCTGATCGATGGCGGCAACTCCTATTACAAGGACGATATCCGCCGCGCCGCCGACCTCATGAAGGCTGGCATCCGCTATGTCGATGTCGGCACTTCCGGCGGCGTCTGGGGCCTCGAGCGCGGCTACTGCCTGATGATCGGCGGCGAGACGGCTGCGGTCGACCATCTCGATCCGATCTTTGCGGCGCTCGCCCCCGGCAAGGGAGACATCGAGGAAACCCCGGGCCGCGCCGGCTTCGATCCGCGCGCCGAGCAGGGCTACATCCATGCCGGCCCGGCCGGCGCCGGCCACTTCGTCAAGATGGTGCATAACGGCATCGAGTACGGGATGATGCAGGCCTATGCCGAGGGCTTCAACATCCTCGAAAGCAAGAATGCCGAAGTGCTGCCGCCGGGCGAGCGCTTCGAGCTCAACGTCGCCGACATCGCCGAAGTGTGGCGCCGCGGCTCGGTGGTGACCTCCTGGCTGCTCGACCTCTCCGCCATCGCCCTCGCCAAGGATCCCAGGCTCGAAGCCTTCTCCGGCCACGTCGCCGATTCCGGCGAGGGCCGCTGGACGGTCGAGGCGGCGATCGAGGAAGCCGTGCCGGCCGAAGTGCTGACCGCAGCCCTCTTCACCCGCTTCCGCTCCCGCCAGGAGCACAACTTCGCCGAAAAGATGCTCTCCGCCATGCGGCTGGGCTTCGGCGGACACAAGGAGCAGAACTAGGGCGTTCCGAAGTTGCGAAGCTCGACATATCGGCTCCATCGTCCCCTCGCCGCTGAGGGGAGAGGGTAGTGGAGCTTGGACCGTCAGGTTCGTAGCGAAACTTGGGTGAGGGGTTCAGCTTCTCAGGGAGCGCTTGTTGCGCCGCTCAACCCCTCAACCGGCGCTGCGCACCACCTTCTCCCCTTAGGGGAGAAGGGAAGGTTGCTGCATCTCAGTAGGCTAAGGAGCCTTGTCCGCCATCGCCGTGCAAAGCTGGGCGACCGCGCGCAGCTGCGTGTTCTGCTCGAGCGTCGGCTCGGTCGCCGCCACCGCGTCCCAGAGGTTGCCGGTTTCCACCTGCTCGACGGCGCAGCCGCAATAGCGGTCGCAGCGCGCGAGGTCGGATCCGGTGCCGAGGCAGGCGGTAGTGCAGCTCTTGACGAAGTCCTGCGATTGGCTGAGCACCGGCGGCATCAGTACCGGCGCCTGCAGCTGCGTCAGTCCCCACAGTACCCCGATGATCAGCGGCTGGTGCAGCACATAGATCGGCAGGCTCCAGCGGCCAATCCAGGCGAGGCCGCGGGCCAGCGGCTCTTCGCTGCGGAAATGGCCGAGATCCTCGCCGAGCGGCGACGCGAGGATCAGCCGCATGGCGGCGATGCCCAGCAGCACCACGCCGAACCAGGGAAAGATCGGCACCACGTCGCTGGTTGGCGGCGAGCTCGGCCAGAAGCCGATCCAGCCGAGCTCGCGGCTCGAGAATATCGGGTCGTTGTAGAGGAAGTTGGCGGCGATCACCGCGGCGCCGATGATCGCGACCAGCCATGGCGGCAGCTTGAGGAAAGCCAATCCCATCAGTGAGAACAGCGCGATGGCGTGCAGCACGCCGAAGAACACGAAGTAGTCGGGGAACATCCAGTAGGTGCCGGCGGTCACCAGCAGGGCGCACGCGACCAGAATGCCGAAGCGCCGCCAGAACTTGTTCCAGCGGATGGCCTTGCCATGCGCCAGCACCAGTCCGGCGCCCACCAGCAGCAGGAAGCTCGAAAGGATCGACTTCTGGAACACCACCCAGCCGATGACCGTGGTGACGTCGACGTCCGAGTAGCCGAAATAGTAGAGGTCCCAGGCGATGTGGAAGACGACCATGGCAATGATCGCCACGCCGCGCAGCAGATCGAGCAGCTGGTAGCGGGGACGCTGCCCGCTGCTCATGTCACGACTCACCTGTTCCGACTCCCGCTGGTCTCGGGCGACCATAGTGGAACGCGCCCGGCGCTCAAGCACCGAGGCCCATCAGTCACCGGCCGTGCCGTGATCCTCCCCCGCGGGGCGGGGGAGGGGGACCAAGCGAAGCTTGGTGGAGGGGGCGGCCCCAAACACCGGCACCTCCGCGGCCGCTCGCCGCCTGCGGCGATAGCTCCCCTCGAGGGGAGCCACACGCCCTTGCGCTACCCCCGCCCGCGATAGCCGGGGACGCCCTGCTCGGGCAGCCAGAGATTGGCCGGTGCCGCGCCGGTCTGCCAGAACACGTCGATCGGGATGCCGCCGCGCGGATACCAGTAGCCGCCGATCCTGAGCCAGCGCGGCGCCAGCGCCTCGACGAGGCGCTTGCCGATCTCCACTGTCGTCGCTTCGTGGAAGGCGCCGTGGTTGCGATAAGAGAACATGAACAGCTTCAGCGATTTGCTCTCGATCATCCACTGGTCGGCGACATAGTCGATGACCAGATGCGCGAAATCCGGCTGCCCGGTGATCGGGCAGAGCGCGGTGAACTCGGGCACGGTGAAGCGGATCAGGTAGTCGATATCGGGATGCGGGTTCGGCACCCGGTCGAGCACCGCGCTCGATGGATCGAGCGGAATTTCGGCCGGTCGGCCGAGTACGGAAGTCGTCATCTCATCTCTCCGAGGGTCGGGCCCGGCAGGTGGCCGGGGACGGGAGGTTCGGGTGTGCTGCCGGCAAGTGGCCGGCGCGGGGCCTCAATACGCGCTGGGCGGCCGTCGCGGCCAGCAAAATCGTGCGCCCGGGCGACTTCGCATCGCGCCAAAGCTCGGCTACCATCCGCAGCTCGATGCGTAATGGGTCCGGGTGCAAGGCGGAGTGATGGAGCAGATCCTCGTGGCGGCGGCGACGCTGCCGGTCAATGTGTTGGGGCCGCGTTCGGTGCTGGTGAGCGAAGGCGCGCGGACTGGCAAGCTCTACATCCTCAAGTCGGGCGAACTCGAAGTGCTGCGCGACGGCAGCACGGTGGCGGCGATCGGCGAGCCCGGCTCGGTGATCGGCGACATGTCGGCGCTGCTCGACCTGCCGCATTCGGCGACGGTCCGCACCCGCAACGGCGCCGAGGTGCATGTGGCCGATGATGCCGACGCGTTTCTCGACGCGCATCCGGTGGCGGCGCGCCATATCGCGAGGCTGCTGGCCGCCCGGCTGCACAAGACCACGGCACTGCTGGTCGACATGCGCCGGCAGGCCAAGGTCCGTGAGGACCAGGTGATGTTCGACAAGATCTTCGCACTGCTCGAATAGCGGGAGTTGCCTCAAGTGGCGGAAGAAACTCAAAGCTGGCTGAAGTTCGATTTCTTCCCTGCCGGAACCGACCTGATCGTGCAGGGCGGCGAGGCCGGGGGCAGCATCATGGTGCTCAAGGAAGGCGAGGTCGAAGTGCTGCGCGACGGCAAGTTCGTCTCCACCATCAAGCAGCCCGGCGCCATTTTCGGCGAAATGAGCGTGCTGCTCGAGCGGCCGCATTCGGCGACCGTGCGCACCGTCACCGACGTGCAGCTCTATGTCATCGACAACGCCTTGGCGGTGCTCGAGGCGCATCCCTCCTGGCTGCTGCAGATCGCGCGGCTGCTCGCGCAGCGCGTCAACGCCACCACGGCGCAACTGGTGGCGCTGAAGAGCCGCGAGGACGAAGAGGACGACGTGCTGGTGCTGCCGACCAACGTCTTCTCCTCCTGGGCGGATCCGCAGATATGACCGACAAGCCCCGGCTCGCCATCACCTACTGCACCCAGTGCAACTGGCTGCTGCGTGCTGCCTGGATGGCGCAGGAAGCACTGTCGACCTTCGGCCTCGAACTGGGCGAAGTCGCGCTGCGGCCGGGCACCGGCGGCATTTTCGAGATTCACCTCGATGGCGCGCTGATCTGGGAGCGCAAGCGCGACGGCGGCTTTCCCGACGCCAAGCAGCTGAAGCAGCTGGTGCGCGACCGCATCGATCCCGGCCGCGACCTCGGCCACATCGATCGCCCGCATGGCCCGGCGGCCCGGCATGGACAGCCCTGAGCGGCCGCCGCCGCAACTATTGCCGGCACCAGCCGTTGCGTGAACCCGGCAAGGTCACCACATCACCGCCGTCGGCAACTCGAACCCCCTGGACCCCGAGCATGTTCAAGCGCCTCGCCTCCCTCGGCCTCGCCCTCGCTCTCACCGGCGCCCTTGCCGCCTGCGGCAACAATAACGGCACCAATGTGGGGAGCGTCGGGGTCGACTGGACCGGCAACGACATCAATGTCGAAGCGGTCGCCGATCCCGAGGTGAAGGGCGTCATCTGCCATGTCGCCTATTTCAACCGCTCGCTGATCGACCGGCTGCAGCAGGGCAACTGGTTCGAGGATCCGTCCTATTCGGCGGTCGACTGCGCCGCGGCCGGGCCGATCACCATCGGCAACATCAATACCAACAAGGGTGGCGAAGAGATCTTCCAGCAGGCCCGCTCGCTGATCTGGAAGAGCCTGCGCGTCTCGCGCATCTACGATGCCGAGAACAACTCGCTGGTCTATCTCGCCCACTCGCGCGAACTGCAGCAGGGCTCGGGCAAGATGTCGCTCTCGGTGGTGCCGCTGACCGGGCTCGACGTCACCTGGACCAACGGCCCGCCCAAGGGCTCGGCCGCCGCCGCCGCGGCGCCGGCGCCGGCCGGCACAGCAGCGGGCGGGATCTAGCAGCTCGCCGGCGAACCACCGGATCTTCATCAAACTCGGTGTCATCCCGGCGAAAGCCGGGACAACTGTCAGCTGGCGCGGGCGGCGAAATGGATCCCTGCTTTCGCAGCGATGACACGCGGCGGGTGGGACAGGGTGTGCCGATGGGCACCGCTATCCGGAAGCCGCGCATGACATCGTTCAAACTCGATTCAACCGCGACCGAGCCGGACAATCCCCCGGCAAGCTCTCGGCGCGCAGGCTCGCCGCGATGCCCGCCAGCGGGCTTCGGAGGCACGATCATGTTCAACTGGCTGCCGCCACTGCAGCAGGGCCCCGCGACCATCGGCGCCTCGCTGCTGTTCATCGTCCTGGTCTTCCTCATCGCCCGGGTGGCGCGGCTCAGCCAGCCGCTGGCCCTCGCCGTGGCGCTGACCCCGCCGATGGCCGTCGCCGTTGCCCTGGAGCGCGCCTTCGCCAGCGGCCTGATCTAGCCTATCACGCTGATTTTGCTGTCGAGCCCGTCCTCGGGGAAGCGGTTGTTCCGCCTTGACGGCAAAACACAAAAAGATTTCATGCGGCGCAGTCGCAATCGACTGGACCGCGTTCGATATTGGCGCGCGGGCCCGGGTCAGCAGTGGCAACGACCCCGCATCAAGGAGTTCATCATGGCAATTCTCATCGGCGATACCGCCCCCGATTTCGAGGCGGAGACCACCGAAGGTCGCATCCGCTTCCACGATTACATCGACGGCAGCTGGGCTGTGCTGTTCTCGCACCCCAAGAATTTCACCCCCGTCTGCACCACCGAGCTCGGCTACACCGCCAAGCTGAAGCCCGAGTTCGACAAGCGCGGCGTCAAGGTGTTGGGCCTTTCGGTCGACAAGCTCGAGAACCATGCCGGCTGGGCCGCCGACATCGCCGAGACGCAAGGCGCAACGCTCAACTTTCCGCTGATCTCCGACGTCGATGGCGAAGTCGCGCGCAAATACGACATGATCCATCCCAATGCCGATAACTCGCTGACCGTGCGGTCGGTGTTCGTCATCGGGCCGGACAAGAAGGTGAAGCTCAAGATCGAGTACCCGGCCTCCACCGGCCGCAACTTCGATGAGATCCTGCGCGTCATCGACAGCCTGCAGCTCACCGCCAAGCACCAGGTGGCGACGCCGGTGAACTGGAAGTCGGGCGAAGACGTGATCATCGTGCCCGCCGTCTCCGACGAAGCGGCGCGCGAAAAATACCCCGAAGGCTGGAAGACGCTGAAGCCGTATCTCAGGATCGTGCCGCAGCCGCGCGCCTGACCCCGGTTGGCAGACAAGACGTTGAGGGCGGCCCCAGGGCCGCCCTTGTTGCTTCAGGGGGTGCCGCGCAGCGCCCGGTTGATGGCGCCGAGCAGCATGACGATGCGCCCCAGCCCCATCAGCACCAGCCCGCCGACGAACGGCAGCACCGCCCATTGCATCAGCCGCGCCACCTCGATCAGCGTCGCCGGCAGGTCGCCGCCGGGTGCATCGAGCGCCGCCCTGACCATGTCGATTTGTGCCGGCGCATGAACGCCCGCTACCACCAGCGTCGCCAGCACCGCGATCAGCCCGACGACATAAAGCAGCCCAGCAACCATCCTCGCCCCCTCATGGCTTGACGGGGATAGTTAAGAAGGCCTGAACGACTTCGTCAACGTGCTCAGAGCCCGAGTTCGGCCCTGAGCTTGCGTGTCAGCTTGTCGGCCACCAGCCGGTGCGACTGCGCGATATAGCCTTGGAGCAGCTCGTCCTCGAGCGCGCCGGGCGACACCCGCACCCATTGCCGCTTGGCGAAATAGGCAGCCTGCGCGATGCCCTCGAGCTCGGTCAACCCATCGAAGGCGATCTCGCCGACCTTGAACACCAGATCGCCCGAGCTGTCGCCACAGAGGCAGAACACCTTGCCGCCGACCTTGGCGACGAGCGCCTCCCATTGCTCGTGCAGCGTCACTGCGGGGAGCGTGGAAACGAACCGGGTGAAGCCGTCGCGCTGGTGCAGCGTCATGAGGGCGCCTGCTCAGATCTGGTCGTGCCGCACGAACAGCCGGGTCTTCCGCGACCGCCCGGCCCAGGCCAGCAGCGCGCCGGGCACCGCCAGCACTACCCAGCCCGGCAGCGCGAGGATCGCCTCCGACACCGGCTCGAGCACCATGCCGAAGAAGCGCCCGGCGAGGAACTCACGCACCACTGCGAGGCTTTCGGGGTTGAGCCAGGTCCAGTTGTCGCTCAGCGACGTGAACAGCAGCTGGTTGGCGCCGAGCGAACGGGTGCCGTCGATGATCAAGAGGATCAGCGCCACGCCGAGGAGCCAGGTGCCCAAAAGCCTGAGAAGAAGCCGCATCGAGGTCCGTCGCGTCCGGGATGCGCCTGCGGACCCGATTGCCCTGCCGGCTGCCCGGCTCTTTTGCCACGCGGCTTGCGCCAGAGACAAGGCCAGTCTGGTTCGCGCCCGGCGCTATCCCGCGACGCGATCGCCGAACCCCGCGTTATGTGCCTTGCGGACACGACGTCGATGAGTATATTGCGCCCGCTCCGGCTGGCTCTGCCGCCGGGCACGCAGACCCCGGGCCCGCCCGGCCCGCTGCATGCGGAGAGATGGCCGAGTGGTCGAAGGCGCACGCCTGGAAAGTGTGTAGGCGGGGAACCGTCTCAAGGGTTCGAATCCCTTTCTCTCCGCCAGCACGGCTACGGCCTCCCAAGGTATGATCAGAGCTTCGTATCGGATCATTTGACCGGAACACCGGGCCCAGCCGCTCATCTCCCGCCGAGGGTGCGATGGAGCGGCGTCGCATCCAGCAGGTCCCCGACTTCGCACGCCGTCCAGGATTCCTCGTGGCGCCGCATGCGACGAGTATTCGCGGATCGTGAGCCCTGCGCCGGACGGTAGACTGCGAGCCGAAGCTGCTTGACAGTTCCGGGCACAACGTGGTGCTCAAACACTCCCCCTTCGATCCTCCGCTCCTCCGAGGTTCAGTATGAAAGACCGTTTCATCGCGCTGGTCGCCGGATTGACTCTGCTTGGGCTGGGCTCG
The DNA here is from genome assembly GCF_001402915.1 of Devosia sp. A16. Taxonomy (GTDB): domain Bacteria; phylum Pseudomonadota; class Alphaproteobacteria; order Rhizobiales; family Devosiaceae; genus Devosia_A. Next base: position 2,632,738 of record NZ_CP012945.1, read on the forward strand.
GCGGCCCTGGCGCAGGAGGCGGCCAGTGGCGCAAACGGCAGCGCAAATCGGATGGCCGACATCATGGGTCCGCTGGCCGCGGCGATCGACGGCCGCAGCGCCAAGGTCGGCTGGGACCTGTTCTTCGAGGACAACTGGCTCGTCCTGGTGAATGCTGCCGAGGACTCGAGCGAGCTCTATTTCACCACGCCGGTTGGGCCTGTTGCCTCGGGCCAGCGTACGACCAGCCTCAATGTCGGCATCCGGCCGCCGCAAGCCGGCGGGATCACCGACATAGCCCTGTCGGCTGTCGGTATTCTGATCGAGAGCAGCGATAACAGCACATCCTGCGTGGGGGAGATCACCGGATCCGGGGATGGCCTTGTTCTTTGCTTCGGCAAGGACGGCAAGTCACAGGAGATCGGCCGGCTCGCGGGGGCCGCCAAGGGCGGCGGGCAGGACCTGCTGCAGTTGGTGGAGAGCCCGGGCCACGGCGATTTTCTGCTCAATGGGCAGGTGATAGGGCATCTCGAGAATCATCCGGCGCTCGGCGGCGAAGTCGGCGTCCTCGCCTATGAGCGGGGCGAGTTCTACGTCGGCGGCTTTTCCGTTTCTGCCGGCGATGCTGCGCCTCCTGCCTCAGCGGCGGCAGGCACGGACGTGCCGATGTTTGGCAGCGACAGTGCGCGCCTGATCGGCGTCTACCTCGGCTTGACCAACAGCATATTCATGCACGAGTTCGGCCACGCGCTGATCGGCGAGTTGCTCATCCCCTCGACCGGCCCGGAGGAGGATGCCGTCGACATCTTCTCCGCCCTGCGAGTGGTCGAGCCGACGATGTATCCCTCAGGCGATGCGGAGATCGATGCCATCGGCCGGGAGGTGGCGACCTATTCTGCGCTGCAATGGTATTATGGCGGCAAGCTTGCCGAGCAGCAGGGTTCCCAGACGCCGTGGCAGGACGAGCATACCCCCGATCTCAAGCGCTTCCGCAACGTGTTCTGCATCATGTATGGCGGCAATCCGGGCATCTTCTCCGACATTGCCGGCCAGATCGGGCTGGATGAGCGGACGCTGGCCCGGTGCGACGAGGAGTTCAACAAGCAGAACCGTGCCTGGCGGACGATCCTCGCGCCGCATACGCGCGTGGGTGCTTGGCATCCCGATGGGCAGTTGTCCGCCGACGCGCCGGGAGCCGCCATCGAAGTGACGTTCGAGCCGTCCAGCAGCCGGGTCGGCGAGTTTTTGCGGACGACCTTCGGCGACGGCATCAAGGGCTTCGCCGACGATCTCATGAAGTCCTATGCGCTGCCGCGCAAGCTCTCCGTCACCTACCGCGACTGCGGCGAGCTCAATGCCTGGTACGACCCCGGTCAGGCCAGCATCACCATGTGTTATGACCTGATCGAGCACCTGGCGGTGATGATCGCCAGCATCGAAACGGAGGCAAGCCAGGGCGGCCAGCAATCGCAGCAGAACCCGGGCACCGGCGTCGCCGATACCTCCGGTGCCGCGGCGAGCGCCAGCCCCATCGACGAAGCCGTCGATCTTGGCGTCCCGGTGACGACGGTACTGTTCCCGGCGCCATACAAGGGGCCCACGCCAGCCGGGCATGCCAAGGCACGGCTGATCACCACCGAGGAACTCGCGGCGCTGCTGAACAAGGGCGGGGCCCCGCTGCTCGTCGATACGAGCGGCACCGCGCAAAGCATCCCCGGCGCCGTTTCGGTTGCCGATGCCGGCAAGGACGGCAGCCTCACCGATCGCTTCCAATCGGTGGTCGACAGCTGGCTGAACGACGTGACCGGAGGCAAGCGCCAAACCTCGATCGTCTTCTTTGGCGAGGGACTGAACGATCGATCTTCCTACAATGCGGCGCTGCGCGCCGCCGCTCTCGGCTGGGATGCGGCATGGTACAGAGGCGGCATCGAGGCCTGGGTTTCCAATGGCCTTCCGCTTGCCGCAGCCGGAGCGCCCGCCCCGTCCCAATCGGAAGCCTCCACCGGTGCAAGCACCAGCTCGGGCCAGCGCTTCGCGATCTACGAGGGTGTCGACTTCTATGGGGCCGACCTCGCAAAGCTTCGTGCGGACGATCTGATGCAGTGCTTCAAGGCCTGCATGGAGAACGCGCAGTGCGTCGCGATGACGATGAACCTGGATCCCGCGTTCAAGTCAGGCCCGAACTGCTTCCTCAAGGACGGTCTCGGACGCGTCGAGCGCTACGAGCAGGCGGTTTCCGGCGTGTTCTTGTCCCCGGACTTCGACGGCGTTCTGCAGGTCGACGGCGCCTCGGTCTCCCCCGACACGATCATCGAATAGGGGCTGCGGGCGTCGTCGCCGTTTCAGAACGGCAAGAGCCGGCGCGACCAGGAAGCTGGCCGGGGCGTTGTTCCCGCTGCACCGCGCACTGCCGGGGAAGCACCTGGCCGACCGATCGCAGCGGAGCCGGCAAGCGCGATGCGACCTTCGGGATGGTGCGCAACTGACTGTTACCTCCGTCAGCGGCTCGCTGCCTTGCCGTGACCGGCTGTCGGCACCGGGCAGTCAAACCTTAGCCGATCTGCCCGCCGCTGCCACAAATCTGCCTTCAGTCCCGTGAGCTATGGCGAGACAGGAATCACCCTAAGCCCAAGTTTCTCCAAGGTTACTCGATGATTCGCACCAAAGTTTCGGCATTCTGCCTCGCCATTTTGCTCGCCGCGCCGTTGAGCGCCGCCACATCGGCGCAGGAAACAACCGATGCGGTGGTGATCGATACTAACGCGCAGGGCACCAATGATGTCGGCGTGACCGCGCGGGTGAGATCGGTGACCCTCGGTGACGATGCGACGGTGCTCGGCGTGGTGCTCTCGTTCGATAGCCGGGCGACCAACTACGTCGATCTGGCCGGCGCCGACACCTATCTGTCCTATGGCGAGAGTCAGCGGCTGCACCTGCGCCAGATCGGCGACAATCCGTACCTGCGCATTTCCAACGGCCAGACCCTGACGGGCGAGCTGGTCTTCCCCGGCGCCATTCCCGCCGACGTCAAGGAAGTCTCGCTGGTGTTCAACGATGGCAACGAAGGCGACGATACCAGCGCGCCGGGCCTGGTGGTGACCGTGCCGCTGGTCGCGCCATGAGGGCGCTTTTCGCCACGCTCGTCAGCCTGGCGTCGCTGGGGCCGGTTGGCTCGGCTCAAGCCGACCTGCTGGTCGGCCGCAGCACCGAAGCGATCGGCGACAAGCCCAGCACCGTCGCCGAATATCGGATGCCGCAGAGTGGTCTCGCCGACGATGCGAATATGCCGAGGAGCCACCTCGACGCCGCCGCGCCTGGCGGCAGCCTGGGTGAGGCCTCCGGATCGTCCGGTTTTGCCCTGTCGAACATGAATTCGCAGCTGCGTGAAGAAACCGTGGGCCTGCTCACCGAACTCAACGCCAAGCAGCAGGAAGATGGTTCGATCCTCGTCGCGGTGCCGGGCGATGTGCTGTTCGACTTCGACAAGTCCGACATCCGGGCCGATGCGCAGCCCGTGCTCGACCAGCTGGTGCGGGTGCTGATCAACGCCTCATCGCCCCGGGTCGAAATCTCCGGCCACACCGATTCCATGGGGAGCGAGGAGTACAACCAGTCCCTGTCGGAGCAACGGGCCATATCGGTCAGCGCCTATCTTTCCAGCCACGGGGTGGAAGCTGCCAACCTGGTCACCATCGGCAAGGGCGAAAGCGAGCCGGTCGCCCCCAACGAAACGCGCGACGGCAAGGACGATCCGGCCGGCCGCCAGACGAACCGACGGGTCGAATTCGTGATCGCTCCAACAAAGGCCGAGTAATGACATGGCTCTGACACCCTGCCCGGAATGCAACAGGCAGATCTCGGACAAGGCCTATGCCTGCCCCGGCTGCGGCTACCCGATTTCCCCGGCCGCCAAGCGCGGCTTCGGCTGGAGCGGGGTGGCCCATACCTGGCTCACCACCTCGGCCCTGCAGGTGGTGATCGCCCTGGCCGCCATCGCCCTCGTGGCGATTGTGTGGATTCTCAAGAACTAGGGTCCGGCCTAGGTGTTCGGTGCGCCGGGCGTCACAGCGCCCCGCGGAAGGTCAGGTTGATCCGCATCCGGCCGAGGCGCGGGTGCATCCCCTCCTTCAACGCCGTGACGCCATGAAAAGCCAGCCGCGAGGGTCCGCCCCACACGGCGACGTCACCGTGGCGGAGGGCGTATCTGCGCACCGGATCGCTGCGCTGCAGCCCGCCGAACTGGAACGTCGCCGGCAGGCCGAGCGAGACCGAGACGATCGGGTTGGCGAAGTCCCGCTCGTTCCTGTCCTGGTGCAGGGAGAGGCGGGCCCCGGGCTCATAGCGGTTGATCAGGCAGGCATCGGGGGTGAAATCCGGGTAACCGGCTTCCGCGGCGGCAGCGCGCGCCAGCGTCCGGAACGCCTCCGGCATCTCCGGCCAGGGCCGACCGGTGAGGGGATCGTTGGCGTCGTAGCGATAGCCGGAACGGTCGGTCACCCAACCTGCCGCCCCGCAATTGGTCATCGCCACCGACATGGTGTAGCCGCCCGGCGTCACCATGTGCCGGAACGGCGCCTGCGCGACCACGGCGTCGAGCCCGGCAAGCACCTCGTCCTCGAACGCCAGCGCGAAGCCACGCAGCAGCGCCGCCCCTTCGCCCATCGGCTCGCGCCCGCCGCGTTCGATGCCATCGAAGAGATCGGTCATCGGCGCGCGGTTCCTCCAAGCGTGGGGTGAAGCTCCGGGCGGTAGCCGGCGCGTAGCGCGGCCACCGTCGAAGGCGGCGTCAGCAGGCCCTGGGCGTGCTGCGGATCGATCGGCTCGCCATAGCCGTCCATTCCCCAGGCAAAGCCCAGGCCGCCGGCGATCGTATAGGCTCGGTCCGCCTCGATCACCACCATGGACCCTTCCGGCAGTTCGTCGGGCGGGCAGGGCAGGGGATGCACGCGCTTCTGTCCATCCGCAAGCCGCTCGCGGTGCAGCGCGCTGTCCATTTCCCGCGCCGATGGCGCGTGCCCCGTGGCGCGCCCCCAGGCCTGCTGGAACGCTTCGGCCGCCTGGCGCCGGCAGAGGAAGCACGGGCGGTGCCCGGCCGCCAGCGCGGTCGCCTCGTCGAGGAAAAACAGCTCGGTCCAGCTTCGGGTCGCCATCACCTCGCGGCGGCGCCCCCGATAGTCGCAAGAACACGCGATCCAGGCCTTGCTGGTCCAGCGCCGGTTGAGCAGGGTTCTGGTCGCCGGGTCATGGATGATGCCGCGATTGCCGGTCAGCATGCCGCGCTGCGGGATGGCGACGATCGTCCCGAACGGCGTCACCCGGTTCTGCAATGGCCTCTGAGCGCTCATCCCTTCTGCACCGCGCACCAGAGCTCACCATCCGCACGACGGGGGGCGGCGGAGGGATTCGGCTCTGTGCTGGGGTTCATGATCATTGTCATCGGAGACCATGTTGTGGCGGGCAGGGTCGACCCGGAAATCACCACGGAAGCGTCGACAGAGCGCTCGACTATCGACGCCGAAAGCCAGACGTCGGCATCGCTGCGGCGTGCTAAAGGGCCGCCCTACTCGTGATCCGCCCACTTCCCCCCGCGTCCCGTCACCTTCGGTGTCGCCAGCATTGCTGTGAGAATGCGGCTCATCAGCGCCTGTTCCTGCTTCTTGCCCTCCGCGGCGTGGCGGAGGTCGACCAGCAGCGCCGAGGTGGCGTTGAGGCGGGCGCAGGCGAGGGTGGCGATGTGGAGCGCGAAATCGGGGTTCTGCGACAGCACGTCGAGCGCTTCGTCGATCACCCGCACCCGTGCCGTGGTCTCCGCCGTCACGGTGGCGCTGTGCGGCGTGCCGAGCAGCACCGCCATCTCCCCGATGATCGCCCAGGGCTCGTCGATGGTGGCAATGGCGACGCCATCGCGCGACACCGCGAGCCGCCCGGATTCGAGCAGGTAGAGCCGCCCGGAATAGCTGCCCTCGTTGGTCAGGTGATCACCCGGCTGCAGCGTTTCGAGCGGCAGCGACACGGCAAGGGCGGCAAGCGTGGACATCGGCGATTTTCCCAGCGGGGTTCAGGCGGCAACCTGGCGGAGCTTAGGTGAACCGGCGCTGAAAATCTCTCCCGGTGTGCAACGGCGTTTGCAGTCGGGTCTCCCTCCCCCTTGTGGGGAGGGATCAAGGGTGGGGGTGGCTAGGTGCGCCGGCGCGTGGGGCCTTCTCCACCCAGCTGCGCTACGGCTTCGCCCAGCTCCGCTTCCCTCCCCACAAGGGGGAGGGAGAGGCGCGGCCCTTGCCGCCCATTTGCCTCCCGCCGCTCCCTGCGCTACACACCCTCATGCCGCGTCATGCGGCGCCGCATCGTGGACGGCCTTGATGCGTGGGGTTATCGATCGGGGACGGCCCCGGAGGTATCGACCCATGTCTCCGTCCACGCTTGCCCGAACGCCCCTCAGCCGGCACCTGCCACGACGAACGCTCATCACCCTCGCCATCGCCTGGGGCGTGGTGGCGGTGTTCATGCTCGGCGGCCCGGCCTGGCTGCATGATCCGATCGACCCGCTGGTCGCCGTCATCTGCTTCGTCGTGATCTTTGCCACCATCCTCGTCGCCGCCTTCGGCGTGGTGCACGAGGCCGACTACCTGTCGCACCGGCTGGGCGAACCCTATGGCACGCTGACCCTGACGCTCTCGATCGTCTCGATCGAGGTGATCCTGATCGCCGCGGTGCTGCTCGGCCCCGGCGAGAACCCGACCATCGGCCGCGACTCGATCTTTGCGGTGATGATGATCATCCTCAACCTGGTGATGGGCATCTGCCTGCTGCTCGGCGGCCGCCGCTTCGGCGAGCAGGAATACAATTCGCAGGGCGCCCTCGCCTACATCTCGATGACCCTGCTGCTCGGCGGCATCGGGCTGATCCTCCCCAATACGCTCAGCAGCGGCGACGGCACCTTCCTGCCGGCGCAGGCGGTGGCTTTCGCGCTCCTCACCATCGTGCTCTATGCGGCGTTCCTCTTGATGCAGACCCGCGCCTATCGGCGCTACTTCATCCAGCCCGAGCTCGGCTCGCTCACCATTCCGCTCGACAATGCCGGCACGCCGGCCGACCGCGCGCCGGTAGATCGCGGCGGTGTCGTCATCCACTCGGTGCTGCTGGTGGCGCTGATGCTGCCCATCGTGCTGCTCGCGCACGACCTGGCGCTGGTGATCGATTTCGGCATCGCCGCCGCCGGCGCGCCGCTGGCGCTGAGCGGCGTGCTGATCGCCATCATCGTCTTCACCCCGGAATCGATCACCGCCATCAAGGCGGCGCTCGATAACCAGCTGCAGCGCTCGATCAACCTCTGCCTCGGCGCGTTCGTTTCGACCGTGGGCCTCACCGTGCCGGCGGTGCTGATCGTCGGGCTGGTGACCGGCAAGAGAGTGGTGATGGGGGTGGCGCCGAGCGAAACGGTGCTGCTGCTCCTGACCGTCGGTCTCACCACGCTGACCTTCCTCGGCCAACGCGCCTCGGCTCTGCAGGGCACGCTGCATCTGACGCTGTTCGCCGTGTTCGGCGTGCTGCTGTTCGTGACGTAGCGGGAATCGCCGCGAGCGCCGGCCTCTCAGTGACCCTCCCCCGCGGGGCGGGGGAGGGGCTTCGAGCCGGCCCAGCGACGCTGGTGGAGGGGGCGACTTCACCCACCGGGTCATTCCCGCGAAAGCGGGAGCCTCCGTTTAGGCGCGGCACGCGAGATCGCAAGACTGAGATCCGTCCTTCCGCAGGGATGACATCGCTGGTGGTTCAATCGACCTACCCCCCGACAGAACGACGCGATGCATCCGCGCCATTGAGGAGCGGCCCTGGTGGCCCGCAACGACCTGATCCTCTTGACCATCGGCGACATGACCGAGCGCTCGCTGCTGATGCGCTACGGCCTGCCGCGCGACATCACGATCGACGATCTGGTGGCGGAGCGATGCGATGGCGCAATTCGTCAATGCCGCCGGCCAACCCATCGACCACCCGATCAACCGCCGCGCCATCGCCCCACCGCTCGAAGCTTTGCGCAAAGTCCCCAACGTGGTTTTCGCCTCAGGCGGCGCCAACAAAACCCACGCCATCGCCGCGGTGCTCCGCTCGGGGTTGGGGAGCGCGCTGGTGTGCGATGAGGCTACGGCGCGGGCGGCGATGGGGATTGCGCTGGGGGCGGGGTGAGTCCGCCAGTGGGAAGGTAGTAAGGATTATTGGCGCGAGCCTCGCTCGTGGACTACGGCGCATTCAGCGGTATCCTCGGCCCTTTTCAGGCCACTGATTGGGTAATTCAAGGATATCCCAGGGCTGTCCCGCCCGGTCAGTTAGTCGGCCCGCTTACCAATGCTGGCCGGGAGCATTACTCGAGTGGTGTTAGCTGACTTCATCGCAATAGGAGGCCCACCACTTACTGTTAACGTCTCGCCGACTTCATTGCCTCAGTGATCGCCACCGTCTCCATGCTCACCCGCGTCACTCGCCCGATCAAGTCGATCACGGTCTCTTTGTAGTCGACAAAGCGATAGGTGTTGAACTTCTCGCGGATCGTCGGGTCCTTGGGTGTCTTCTCCTTATACTGATCGAGCACCCATTCGATCCCTGAGCGATTGCCCAGCCGGTAGGTCCATGCCTGCTCTGGTACTCCGGTTAGCACCGTTTCGCCGTCGAGTTGGATCGAACCGCTACCTTTGTCCGCCTTCAGTATCGCCTTCGACGCCAAGCCTGCCGCCCGAGACTGCTCGTCGCGCACCTCAAGGCGCTTCAGGGGCCATGGCTCGACGTTCTCGTAGCCAATGTGTAGAGCCATCAGCGCCTCGCCCCACCCTGCCCACTTCCAGAAGTCGCGGTAAAACGGAACGCGGGGCAACTCACGCTTCAGGTTCAGCGCATATTTCTCACGATAGACTGGATCGTGCAGCACGGCGTAGGCGAAGTTGAAAATATCGTCCTTGGTGAGTTGCCGCCGCCCTTTCTTCACATCCTCCGTCGGAGAAGTTGCATCAGCCACGGCAGAGGCTGTCTCTACCTCGGAATCGCCATCCCTGACCCCACCACCACGAGTGGGGTCAAGCACTCCGTTCATTCCGTACGCCTTTTGGAACTGCCTGAGTCCCCAGTCGGTGATATTGTCGATACGCGTGCCGCCGGTGGTGTAGCGATACAATGGGAAAGCGAAGGTGCCCCCGTTGCCTTGTTTGAGGTATCCAAGGTCGATCACCAGTTCGCTAGCAAGTGTTGCAAGAGGCTTGTCCGAGTCGAGGCTGTAAACGTTAATAGATTTGTTCTCGCCGATTCCTGCCGTAGGGAATATTGACCGTTGGGAATAGTGCCTGTGAACAACCAGTTCATGGTAGTTCACATTCCGCTTTACGAACGGACGGTAATTCACGACTCCGTTTTTGAGCGGCTCCATCACCAATTTTATGCCGTCGCGCGCAGATTTTTCCAGCTCGGAGTTCCACTTTATGCTGGTATCAAAATCGGCGAAAGACGTGGGCGCCCGAGTACCTAGATGCCGATTGTACACGTCGCTGAAGTAGGTGGCTTTCTCTTGGAGCTCACGAACTGAGCTGGCGTATGCCCACTCGTCGCGGTTGGTACCCAATCCAAGCGAGAAGACCTTGAACAAGGCGCGCTCTCTAGAGGGCAAGGCCGTCGCCTTGGTCTCCTTGGTTCCGAGTGGCAAAAATTCGTCCCATGGGTTCTCGGCCAAGTCGATCCAGTTGTTGCTGGCATCTGGCTCTATGCGCTCAAAATGGAGGCTATCCGGGCGCGTATTCGCCAGAAAGGTCAGTTTCTCCTCCGCAGTGTCTAGTTCCGGCCTTCGTGCATAGTAAATGCGGCCGCCGCCCCGACCTCCTTTCCTCACAAGGAAGGAGATCGCGACGCCGGTCTGAATGCCGAACACGTTGTTCTTTGTACCTGAAAGCTTTGGGTTAGATCGGACGTCGCCACCAAGATCTACCACGTAGATCTCAGCGAACTCGTTCGCCACCACCTTTCGGAACCCGTCGAACGTCCGGCTGTCGATGAAACTGCGGTTGGTCACATATGCCAAGACCCCCTCATCGCCCAGCCGATCGCTTGCCCAGCGGAAGAACCGGGCATACATGTCATAAACCTTAGTTTTCTGGGCTGTACTCTGCGCGATGTAGGTTGCTTTGATCAACTCGTCTACATGTGGATATGTTCGGTTCTTGTTGTTGTCGTTCTCGTTCTGCTGGTTGGCGTTGTAGGGCGGGTTTCCGATTATTACAGAAATCTTGCGTCGGTTTTGCCGCTTCACGCGCTCGATGTTCTCGTCCGAAAGGCCGGCGAACAGGTCGTGCTGGTGCCCCCGCCTGATACCCAGTCCGCCGACGTTGTCCAGAGTGTCCACAAAGCACAGGTTCGAGAACTCGGCATATTGCCCAGTGATAGCGGCGTAGGTCGCCTCGATGTTTAGGTTTGCGACGTAATAAGGCAGGATCGCCACCTCGTTGGCGTGCAAATCCTCTTTGTATTTCCGAGTCAACTTCTGCGGTTGCCCGCGGAAATGCTCCAATAGTTCGCAAATGAAGGTGCCAGTACCCGTCGCTGGGTCAAGGATTTCGACCCCTTCGTCGATCAGAGCTTTGTCGAAATGCTTCTGCGTCAGCCAATCCGCGCCTTCGATCATGAACTTCACGATCTCATTGGGCGTGTAAACGACACCCAGTCGGTCGGCCTTCTTCTCATCGTATACTTTGTAGAAATTCTCGTAGATAACCTTGAGAAATGTCTGCTTTTCGCTGTGCTTGGTGATTAGTGCTGCAGTGGAACGTATCGTTGCGTAGTACGGTTGGATCGCCGCCAACGTGTCGCGCTTCACAGCTCCTGTAAAAAACTCCGCTTCCAGCGCATAAAGTTCCTTGGCAATGTTGTTATCGCGGTGGAAGTCGCCCTCATTAAAGACATGCGCAAAGATCTCTTCAGTCAAAATATGCTGAATCAACATCTCGCGCACATCCGCTTCACCAAGCGTCGGGTTGATCGTGTCGCGGGCATGCGCCAGAAACCTGTTCGCTGCGGCCTTAAAGCCAGCGTTGCCCGAATACGCCACATCAATCTTGTCACGCAGAGCCGATAGTACGGCCGGCAGGTCGGTCTTGAACTGCTTTACCGCCTTGCGGAACTCAGCGATCTCCGCACGCTCGTGCGTGAAAAACAAGTTGAGGAGACGCAGCAATTCGTCCGCGTCGGTCATCCGGCACCGCATCACCTCTACGCGATCCTGGATCAACACGGCTACGCGCGAGTCCTCGAAGACGATGTTGTCTTGTGGATAGCCCTTCCTAAGCTTTTTCTCGATCTCCACATCGAGGTCGTCTGCCTCGTCCTTGGCTTCCCAATACCCGAGGGGAACGCGAAGGTCGTGTAGGATGGTGCCGTCCGGGCGAATCCGAGTTCTCTGCGCCGATACGAACTCGTATTGGGCGATGAACTGTAAATTCTTCTGGCGCGACCAAGCCTTCAGGAGATCCTTGAAGGCCTCGCTGATAACGCCCTCGGTGTTACTCCCGGAGAATTTTCGCAGTCGATCAATTTCGTTGAAGTAGTCTTGTACCAGTTGCTTGCTCATGAAGTCCCCCGCCGCCAAAGTAGCGCCGCGGGGCCGCTTTGCAACCTTCCTTTCGCCCGCTGGCTACCCCATGGCTCACCCGTCAGGCGCTTCAAGGGGGAGCAGGTCACTGTAGTGGCAGTCGGAACACCTGTTTGAATGCTGCCGTTCTCAGAACATCCGCCCAAGTGACGCCATGGTGCCCGATCGTCCGGAGTGAAAAGAGCGGCTTAATTGGTGAGACATAAACGATGCAACGGCCATCGCCAAAGTCACGAAACATCATGATGTTGTCGCGAGCGTGCCACTCTGACGATCCAAATTCATTATCGTCGCGATCAGGTGTGCTGATCATGGCGCCGTTGGTGTCAGTATAAGATGCGAAGTGACAAACGCCATAGGGAGGGAAGATGACCGTCCGCTCATCGACAGGTTCGATGCCGGGAAGGTTGGCTACCGCAAAGGCCATCGCCTTTTTCCGATTGGCCAATTGGTGTCCGTTACCCCTTTCGAGATACCAGCGTTCACCGGTCACTACTCATCTCCCATCTTCAGCGCCTGAATAAACGCCTCCTGCGGGATCTCCACGCTGCCGAACTGCCGCATGCGTTTCTTACCCGCCTTCTGCTTTTCCAAGAGTTTCCGCTTACGCGTCGCGTCGCCGCCATAACACTTCGCCGTCACGTCCTTGCGCAGGGCACGTACGGTTTCGCGGGCGATGATCTTGCCGCCGATGGCGGCCTGGATCGGGATGACGAACAGGTGCGGCGGGATCAGTTCCTTGAGCTTTTCGCACATCTGCCGGCCGCGGGATTCCGCGGCGTTGCGGTGCACCAGCATCGAGAGCGCGTCGACCGGCTCGGCATTGACCAGGATCGACAGTTTCACCAGGTCGCCTTCGCGGTAATCGGCCAGCGTATAGTCGAAGCTGGCATAGCCCTTCGACATCGACTTCAGCCGATCGTAGAAATCGAACACCACCTCGTTGAGCGGCAGGTCGTATTCGATCATCGCGCGGTTGCCGACATAGGTCATGTTGCGCTGGATGCCGCGCCGATCCTGGCAGAGCTTCAGGATCGAGCCGAGATATTCGTCGGGGGTGAGGATGGTCGCCTTGATCCACGGCTCGCTGATGTGGTCGATCTTGACCACGTCGGGCAGGTCGGCCGGGTTGTGCAGCAGCACCATCTCGCCGTTGGTCATGTGGATCTCGTAGACCACGCTCGGCGCAGTGGCGATGAGATCGAGATCGAACTCGCGCGCCAGCCGCTCCTGGATGATCTCGAGGTGCAGCAGCCCCAGGAACCCGCAGCGGAAGCCGAAGCCGAGCGCCGCGGAGGTTTCCATCTCGAACGAGAAGCTCGCGTCGTTGAGCCTCAGCTTGCCCATCGCCTCGCGCAGCACCTCGAAATCCGAGGCGTCGACGGGGAACAGCCCGCAGAACACCACCGGCTGCGCCGGGCGGAAGCCGGGGAGCGCCGTGGCGGTGGGCTTCCGGTCGTCGGTGATGGTGTCGCCGACATTGGTATCGGCCACCTGTTTGATCGAGGCGGTGAAAAAGCCGATCTCGCCCGGCCCGAGCTCGGCCACGTCGACCAGCTTGGGGGTGAACACGCCCACCCGGTCGAGCTCGTAGGTGGCGCCGGCATTCATCATCCGGATCTTCTGGCCCTTCTTCACCGTGCCGTCGATGACGCGGATCAGCACCACGACGCCGAGATACGTGTCGTACCAGCTGTCGACCAGCAGCGCCTTCAGCGGCGCCTCGATATCGCCCTTCGGCGCCGGCAGGCGGTGGACGATCGCTTCGAGCACGGTGTCGATGCCGAGCCCGGTCTTGGCGCTGATCTGCAAGGCGTCCGAGGCATCGAGCCCGATCACGTCCTCGATCTGCTGCTTCACCCGATCGACGTCGGCGGCGGGCAGGTCGACCTTGTTGAGCACGGGGACGATCTCGTGGTCGACCTCCATGGCATGGTAGACATTGGCCAGCGTCTGCGCCTCGACGCCCTGCGACGCATCGACCACGAGGAGCGAACCCTCGACGGCGGCGAGCGAGCGGTTCACCTCATAGGCGAAGTCGACATGGCCGGGCGTGTCGATCAGGTTGAGCACGTAGGTCTCGCCGTTCTGCGCCTTGTAGTTCAGCCGGACGGTCTGCGCCTTGATGGTGATGCCGCGCTCGCGCTCGATATCCATCGAGTCGAGCACCTGCTCCTTCATCTCGCGCTGCTCCAGCCCGCCGGTGAGCTGGATCAGCCGGTCGGCGAGCGTCGATTTGCCATGGTCGATATGGGCGACGATGGAGAAATTGCGAATATGGTCGAGCGGTACGGACATGGGCCGCTGATACCAGAGCCGGGTGGCCCGGCAAAGATGGTTTATCTGCGGTTAACAGCGGCAGATGCGTAGAGTCGGCGGGCGCGCGGCAAACCCTGACATCGGATGGCAGGCGATTGCGCTATCACCCTCGGGTCTGTCGGGCACAGAGGCAATGAGATGGATAGCGAGACACGGCGCGGCTTCGCGTTCAACCATGGCGACTGGGTGGTGACCAACCGGCGGCTCAGGGCGCGCGGCGTCGGTTCGACCGAGTGGGAGGAGTTCACCTCCTACGAGACGGCGCAACTGATGCTGGGCGGCATGGTGTCGGTGGACGAGAGCGACTTTCCCACCAAGGGGTTCAAGGGCATGACGCTCAGGATCTACAATCCCGAGCGCGACCAGTGGGCGATCTACTGGATCAATTCGGCCAAAGGCGTGCTGGAGCCGCCGGTGTTCGGCCGCTTCGAAAACGGCCGCGGCAGCTTTGCCGGCGACGACATGGATGGCGACCGCCCGGTCAAGGTGTTGTTCGACTGGAGCGGCACCGACACCGAAACCCCGCGCTGGAGCCAGGCTTTCTCCTACGATGGCGGAGCGAGCTGGGAAACCAACTGGATCATGGAATTCCGTCGGCCGGCGTGAAGCGCCCCGGCATTGCCTGTCGGCCGCGCCTGTACTACCCCCGGGCCGGCGGCGCGGGGAGGCAGGCACGATGAGCAACGGTTGGGACGAGTCGGCGGCGGCCTGGATCACCGACCAGGGCGACGCGGGCGATTTCGGCCGCCGGTTCGTGCTCGATCCGCCCATGCTGGAGCGTGTCACCGGCCGCGGCTTTGCCACCGCGCTCGATGTCGGCTGCGGCGAGGGGCGGTTCTGCCGCATGCTCCGGGCGCGCGGCATTGCGACCGTCGGCATCGATCCGACCGCGGCGCTGCTGGACGTAGCGCGCCGGCGTGATCCCGAGGGCGATTACCGGCTCGGATGGGCCGAAGCGCTGGAGTTTGCCGATGCCACGTTCGACCTGGTGGTCAGCTACCTGACGCTGATCGACATCCCCGATATCGACGCCGCCATCCCCGAGATGGCGCGGGTGCTGAAGCCGGGCGGCACCCTGCTGGTCGCCAATCTCGCGAGCTTCAACACCGCCGGCCAGCCGCGCGGCTGGCACGACGGGCCGGACGGCAGGCCGCAGTTCAACATCGACCACTACATGACCGAGCGAGCCGATTGGGTGGCGTGGCGGTGCCCTGCCGGCATTGCCTCGAGAATGTCGCGGCGGGGGAGCCCTACCTCGTCCTTGCCTATCGCCCGTTCCCGGCGCCGCAGCCCTATGCCGAACTCGGGCCGATCTTTCTCCACGCCGAGGCCTGCCCGGCCTACGATCCCGCCTCCGGGCTGCCGGTGCGCGAGCGGCGCGGCCGGAGCGGGCGCATCTTGCGCGGCTACGGCGCCGACGACAGGATCGTCTACGGAACCGGGATCGTGGTGGCGAACGATGGCATCGAGGCAGCGGTCGAGGCGATCCTCGAGCGATCGGATGTGGCCTATGTGCATATGCGCTCGGCCACCAATAACTGCTTCACCCTGCGCATCGACCGCGCAACCTGAGGCGGGGTCGCCGCGTTCGGCAGGCATGCGCTTCATCCTTGCCTGCCTTTTCGCGACCATGAGCTTTGCCGCCCTGGCGCAGGAGGGCGGCGACGCGACCGTGCCGCTGCCCAAGCCGCGGCCGGCTGAGCTGTCCTCCGAGCCGGCCGTGCAATTGCCGCGCCATCGCCCGGCAGCGCCGCCGGCGGCAGCCCCCGACAAGCCGGTGGAGGCCCCCGACACGCCGGCGGAAGCGCTTGCCACGCCGGACCCGATCGGCCCGCCGCTGCCGCCCGGCGAACACACGGCGGAACCGGCGGAGCCGACCGCGCCGCCCCGCATCTATCAGACCGCCTGCCCCGCCGTGCTGCTCGGCAAGGTGGAGGCCAAGGCGCTGCCGCCGATCGAAGACAAGCTCTGCGGCACTCAATCGCCGCTCTCGGTCACGGGCGTGCTGGCCAATGGCCGGATGGTGCCGATTTCCGGCGGCGTCGAAACCGATTGCGGCATCGCCTCGGCGCTGCCCGCCTGGATCGAATCCGTCGACAGCTACCTCAAGGCCCGCGACAACACCGAGATCGCCGAGGTGGTGGTCGGCACGTCCTACATGTGCCGCAACGTCAACAATGGCAGCGGCGGCAATCTCAGCTTCCACGCCTTTGCCGATGCCCTCGACGTGATCGGCTTCAAGCTCGCGGACGGGCGCTTCGTCACCGTGGAGCAGGGCTGGAGCGATGCGCAGTCATCGGAGGGGCGGTTGCTGCGCTTCGCCCACGATGCCGCCTGCGCGCATTTCACCACCGTGCTCGGGCCCGAAGCGAACGCGCTGCACCGCGACCACCTGCATGTCGACCTCGGCTGTCACGGCAAGACCTGCACGGCGCGGCTCTGCGAATAACACCGTGGGCCGGCGCGCTCGCCGGCTCAGAGCGCGTCGTCTTCGCGGCGCGGGTGGTGTGTCGGCAGGTCGGCCCAATCGCGCGGCGTCCAGCTGGTGCTCCAGTCGCGCGGCCGGGGCTTTGGCGCGCGGTGGCGCAGCTTCGAGAACAGGGTCTTCATCTTCATCTTGCTTCTCCCGGAAGGGGATCGGCGCCATGGCGCCACGGGCGGCCGATCTAGGCGCGGGGCCCTGAACGGCCCATGAACTGGCCTGTCAGGAGGAAATGCTCTAGAGCAGCCCGCATGTCGCACCTCCCCGATGCCCAGCCGCCCGCCTTCGATCCGGCCGCGCCGTTCGAGATCTTCCTCGTCGCCACCCCCGGGCTCGAGACGGCGTTGCGTGACGAAGCGGCGGCACTGGGATTTTCCCATGTGAAGCAGGTGGAGGGCGGGGTCGCCATCACTGGCCACTGGCCCGATGTCTGGCGCGCCAATCTCGAGCTGCGCGGCGCCACCCGGGTGCTGGCCCGCTTCGCCAGCTTCCGCGCCATGCACCTGGCGCAGCTCGACAAGCGGGCGCGAAAACTCCCCTGGGCAGCAGTTCTCAGGCCCGACGTGGCGGTGGCGGTCGAGGCCACCTGCCGCAAATCGAAGATCTATCACGCCGGCGCCGCCGCCCAGCGCGTCGCTACCGCCATCCGCGAGTCCCTCGGCGCCCCCATCGCCGACAAGGCGCCGCTGACCGTCATGGTGCGGATCGAGGATGACCTCGTCACCGTCAGCCTCGATAGCTCGGGCGAGCCGCTCTACAAGCGCGGCCACAAGGAGGCGGTGAACCGCGCCCCGATGCGCGAGACCATGGCGGCTTTGTTCCTCCGCCAGTGCGGGTTTACCGGCGACGAGCCGGTGCTCGACCCGATGTGCGGCTCGGGCACCTTCGTCATCGAGGCGGCCGAGATCGCCGCCGGCCTGCAGGCAGGTCGCTCGCGCCACTTCGCCTTCGAGCAACTGGCAACCTTCGATCGCGCCGGCTGGGAGGCGCTGCGCTCGACCGCCCGCCGCACCCCGGCGGTGCGCTTCCATGGCAGCGACCGCGATGCCGGCGCCATCGCCATGAGCCGGGCCAATGCCGAGCGCGCCGGTATCGCCGACCTCACCGAGTTCCGGCAATTGCCGGTCGGCGAGCTCGAACGTCCGGCCGGGCCGCCGGGCCTCGTCATCGTCAACCCGCCCTTCGGCGCCCGCATCGGCGAGGGGGCTTCGCTCGGCCCGCTGTACCGCAGCCTCGGCAGCGTGCTGCGCGAGCGCTTCTCCGGCTGGCGCGTCGGGCTGATCACCACCGAGGTCGCCCTGGCGCGGGCAACGGCGCTGCCGTTCCTGCCCAACGGCGCCCCGGTGCTGCATGGCGGGCTGCGGGTAACGCTCTATCGCACGGATGTCTTGCCGTAAGATCGCACGACGCTTCCCCTAGCGTCCCCTCGCCCCCGCGGACGCTCTTGCGTCCGCCAAGAGAGGGCCAGGGTGAGGGGCAGCCAAGCACACCGGCAGTGCGGCTCATCCCTTCTCCCCTCAGGGGAGAAGGTGGCCGAAGGCCGGTTGAGGGGTGAAGCGGCACAACACGCGCTCGTTGGGAAGCTGAACCCCTCACCCGAGTTCCGCTACGGACCTTCGGTCCTGGCTCCACTAGCCCTCTCCTAGCGGACGCAAGAGCGTCCGCGGGGGCGAGGGGGCGATGGAACCGCGATGCCAGTGTGAGGATCTCCCTCCCCCTTGCGGGGAGGGGACAGGGGTGGGGGTCGGCAACCACCGCAGCCGGCGGTTCAACTCAATCGCACCGTCTACGCCCCGACGCAGCGATCGAACTGCGGATGATGCACCGGCAGGTCCGCCAGTTCGCGCGCGCTCATCGTGCTGAGCGGGTCATGGCCCGTCTCGGCGCCGTCGCTCTCCAATAGCCGCGCCAGCCAGAGGCGCAATTCGCTGAACAGTCTGTACATTTTGAAGCCCTCCTTGGGTGCGGGATATGCCGTAATATGGGCCGCCACGCGGCTGTCGCCAATCGACAAGAGTTCGGCAGGTGTATAGAAAATCTATATGCCGAGCCCGTTCCCCATACCGCTCAACGCCGTCCGCGCCATCGAGATCGTGGCGCGGCGCGGTGCCCTGGCGCCTGCCGCCGAAGAGCTCGGGGTGACGCCGGGCGCCGTCAGCCAGCACCTGAGGCGCGCCGAGGAGCGGCTGGGGCTGGAGCTGTTCGAGCGCACTCCGCAGGGGTTGAAGCCGACCGCCGCCCTGCGCCAGATCCTGCCGCAGCTCAGCGCCGGCTTCACCGCCTTGGCCGATGCGGTGGGCGCGCTGAAACCGGGCAACGAAAACGTGCTGACCCTCACCGTCGGCAGCGTCTTCGCCTCGCGCTGGCTGATCTGGCGCATCGCCAAGTTCAACGGGCTGCATCCGGAAATCGAGGTGCGGCTGGTGGTCACCGGCACGATGATCGATCTCGTCCATTCCGACATCGATTTCGGCATTCGCTTCGGCCGCGGCACCTGGCCGGGGCTGAAGGCGGAACTGATCGGCGGGGCGCGCTACAGCCCGGTGGCGGCGCCGCCGCTGGCGAAGTTGCTCAACTCGCCCGCCGACCTCGCCCATGTGCCGCTGATCCGCGACACCGCCTCGATGCTGCCCTGGGAGCCGTGGTTCGCCGCGGCCGGCATTCCCCCGATCGAGCCTTCGGGGCCGCTTTACGACGATCCGGCTTTGGCCTTCGACGCGGCCATCTCGGAGCAGGGCGTGCTGATGGCGGTGGAGATGATGTCGGCCGACGCGGTCAGCGACGGCCGCCTGGTCCGCCCCTTCGCCGCCGCCGTCGACAGTGAGCTCGGCTACTGGCTGGTCGTCGCCGAAGGCCGCCGCGAACCGAAAAAGCTCCGCCTGTTCCGCGACTGGTTGCGCGCCGAAGTGCCGGATTCCGCCGAGGGCTATGTGGCGCAGGTGAAGCGGCGGGAGGGGTAGGGGCATTTGCTGCGCAACGACAGCCCGGTGAGCGTTGCCCCCCACCCTTGATCCCTCCCCGCAAGGGGGAGGGAGACGCAGACTGAGATATCTGTCCGAGGGTCTCCCTCCCCCTCGCGGGGAGGGGACAGGGGTGGGGGGCGGCCCGCGCCGGCCATTGGTGGGCCACCACATCACTCCACCGTCGACGCCCATCCGCAGCTCAAGGGGCTTGTCCGACGCGCGCCAACGATTTAGAATAATTCTAAACTTGATGGCTATGGCGCTATGCTTGCACGACTTCTTCACCCCAATCGGCGGGAGTTCATCTCGCTGGACGAACGCGAGATCCTGTCGCTCGCCGTCGCGGCCGAAGAGGAGGATGGCGCCATCTATGCCGAGATCGCGGAGCGCTTCGCCTCGCGCTACCCGGCGACCGCCAAGGTGTTCGAGGGGATGGCGGTCGAGGAGGATGGGCATCGCCGCCGGCTGCTCGATCTCTATGTCGAAAAGTTCGGCTCGCGCCTGGTGCCGATCCGCCGCGAGCATGTGCGCGGCTTCCTCGAGCGCAAGCCCGTCTGGCTGATGGAGACCATGAGTCTCGAAGCAGTGCGCCAGATGGCCTTCGAGATGGAGACGGCGGCGTCGCGCTTCTACGCCGAGGCGGCGGGCCGGGCGACCGACGTCAAGGTGCGCAAGCTGCTCGGCGACCTCGCCGTGGAAGAACGCGAGCACGCCAACCTCGCCGGCAAGCTCGAAGAGCAGGTGCTGGGCGTCGAGGAACGGGCCGCCGAAAAGAGCGAGGAGCACCGGCAGTTCCTGTTGACCTATGTGCAGCCCGGGCTCGCCGGACTGATGGATGGTTCGGTCTCGACCCTGGCGCCGGTCTTTGCCGCCGCCTTCGCCACCGGCAACACCTGGTCGACCTTTCTTGTCGGCCTCGCCGCCGCGGTGGGCGCCGGCATCTCCATGGGCTTTACCGAAGCCGCCGCCGACGATGGCAGGCTGACGGGTCGGGGCTCGCCCCTCACCCGCGGCGTGGTCACCGGCGCGATGACCACCCTGGGCGGCCTGGGGCACGCCATGCCCTACCTGATCCCGCATTTCTGGACCGCCACCGGCGTCGCCGCCGCCGTGGTGATGATCGAGCTCTGGGCCATCGCCTTCATCCAGAACCGCTACATGCAGACCCCGTTCTGGCGCGCCGCCTTGCAGGTGGTGGTCGGCGGCGCCCTGGTGTTCGCCGCGGGGATCCTGATCGGCAGCGCCTAGAGCGCGGGAAAAGGCCCCCTCATCCGGCCTTCGGACCGACCTCCTCCCAGTATCGCGACGTCGATGGTCTCGCGTCCCCTCGCCCCTTTGGGGAGAGGGTCAGGGTGAGGGGTAGCCAAGCACGCGAATGCGGCGATGACCCTGGCCCAAACTTTCTGTGCGCTTGGCGCCCCTCACCCCAGCCCTCTCCCCAAAGGGGCGAGGAGGCGCGGCAGCGGTGAACGCCGCAGAAGCGGCAGCCTCTCATCCCGGGCTGCCGGCTATGACCGTCGTTCAGTTGGCGACGACGAAGAACACCACCAGCACCAGCACGGCGAACAGCCCGACCAGGAATGGCCATGGCAACAAATGCAGTTCGTGCTGGGTTTCGAGGCCGTGATCGACGTTTTCGTGGCGGATACCCTGCATAGGCAGCCTCCGGTCATGAACGCCGGCGCCAGTCGCGCACCGGCGGAGCGATGATAGCACCGATAGATGTGAGGCGGAACTGCTCACACCGGCAAGGGTGTCAGCCGAGATCGCTTCTCCCCTCAGGGGAGAGGGGTGGCCGCCGCCGGCGCGAACACGGTGATAGCCCGGGGACGGATGCGGAAATGCGCCGGGGTCTGGGTGACGATGTCGCCGTCGAGGTTCACCGGGCGCGGCTTGCGCGTGCGGATGTCGAACTCCACCGCCCGGGCGGTCCGCACCTCTTCCCAGGCGCCGTGCGTGCCGGAGCGGAAGGCGCGCAGCATCAGCGCCAGCTTCCAGACATTGTCGATCTCGAGGCTGTAGAGGTCGAGCGTGCCGTCCTCGATGCTGGCATTCTCCTCGATCACCGTGCCGCCGCCATAGTGCCGGCCGTTGCCCACCGCAATCTGGTAGGTCTTGACGTGCGAGCTGCCCACGCGGTTGACGATCGTGGCGCTGAACGGTCGGGCCTGCAGCAGCACCTTGAGCGCCCCGATGGCATAGCCGAGCCGGCCCCAGCGCCGCTTGGTCTCCGCCGTCAGCCCCATGGCGAGATCGGCGCCCAGCCCGATGGTTGCGACATTGAAGAATGGGTGGCCGTTGACGTCGCCGAGGTCGACCTGGCGCTGGTGGCCGGCGACGATGATGTCGGCGGCGAGCTCGAGCTGGGTCGGGATCTCGAGGGTGCGGGCGAGGTCGTTGGCCGTGCCCATCGGCAGGATGCCCATCGGCAGTCCGGCCGCGACCACCCCATTGGCTGCGGCATTGATGGTGCCGTCGCCGCCGCAGACGATGGCCATGTCGGCCTCATGCCCGCGCCTGACGATATCGGCCGCCACCTCCCCCGGCGAGCTGAACCGCTCGATCACCACGTCGATGCCGCCGGCCTCCAGCCGGGCGACGATCGGATCGAGGCTTTCCGCGCCGCGCCGCGCATTGGGATTGACCAGCATCAGCGCCCGGCGGCGCGCGGGAAGGCTCATGGAAGAGGGCTCACGTTGCGAAGCGCCGTAGGTGGAGAGCGGCCCGGTGCTCCGCAAGGGCGGCTAGACCATTCATGGTCAGTGCTGGCGCGAGCTCCCCTCCCCCTTGAGGGGAGGGGTTGGGGGTGGGGGTGGCGAGGAACGCTCGGTGCTGACTGCACCACCCCCTCCCTCAATCCCTCCCCTCAAGGGGGAGGGAAGCGATCACTGCGGGTATCGAGGTCCGCGGCAGACTGTGCGAACTACATGCCGCCCCGCGCCTTGACGAGGTCCCGCATGGCCGCCGCTTCGGCGTCGGTTTCCGCGGCCAGGCCGTGCACGACGCCGACCCGGTCGCTTTCCGGCCGGTTCTGGCTCGCCTTGAACTTGGCCTCGATGGCGGCGATCTCGATCTCGATGCCGACAATGCCCTTGAGCTGGCTGGCGATGAAGGCGTCGGGCGCATCGGCCACCGCCCAGGGTTTCTGCCGGCTGCCTTCGTGCTGGTCGGTCAGGGCCGAGACATTGGCATGGAGCCACGCCGCATCCTCGATGATCCGGGCCGTGCCGCGCACCTGGACGATCGCATAGTTCCAGGTCGGCACCACTTTGCCGTCGACCGCCTTCTGCGGGTACCAACTGGGCGTGATGTAGTGTTCGGTTCCCTGGAACACCACCAGTGCATCGGGGCTCTGGCCCAGCGCTTTCCATTGCGGGTTGGCGCGTGACATGTGGCAGCGCAGCGTCCCCAGCGGGCCGTCGTCACGGTAGAGCAGGAACGGGATCGGGTTGGCCAGCAGCCCGTCGCCGGCCGAGATCAGCAATCCGAGCGGATGCGCGCCGATGAACGCCTGCTGCGTTTCGAGATCGGTCTCGCGGAAGGCTGGTGGCTGGTACATGAGCAGACCTCTGGAACGCTGTGCCGAAGGGGGGACTATCGTTCAGCCGAGGCGCAGCGGCTCGGGCTCGAGCGCCACATGCAGCTCGTGCCGGCCCGGCGGCAGCCCGGGAACGTAGCCGAAATCGAGCTTGTAGTCGGTGGCCTTCAGCCCCGCCACGGCGGCGTGGGCGTAGAGCTTCTCGAACCCACCGGCGATCCCGGCCAATGGCCCATCATGATGCAGTCGCAGGTAACGCTGCGCCGGGATGACGATCCGGACCATCCCATCGGGCACCTCGGTCTTTTTCGCCGCGAGATAGCCGACCAGTTCGCGGTAGATCCCGTTCTCGCGCGACAGCGACACTTCGAGGAACGAGCTGGCGCCGGTATCGGTCTCGAACAGCCGGGTCCAGGCGGCAGGCACCGCCCTGGGCAGCGCATCCCATGGCGCCTCGACCAGCACGCCGATGGCGATCATCTCGGGCAGTTCGATCGTCTCGATCATCGATGGTCCTCAGCGAGCAGCGTTGCCGCCTTGGACCCGATGGCCATGGCGGCGGCATTGGTATTGGCCGACGGAATGGCCGGAATGATGGAGCAGTCGATCACCCGCAACCCCTCGATGCCGCGCACCCGAAGCCGGGCATCGACCACCGCCATCGGATCGTCGTCGCGCCCCATCTTCAGCGAGCCCGAGGGGTGGTAATTGGTCTTCACCGTCTCCTGCGCAAAACGCGTCATGCCGGCAAGATCGGTCACGTCCTTGCCTGGCAGGATCTCTTCCTTGATCTTCGACAGGAACGGCTCGGTCTCCAGCAGCCGGCGCGCGTGCCGCATCGAGGCGAGGGTGAGCCGCAGGTCTTCCGGGTCGCCGAAGAAGTTGCAGTCGACCAGCGGCTGGGCCGCCGGATCGGCCGAGCGCAGCCGTACCGTGCCGCGCGCCTTAGGGCGGAGCAGGCACGAGGTGAAGGTGACGCCCCAGGTCGGTTTGGCTTTCGATACGTCGCGGTCCTGGTAGACGATCGGCGCGCAGTAAAGCTGGATGGTCGGCCGGTCGCCACCATCGGGATCGTAGAACAGGCAGGCCTCGATGCCGGTGGTGGTCACCGGGCCGGAGTTGAACAGCAGGTATTGCAGGCCGTTGCGCAGCATCGGCCAGCCCTTGTCCTGGCCGAAATAGCCCGACTTGCCCCTGGTGGTGGCGATCACCGGCACCTCGTGGTGGTCCTGCAGGTTCGCGCCGACCCCAGGGAGGTCGGCAATCACCGGGATCTGGAAATCGTCGAGATGGTCGGCCGGCCCGATGCCGCTCAGCATCAGCAGCTTGGCCGAGTTGTAGGTGCCGGCCGCCACCAGCACCTCGCGCGCCGCCCGCGCCTCGTGCGGGTCGCCATCGCGGCTATAGGCGACGCCGACGGCGCGGCCGTTCTCGATGAGGATGCGGTCGACCCGCGCCCCGGTGACGATGGTCAGCCGCCGGTCGCGCCGCAGCGGGTCGAGAAAGGCCGTCTTGGCGTCCGAGCGCCGCTTGTAGCGGCCCCATTGCCCGTAGGTGTGCTGCATGATGCCCACCCCGTTCTGCCGCTCGCCGTTGAAATCTGCGTTGTAGCGATGCCCGAGCCCCTGTGCCGCGAGCAGGAAATCCTCGGTGGTGTCGGAGATATGGCCGGGGTCGGAGACGCGGAGGTTGCCCGAGATGCCGTGATACTGGTTGTTGAACCGGGTGTTGCGCTCGAGCCCGCGGAAATGCCCGAGCATGTCGTCATAGGACCACTCGGCGCCGTTGCCGAGCCCGGCGGCCCAGCCGTCGTAATCTTCCTTCTGACCGCGCATGTAGACCATCGCATTGACCGCGCTGCCGCCGCCGAGCGCCTTGGCCACCGGCACGATCGGCGCCCGCCCGCCCAGTTGCGGCTGCGGCACCGTCTTGTGCATTTCGAGGAAGGTGTCTTCGGCCAGGTACTTCATGTACCCCGCCGGCATTGCCATGATCCGGTTGGTCGAACGCGGTCCGCGCTCGATGATCAGCACCGAATAGCCGAACTCCTTGACCAGCCGCATCGCCGCCACCGAGGCCGCCGAGCCGCCGCCGCAGATGATGAAATCGAAGCTCCGTTCGGCCATCTGGAATCCCTTGCAACCGGCCCGTTTTAGCTGCCTGCCGGGGCGTTGGATAGGCCGGCGCGCGCTTGGGATTCTGCAGCAATTCGGCAACTGCGCTGCCCTAATCCACCAGTAAACCGATGAGTCTGCTTGCCAGAATTCTGTTGTGGTGCAAGTTTTTCGCTCAGTTGTGAGGGCGGACCATGTCAGTTTTACGCGTGACGAAAGCAGCGCTGCTTGCCAGCGTGTTTACGATTCCCTTCGGTCTTGCGGCATCGGCCGCCGACCTGATCCTGTCGCCGGAGCCGATCGCCGACCAGTATGTCGACCTGGTGCTGCCCGCGGTTTCGGCGGTCAACGGCAAGCTGGAACTCGATTTCGGCGGGGTGACCGATCCCGACAGCGCCATCTTCCGGGCCGCAGGCTCGATCTCGGTGCCGATCGGTGAGCGCTTCGGCGTGCAGGGCGACGTTGCCGTCGGCAGCATCGATGGCGAGTGGGCTTTCGGTGGGGCGCTGCATGCCTTCACCCGCGATCCTTCCTCCTATCTGCTCGGCGTCACTGCCGGCGTGGTGGTCGTCGATGGGGCGCGCCTCGCCGCAGTCGGTCCCGAGGCGGAACTCTACCTCGATCGGATCAGCCTCGAAGGCTGGGCCGGCTGGGCGGCGCTCGACTATGACGACGCGTTGCTGACCGATGAAAACGGCTTCTTCGCCATGGGCGATGTGGCCTGGTACCCGACCGACGACTGGCGCATCAGCCTCGGCGGCGCCTCGATCCTGGGCCGCGAGTCGCTCAACCTCGCCACCGAATACCAGTTCAGCGACCTCGGCTTCCCGCTCTCGGGCGTCGGCGAAGTCCGCGCCTACGACACCGGTGCGTGGAGCGCCAGGATCGGCATCAAGGGCTACTTCGGCGAACCCGGCAAGAGCCTCATCGACCGCCACCGCCAGGACGACCCGCGCAACCGCGCACTCGACCTGTTCAGCGCGGCGGGGGATCTGTTCACGGCGACGCCGGATGAGCCTGGACTGGTGTGCATGGACCCCGAGATCCCGGTACCCGATGGTGAGGGCGGCATGGTCTGCGGGTATCCGCCTGCCTGACCTCAGGTGCCAGCCTCGATCGACGACCATTCATTGATGTACTCGATGAACTTGCCGGCGGCGGTCAGAGGTATGTCGCGGACGCGAACAAAGCGGACTTGGGCGTCTGAGAAAAAGCTGTCGCGGAACATTGCTATGGCCACGGCCTCATCGGCCGTGGCTTGGGGGCTCTGCGGCACATAGCGAATCTCGAACTCCAGCGGTCCAACCTGCGCGATCTGCCAGAATGTCGCTTGCAAAGCCGAGCGCGCCTTTTCGCTTAACATGGTGGCAATACGTCGCCCGTCCGGATGAGTGAAGATGGCAATGGAGCGACCCTCGACCGCCGCGATGGTCTGAAGATGCCGTCCGCACTGACAGGGAGAACCAAAGCGGGCGATATCGCCCTGATCGTAGCGGATCAGTGGCTGTGCGGTGCTGACGAACGGCGTGACGATGACGCGCCCACTCTCGCCTCGTGGGACTGCCCGACCGTCGGCATCCACAATTTCCACGAGCACGCTTTCGGCATTGATATGCATGCCATTGCCGGTGGGGCAGGGGTAAGCAATCTGCCCGGCCTCCTTTGAACTGTAGTGCTCGAGGGTGCGGGCGCCGAATACCCGCAAACAGGCAGCCTTGTCCTGGTCATCCGCGTGCCCGCCATGGGCCAGCACATAGTGCAGCTTGAGGTCGAGCCCCCTGCGCTCGACCTCAAGTGCCATGACATGCAGCGTCTTGGGGCCAGTGGAATAGTAGCGCGACGCCGTGCGCTGCAGGAACTCGATGTTCTGCTCCATGGACGCATTGCTGTGCAGTTCGATGACGCGGCCCAGCCGAGCCGAGGGGTCCCAAGGGGGGCCCCATGGGCCACGCACCAGACCGTCTGGATAGTTCGCACGTTCATCGGAGCCGGCACGGGCCGTGTAGGTGGCCGACCAGTCGAGATCGTGCCAGCGATGGGCGCGCCAGCGATTGGCATTGGCAGCAAGAACGGTAAGCCGGTTGCTGGTGATCTGAATCGGACGCCCGGTGGAGCCGGAACTGGAGATGGTCCCGGCAGCGCCATGCCCTTTCGGCATTTCGCGTGCCAGCATCTCGTCGCGGTGGGCGCTCATATCGTGGCGGGTGACGATCGGCAGTTCTTCCCACCGATCCCAGTCGATATCGCCGGAAGCGGTGAACACCGGATCGAGTCGCTTCTCGTAGAACGGCACATTGGCTCGGGCGTGCCGCAGCAACTGCGCCAGCTGGCTGCGCTGATAGGCCCGCATGGTCTCGGGGAGCCAATACTGGCTCTCCATCAGCATGTCGTAGAACTCGTGCTGTAAGTCGCGTGGCTGGGACATCAGGGGATTAAAGCCGAGCCGGACGACGGGGGCAACGTCAGGTTAGTCGCCGGTGCTCCTGGCCCACCACCCTTGATCCCTCCCCACAAGGGGCAGGGCTATCGCATATGAACAGGCACCGGGCTCTCAGTGGTCCTCCACCGCGCAGCGGGGGAGGGGATGAGGCCGGAGGCCTCACCCCGGGGGGACCAGCGAAGCTGGTGGAGGGGGCGGTCCCAAATACCGGCGTTTCCCGCCACCCCCTCCACCGCCTTCGGCGGTCCCCCTCCCCCGTTTCACGGTGGAGGAGCACGGAGAGGCTAGGGCGTAAGGCCATATGCGATAGCCCTGCCACAAAGGGGCGTGAGTCCCGACTGCGAAGCTTCGGTTCCATCGTCTCCCTCCCCTTGATGGGGAGGGTAGCGCAGCTGGCCGCGTCAGCGGGCTAGCGGAGCTGGGTGGGGTGGGGCGGCACTCGGGTTGTGCGCGCACGTGCGCCGCGTTCGCCGCAGGTCGATCTCTCACGCATAGGCGATGCGCAGGCGAACTCCGGTGCGGCTGAGGGTGAGGAAAGCGAAGAACCCCGAGAGCAGCGCGGTGACGAAGTGGAAGACGTCGCCCGCGGCGATCGTCGGCGCGGCGATCGAGACGACCGTGGTGACATAGCGGGTGGCAAAGATCGCCAGCAGCACGAAGAACGACACCCAGTCGCCCCTGAGGTGGACGAGGCCGCGTCGAACCTGCGTCGCGCCGGCGCGGCTTTCGAGCGCGAGGCCGGCGCCGGTCCCTGCGACGATGCCGAGGCCAAGCCCGGCCATCGCCGCCAGCGACCCGCCGAGCCCGGCGAGGTTCCAGCCGGCAAGGCCGAGGATGATCAGCGGCATCAGCACCAGTCGCGGGGCGCTGACGGTACGATCCTGGGTGCGCTTCAGCCCGATGACGATGAGCAGCGCCAGAACCGGCCAGACCCAGAACGGCGTGTGGGTGATGATATCGAGAGGGGACATGGGAACCTCGAGAAAGGGTGTGTCGCGGCGGGCTGCCGTGACTTGCCAGCCCGAGATCATCCGCTTAGCTCTAGGTCGAAATCTCGACTGCGCCGAACGCCCGGGAAATTCGTGGAACGCCAGCCGCTGCATTTCGCGCTTCGTGAAATACGGGCGCATCTGACCGACCGGCGCGTGCTCGCGGCGATGCTGGTGATTGCCTTGCTGCTCGGCCTGGTCGGCCCGTTCGGCACCCTCGAGACGATGAGCCTGGTGCAGCGCCTCGCCTATTGGGCGGCGATCGTCGTCAGCTCCTATGGCCTCGCCTACGCCGTGGCGCGGATGCTCTCACGCAGCTTCGGCATCGGCCGGCGGCTGCGATCCAGCTGGTCCCGGATACTGGTGTTCGGAGCCATCGCCGGCCTGCCGGTAACCGTCGCCGTATCTGCCGTCGACCTCGTGGCGCTGGGCCGGCTGCCGACCGATCTGCCCATGCTCTACCTGCAATGCACGCTGATCGGGCTTTGCGTCATGGCGATGCTGGAGATCGTCGATACGTCGCTCGGTCAGGCCGCCGCTCAACCATCACCGGCCCCGGCCCCGCCGGGGCCGCCGCCGATCGTCGAGCGGTTGCCGCCGCCGCAGCGCGGCAGGCTGGTCTCGCTCTCGGTCGCCGACCACTATGTCGAAGTGGTCACCGAACGCGGCAGGGGCCTGGTGCTGATCCGGCTCGGCGATGCCATCGGCGAAACCACCGGCGTGCCGGGCCTGCAGATCCATCGCTCGCACTGGGTGGCGCTGAGCGCCATCCGGCGCCTCGTCCGGACTGAGGGCAAGCCGATGCTCGAACTCGCCGACGGCCGCCGCCTGCCGGTCAGCCGCAGCTATATCGAGGCAGTACGCGAGGCGGGGTTCAGCTGACGTGCCCTCGGATGAACGCGGAAAGCCCAGCGATCACCGGGTGAGGGGTGGCGGGCACATGGCTACTCCACGGTGAATATCCACCACTTCGTCTACGCCGCGTTCGCCGCGGTCGGCGGCAGCAGCGTGGTTTCAAGGATGGTGCCGTTCTTCCGGCACTCCTCGGCAATCTCGGTGGCAAAATCCCTGAGCATCTCGCGGTCGAGCACGGCGGCGTTGCGCACCACCATGGCGATGTCGCGGTGCACCGGGTCGACATCGACCGGGGTGATCTCGGTCAGCCGCCCGGCGGCGATATCGTCTGCCACCGCCGAGTGGACGAAGAAGCCGATGCCTTCGCCGCGGATGGCGATGCGGCGGGCCGGCCCGGTGGGGAGTTCCACGGACACTGCGGCGCGGCGGAACAGCGCCAGCGCGGCGTCGGGGTAGACCTGCCACCAGTTGATCGAAATCAGCCGCGGCACGCGCCTGAGCACGTCCTCGATCCTCGGCTCGAGGCCGAGTTCCGCCGCGATCTGCGGCGTCGTCACCATCGGCACCCGCTCGCGCAACACCAATAGCGGCACGAGATCGGTGACCAGCGGATCGAGGTTGGGCCAGCACAGGATCCCCAGCTCGATGTCGCGCTCGCGCAGCATGGCGGCGATCTGGCTCTGCCGCCCCTCGTGGATCACCACGTCGACGGAGGGGTATTTCTGCTGGAAGCGCAGCAGCGACTCGGTCACCAGCGGCGACACGAGGCTGCGCAGCGAGCCGATCGAGACCCGGCCGCGCTCCACCCGGCGCAGTGCCTCCTTGGCCTCCTGCGCCGCCTGCAGGATGCGGCGCGCATAGGGCAGGAAGGTCATGCCCTGGTCGGTGAGCGCGATGTTGCGACCGCGATGGAACAACGGCACGCCCAAGAGATCCTCGAGCGCCCGCATCCGCATCGACACCGTCGCCTGCGTGACGTTGAGCCTCGCTGCCGCTTTGGTGAAGCTCAGATCCTGCGCGATCCGGTCGAAGGTTCTGATCTGGTCGAGGTCCATGATAGGCGACACTTATCGAATTGCACCACAAGGCCCCGGATGAGGCCGTTGCATTGGACATGCTGATAACGACGCCCGGCGAATGTCAACCGAAATATGTCAGTAATGCTGACCAATGTGGGTCGCGCCTAAAGGCCTCCTCACCCGGCGCTGCGCGCCGACCTCTCCCCCAACGGAGAGGTGAAGGGGGCACAATCTCACAGCCTGCGTCACCTCTCCCTGGGGGGAGAGGTCGGACCGCGTAGCGGTCCGGGTGAGGGGGCCTTCCGTGATGCCTCCCGCCGCGCCAGTCTCGCTGCCTTGTTGCGCGCCGCGGCCGCCGCAGCGTCATCGCCCAGATGCGCTTCGCCGCGCGCCCGCGCCAGTTCCATCTGCCGCTCGCGCTCGCTGGCCCCGGCGGGCGCCGCCTCGGCG
This sequence comes from Devosia sp. A16, assembly GCF_001402915.1. Classification (GTDB taxonomy): domain Bacteria; phylum Pseudomonadota; class Alphaproteobacteria; order Rhizobiales; family Devosiaceae; genus Devosia_A. The sequence goes on from NZ_CP012945.1 coordinate 2,663,506, forward strand.
CAACTGGCGCAGAGCGAACCCACCGCTTCGTCCGGCAGCATCGGGTTGCGGCAGGCCCGGCAGAGCACCGCCTCGCCTTCGCGGAGGCCATGCACCACCGAGACCCGCTCATCGAACACGAAGCACTCGCCGTTGAAGCGGCTGTCGCTCTCTGGCACCGTTTCGAGATATTTGAGGATGCCGCCCCTCAAATGGAACACCTCCTTGAACCCCTGCTGCAGCATATAGGCCGAGGCCTTCTCGCAGCGGATGCCGCCGGTGCAGAACATCGCGACCTTGGGGTGCTGCGCCGGGTCGAGTTTCGCCACGTAATCCTTGAACTCGGTAAAGCTCTGCGTCCCGGGATCGCGGGCATTGCTGAACGTGCCGAGCTTCACTTCGTAGTCGTTGCGGGTATCGATCAGCGTCACGTCGTTGCGGCTGATCAGCTTGTTCCAGTCCCGCGCCTCGACATAGGTGCCGCTGAGCCTGCTCGGGTCGGCCTCCGGCGCGCGCAAGGTGACGATCTCTGGTTTCAGCCGCACCTTCATCCTGAGGAACGGCATCTCGGTCGCCGTCGAGAACTTCGCCTCGGCGCCAGCCAGCCGGCCGGCCCAGAGCGGTGCGGTCTCGAACCACGCCATCAGCTCGTCGATCGCGCCGGGCGCGCCGGCGACCGTGCCGTTGATCCCTTCAGGCGCCAGGATGAAGGTGCCGCGAATACCGCGGGCGCAGCAGAACAGCGCCAGCTCCGGCTGCAGCGCCGCGCAATCTTTGAAATCCGCAAACTTGTAGAGCGCCAGCACCTTGAAACGGTTCAGGCGTTCGGACAGATTGGCGGCGGTTTCTTGAGGCTCGATCATTGCGGGCGGGTGTAGCATCCGCCGATGGCAACGGGCAAATCGGACAGGATTGGGAGGATGAGATGACCTATCGGGCCAACGACGCTCGCTATGGCAGCGGCATGCAGTATCGCTATACCGGACGTTCCGGGTTGAAGCTGCCGGTGATCAGCCTGGGGCTGTGGCAGAATTTCGGCGGCACGCGCGACTATCCCAGCGCCTTCGAGATGCTGAGCTACGCCTTCGACAAGGGCGTCACCCATTTCGACCTCGCCAACAATTATGGCCCCCCGCCGGGCGCCGCCGAAGAGCTGTTCGGCGACGTGATGGCGCGAGATTTCCGCCCCTATCGCGACGAGATGATCATCTCGTCCAAGGCCGGCTGGACCATGTGGGAGGGCCCCTACGGCGATCGCGGCTCGCGCAAATACATCATTGCTTCCGCCGACCAGAGCCTCAAGCGCATGGGGCTCGACTATGTCGATATCTTCTATTCGCACCGCTACGATCCCGAGACCCCGCTCGAAGAGACGATGGGGGCGCTGGCCCAGCTGCACCGGCAGGGCAAGGCGCTCTATGTCGGCATCTCGATGTACCCGGAACAGCAGACCCGCGAGGCGGTGCGGATTTTGAAGGACATGGGCGTGCCCTGCCTGATCCACCAGCCGAACTACTCGATCCTCAACCGCTGGATCGAAGAAGACGGCACCATGGCTGCCTGCGACGAGCTGGGCGTCGGCATCATCGCCTTCTCGCCGCTGCAGCAGGGGATCCTGTCGGGCAAGTACAACAGCCTCAAGGGCGACCTGAGCGGCACCCGCGCCTCGGAGAACTACTCGCTCTCGGCCAACCGGCTGGAGCCGCGCATCCTCGAAGCGGTGGACAAGCTCGGCGCCATTGCCAAGGCCCGCAGGCAGACCATGGTGCAGCTGGCGCTCGCCTGGGTGCTGCGCAGGAAAGAAGTCACCTCGGCGCTGATCGGCATTCGCACCCTCGAGCAGCTCAAGGATTGCCTCGGCGTGCTCGACAATCTCGAGCTGTCCGATGAGGAAATCGCCGCCATCGACGTGGCGGCCAAAGGCGGCCTGATCGACAGCCGGCCCGGGCGCTAGGTGGCGTACTGACAGAGACGGCCCCCTCCCGGCCTCCCCCATAAAGGGGGAGGTGAAGAGTCGAGGTTCGGTCTTCGATCGCGCCAAATACTCGATGCGGCACCTCCCCCTTTATGGGGGAGGATGGGAGGGGGCCGTCTCTATCGGTCTTTCGCCGCCCTAAGCCCGCTCATCCCGGCAATAGTTCAGCAGCACCGCCGTCAGCACCACATAGAGCGTGTTGTGCAGCGGAAAGCTCAGCATGGTGTCGGGCAGCCCCAGCACCAGGTAGCTGACCGACAACAGGCTGCAGCCATAGAGCCGGGTGCGGTACTGGCTGTCGCGCGGGCTGAAGATGCAGCTGACGATCGGCAGCACCAGCAGCAACAGGTAGACGACGAGGCCGAACAGGCCGGACGCGACGGCGAAGTTCAGCGCGTCGTTATGCAGATGCGGCAGCTGCGCGTGCACCAGTTCGTAGACCGCCAGGTAGGGGATGATTGCCGTCATCAACTGCCCCCAGCCATGCCCGAACAGCGGCGCATCGGTGAAGGCCTGCGCTCCCGCGCGGTAGAGGATGAAGCGGATGGTGGTGCCCAGGTCCGCCGGGTTATCGCCGCCGGCCAGCCGGCTGAGAATATCGAACATCGACGACGAGCGGGCGCCGGCGAGATCGGCGACATAGGCAACGAGGGCGAAGGCCGCGAGCACCGCGACGCTGACCGCTGCCGCCAGCAGCTTGTGCCGCACCAGCAGCAGCGCCGCGACGAACAGCAGCACCGGGAAGGCCACCAGCGCGGCGCGTGAGCCGGATGCGAAGATCACCGCCAGCGCCATCAGCGGTCCGAGCAGATAGATGAAGCGCTGTCGGCCCGTCGCCGCGGCTGCCCCGATCATGGCGAAAAAGCCCAATAGCAGCGCGGTGTTGGAGAGCCGGATCGGATCGGTGATGGGCGAGCCGAGCCCGGCCCGCTGCATGCCCTCGACATAGTTGAAATAGAGCGCCATCAGCAGGCCCGCGGCGCTGCCGAACAGCGCGAAATCGGCGAGCTTGCGGCTGTTCACCGGCGCCGCGGCGCGCCGGAACAGCAGCGCCAGTGGTGCATAGAGCAGCATGGCCGAAAAGTTGAGCGTCAGCAGCAGGTCCGATGGCTGCCGCATCGTCACCACGGCGCTGACGAACAGCAGCGTGAAGGCGCCGAGGAACAGCTTGGCGGGCAGGTCGAAACCGATCTTCACCGTCGCGCGCCGCACCGCGAAGAAGGCGAACACCGCCAGCGAAATCACCAGCAGCGCGTAGGTGGTGAGATAGCCCAGGATACAGCTGAGCCCGATCGCCACCACCAGCATGGCGCGCCGCAGCAGCGCCTCGCTGGCGGCGGCCGGGCTGAGCGGCGCCAGCGGCAACTCCGCGACCGGCAGCGGCAGCTCAGCGCCCTCGGGCGCCGCCTTGCCGATCGTCTCGCCTTTGCCGTCAGCCGTCATTGCCCGCCTCAGGTTCGGAGCACGCCGCCCGTCGCCTTGCTCACTGCCGCGACGACACTCGCCGCGACCTTCTCGATGTCCTCGTCGGTCAGTGTCTTGTCGCTCGGCTGCAGCGTCACCGCGATGCCGACCGACTTCTTGTCTTCGGCGATGCCCTTGCCCTCGAACACGTCGAACACCGACACTTCCGTGATCAGCGTTTTGTCGGCGTTCTTGGCGGCGCGCAGGATCGTTGCCGCCGGCACCGAGCGGTCGACGAGGAAGGCGAAATCCCGGCTCAGCGGCATCAGGTCGCTGAGTTTCAGCGCCGGCTTCGAACGGGTCGGCTTCTTGCGCGGTTCCGGAATGGCGTCGAGGTCGAGCTCGAATGCCGCGATCGGACCGGTAAGGTCGAACGCCTCCAGCTCGCTGGGGTGAACTTCGCCGAACCAGCCGATGGTGAGCTTGGGGCCGAGCTGGATACGCCCGCCGCGGCCCGGATGGCTCCACGCAGCGGGTTCGGCGACCAGCTGCAGCTTGTCGATGTCATGGCCCATGGCGTCGAGCAGCGCCGCGATATCGGCCTTGGCGTCGAACACCGAAACCTTGCCGGCGCCCGCCTGCCAGTGGCGCACCGCGCCGAGCCGGATGCCCGACGCATAAGTGCGCTGCCCCTCGGGCTGCACCGAGTGGAACACCTGGCCGACCTCGAACAGCTTCAGTTCGCTGACGCCACGATTGGTGTTGCGGCTAGCGGCGCCGAGCAGCCCCGGCAACAGCGACGGCCGCATGTCGGTGAGTTCCGAGGCGATCGGGTTGGCGAGCTTCAGCTCAGGCGCGCCGCCGCCGAAACGTCGGGCCTCGGCTTCGGGAATGAACGACCAGGTCACCGCCTCGTCGAGCCCGCGCGCCGCCAGCGTGCGGCGGGCAAGGCGGCGGCGGTTCTGCAATGTCGTCAGCATGCGCGGCGCCACGTGGTTGAGCCGCGGCAGCGGGTCCACCGGCACGTTGTCGACTCCCACCATGCGCATCACTTCCTCGGCGAGGTCGGCCTTCATTGTGACGTCAGGGCGCCACGATGGCACATGCACCTTGCGAGTGAGGCCGGTCCCCTCGAGCCTGAAGCCGAGCCGGCTGAGGATCGCTTCGATTTCGCTGGCCGAAGTCTCGAGGCCGGTCAGGCGCTCGACTTCGCTGAGCGGGAACTCGATAACGGTGTTGGGGAACACGTCCTCCCCGGAGATCACCGGCTGCATGGCTTCGCCGCCCACCAGCTCCAGCATCAGCCGGGTGGCGAGCTCGAGGCCGGGCTCGGTGAGCGCCGGATCGACCGAACGCTCCAGCCGATAGCGGGCGTCCGAGACGATGCCGGTCTTGCGGCCGGTCTGGGCGATGAGGTCAGGGTCCCAGCTGGCGCATTCCATCAGCACGTTCACCGTTTCTTCGGTCGTGCCCGAGCGGATGCCGCCCATCACGCCGCCGAGGCAGAGCGGGCCCAGCTCGTCGGCGATCACCGTCATGGTCTCGTCGAGCGCATAGACCTTGTTGTCGAGCGCGTCGAATTCTTCGCCCGGCCTGGCATTGCGCAGCACGGCCTGGCCGACGATCTTGTCGGCGTCATAGGCGTGCAGCGGCCGGCCCCAGCCGAGCGACACCAGGTTGGTGATATCGACCACTTTATTGATCGGCCTCAGCCCTACGGCGCGCAGCCGCTGCTTCAGCCAATCGGGCGACGGGCCGTTCTTGATGCCCTTGAAGTAGCGCCCGGCAAACTTGCGGATCGCCTTGGGCTCGCCGGCCGCGAACTGGTGCGGCAGCGGCGGGATCGGGCTCGGGCCCCTGGAGGGCACCGGCGACATGTCGGTCGGCTTCAGCTTGCCGATGCCGAACGCCGCGAGGTCGCGCGCCACCCCGTAGACGCCGGTAGCGTCGCCGCGGTTGGGGGTGATCGAGATATCGATCAGCGTGCTGCCGAGCTTGGCGTAATCGACATAGGCCATGCCGACCGGCGCGTCGGCGGGGAGCTCGATGATGCCGTCATGGTCGTTCGACAGCTCGAGTTCGGCGGCAGAACAGAGCATGCCGTTCGACGGCGCGCCGCGGATCACCACCCCGGCCTTCAGGGTGAAATCCTTGCCCGGGATATAGGTGTCGGGGAAAGCGAACACCGACTTCATCCCGGTCCGGGCATTGGGCGCGCCGCACACCACGTCGATCAGCGTGCCGCTACCCGCATCGACCTTGCAGAGGTTGAGATGATCAGAGTTGGGATGGGACTTGGCTTCCACCACGTGCGCCACCACGAACGGGCGCAGCTTTTCGGCGGTGTCGACGATCTCCTCGACCTCGAGCCCGACCATGGTCAGCGCCTTGCCGATCTCTTCGGCCGAGGCGGTGGTGTCGAGATGTTCTTTCAGCCAGTCGAGAGTGAACTTCATTTGTAGATGCTTTCGGTCGCTTCGATCCTGGGCAGCTGCCCACTGATCTCGAAGAGTTTGGCGAGGACATTGGCAAAGCCGCGCGCATCGTCGATGGCGCGGTGGGTGTGTTCGATATGGCCGTACCAGGCCGGCGGTACACGCTGCATGCCCCACTTGGTGTACTCGGCGCCGCGCAGGGTGCCGGCCATGGTGTAGAGGCAGATGCCGCCGCCGCGGAAAATCTGCCGGCTCTTGTACGGCCCGCCCAGCACGCGGGTGCCGGCGAACACCGACAGGTAGTGGTCCATCCACAACCCGTCGAAGATCATCGGCGCCGCCGCGAAGACGCGGAAGCCGGGCAGGCTCTCCACCCAGTCGGCATAGCGCGGCATCACCGATGCCGGATCCTCCGGGTTGTGCGTGGCATGCGTCCACGCTTCGGGCTGCGTCTGCCACCACGCCATGGTGTTGGGATCGGGCGTCCTGTCGATGCGTGGTGTCAGCACTGCCTCGAACTCATCGAGCACCTTGCCCGAGATATCGACCGCCACCGAGGCAAAGCTCAGCATCGAGCTTTCGAGCGGATTGTGCCCGTCGGACTCGATGTCGGTGACGACGAAGGTGCAGAGCTCGGACTGCCCCGGCGCGATGGGTGGCTGCAGGCTCATCGGCGACACCGGCTGGGCAAGAAAGGCCCCCTCACCCGGGCGGAGCCTGCCCTCGGGCGCAAAGCGACCCGGGGGGCCGACCTCTCCCCCCAGGGAGAGGTGTCCGCGTGGCGCGATCGTGCCACAGCTTCACCTCTCCCTCTGGGGGAGAGGTCGCCGCGCAGCGGCGGGTGAGGGGGCCTTTTGTGCGCCGCCAGCATCAGCTGCTGAGCCCCCCGAACAGCGTCGGCAGGTCCAGCGGCCGGAAGCCATAGTGATCGAGCCAGCGCTTGTCGGCGTCGAAGAAGGCGCGGAGGTCATTCATGCCGTATTTGAGCATGGCGATGCGATCGATGCCCATGCCCCAGGCAAAGCCCTGGTAGACATCGGGATCGAGCCCGCAATTGCGCAGGACGTTGGGATGCACCATCCCGCAGCCCAGGATCTCCAGCCAATCGCTGCCTTCGCCGATCTTCACCTCGGCACCCGAGCGGTCGCACTGCACATCGACTTCCATCGACGGCTCGGTGAACGGGAAGAAGCTCGGCCGGAAGCGGAGCGTCACGTTGTCGACCTCGAAGAAGGCCTTGAGGAACTCCTCCAGCACCCAGCGCAACTGGCCGATATGGCTGGATTTGTCGATGACGAGGCCCTCGACCTGGTGGAACATCGGCGTGTGCGTCTGGTCGGAGTCGTGCCGATAGGTGCGGCCGGGCATCACCACGCGGATCGGCGGATCGATCGCCGGCGTGAGGTAGGGCGCGGCGGGCTTCTCGTTGCTCTTCAGCATGGTGCGGATCTGCACCGGCGAGGTGTGGGTGCGCAGTACCCGCTTCACCCCATCCGGCGACGGCGCCATGAAGAAGGTGTCGTGCATCTCGCGCGCCGGGTGCCCCTCGGGGAAGTTGAGCGCGGTGAAGTTGTACCAGTCGGTTTCGATATCGGGCCCTTCGGCGATCGAGAATCCCATGTCGGAGAAGATCGCGGTGATCTCGTCGATCACCTGGCTGACCGGATGGATGCGGCCCTCGGCGGTGGGCGAGGGGCGAACCGGCAGGGTGACGTCGACCCGCTCGGACGCCAGGCGGGCATCGAGCGCGGCCTTGCCCAGTTCCGCCGCGCGGGCCTCGATCAGCGCCGTCACTTCGGTTTTCAGCCCGTTGATGGCGGCACCGGCCGATTTGCGTTCCTCCGGTGCGATGCCGCCGAGGGTGGCGAGGAGGGCGGAGACCGAGCCCTTCTTGCCGAGCGCTGCGACGCGCACGGCTTCGATGGCGCCTTCGTCGGCCGCGGCCGCGACGGCGGCGCCGATGTCGGCGCGGAGGGTGGCGATCTGAGCGTCGAGAGACATTTGAGAGTTCCGAGAATTGTGTTTCAGGGCCAAATGAAAAAGCCCCGCGCCATCCCCGGTTTCGGGGCGGCGCAAGGCTTAGCTTAGGGCCTCAGAAAAGGCGAGGGTGGTCTTACCGGCGCTTACGCGGAAACGCGCTGGTGCGTGGTGGTCTCGAGGTTCTCGAGATACCCCAGGGCCTTCTTGGCCTGGGCAACCAGCACGGCGAACGCTGCGGGCTCGGTGATCGCGAGATCGGAGAGCACCTTGCGGTCGACGGCAATCTCGGCCTTGCTGAGGCCGTCGATAAATCGACCGTAGGTCAGGCCGTGGTCGCGCACCGCGGCGTTGATGCGCTGGATCCAGAGCGCGCGGAAGTTGCGCTTCTTGACCCGGCGATCGCGGTACGCGTACTGGCCGGCCTTGTCGACGGCGGCCTTGGCGGTGCGGATGGTGTTCTTGCGGCGACCGTAAAAACCGGAGGCGGCCTTGAGAACTTTCTTGTGACGGGCGTGGGCGGTAACGCCTCTTTTAACGCGTGACATCTATCGGCGCTCCTTAACGGTTATACGGCATGTACCACTTGACCAGGCTTTCATCGCCCTTCTTGAGGATCTTGGTCCCCCGATGCGAGCGAATGTAGTCGGCGTCGTGGCTAAGGAGACGGTGCCGCTTGCCCGCGACGCCAGCCTTGACGCGGCCGGTCGCGGTCATCTTGAAGCGCTTCTTGGCGCCCGATTTAGTCTTCATCTTTGGCATTTTGCTGTCCTGGTTAGAGGCGGCTCAGATGAGCCCGCATTCGGGATCGCCACGGCATGCCTTTTGGCCGGGCGGCCCGTCGAGAAGGCGGGTGTATAGGGGGAAAGCGGTGCTGACGCAAGGGGAGTCAGCGCCGCTGTCATCGCGGCGTAATATCGCTCTGCAGTGATCGGGACAAGCGCCCGCCGAGGCGCGACGATCCGGGAGGCGTTCGATGCGTGATCTGTTTGCGCCGAGGCCGGCAAACCGCCGGCAGTTCTCCATCAGCAAGGCGCAGTTGCGCGGCGCCATCTGGCTGACGGCGCTCGCCGTCTTCGTGCTGCTGCCCAAGCCGTTCGCCGACACGGCGCCGTCGGCGGCCCAGGTGGCGGCGGAACGTTAGCCGCGGTTGGCGGCAGCCAGCTCGCTGAGGCCGTCGATCAGGTGCGCCGCCTCGGTCTTGGACAGGCTCGCCAGCGCCTTGCGGTCGGCGCGGGCGGCGGCGCTCGCCGCCTCGGGCAGCACGCTCTTGGCCTTGCTGCTGAGATACAGCCCCTGCGCCCGCCCCTTGCCGATCGAGGCCTTCTCGATCCAGCCATCTGCTTCAAGGCCACTGAGCGTACGGGCGACACCGGGTTGTTCGAGATCGAGGCGGGCCACCAGTTCGGCCTGCGTCAACCCTTCGCGCTCGGCGATTTCGCTGAGCGCGGTGAACTGCGCCGGGTGCAGCCCGAACGGCTCGAGCGCCTCGCGCAGATGGTTGGCCAGCCGGCGGGTCAGCTGGCTGGCGACGTGGAACAAGGTTTCCTTGTGGTCGAACACGGATCCCTCCCGGGAGCTGAGGGGGCATCATAGCGTGTTGTGACTTAAGGGGAGATTGCTGGGGGCCCACCGATAGTGACGGCCCCCTCCCGGCCTCCCCCATGAAGGGGGAGGTGAAGAGTCGAGGCTCTGTCTCCTATCGTGCCCGACGCACCGATGGGGCACCTCCCCCCTTGTGGGGGAGGATGGGAGGGGGCCGTCTCTATCAGTATGCACCCTACCGCACGATCTCCGACCACGGCCGCCCGCTGCGCGCCGCGCCGGCGGCGAGTGCAACCGAGCGCTTCTGCGCCGCGGTCAGTTCGTCCGAGACGATATTGGCGGCGTTTGCCGGATCGAGCATGGCGCGCGGGACCAGCAGCCGCTCAAAAAACCCCAGCGCCGCCCAGACATTGTCGGCCAGCGCCCCGGCCGGGCGGCGGCGCAGGGCCGCCCGGGTGGCGAGCTCGAGATAGTAGGATGGAAAATCCAGCCGGTTCTGGTCGCGCCAGAGCTTGAGCACCCGCACTTCCTCCTGCCAGCCGGCCTCATGGCTGTCGAGCACGTGCTGATGGAGGTTCGTGGTGATGGCGAGGCCGCGGCGGGCCGAGTAGATCTCGTGGATGTCGGAGATCATCGATAGCCGTTTGGCCGGCAGCAGGTCGACCACCAGATGTCCGAGGTTGAGCGCCAAGGTCACATCCCGGCGGGTCGGCGCGAGGCCCAGCCGCTGAAACGTCGTGAACATCGACTCGTAGATGTCCCCGATGCGGCGCGCCGACCGGGCGTGGATCCACACCACGCAGTCGATGCTGATGCCGCTGCGATTGGCCATCGCCTTCTCGAAGCTGCCGCCGGGCGTTACGTCGACGATGTCGCGGCTGCCCCAGGCATGGCACAGCGCCGCGATCTTGCTGTCGGGGCGCGCCAGATCGGCGATCGTCTCACGCGCAACCGCCTCGCGCGCCAGGATGCCGCGCAGGTAGTCGGATGCCGATACGGTACGCTCTGCCACACTCATGCTGGCATTTTACAAGAATGCGCTGCATCGGGCCAGTATTGCGACCGGTCCGATTCAGGTGTGGTTACCGAGAACAGTTCTTCGGGCACGAAGAACAGTATTGGCTCAGGCCGAGCTGTCCTTGAGGCCGCTGGCGATCGCTTCCATGAAAGCGCTCAATCGGCGGGGCACCAGCCGGCGCGACGGATAGACCAGGTGGATCGGCAGCGTCATGCGCTGCCAGTGCGGCAGCACCTCGACCAGCCGGCCGGTGCGGAGCGGCTCGGTGACGAGGTCCACGGGCAGGTAGACGATGCCGGCGCCTTCCAGCGCCGCCGCCAGTTGCGCCTCGCCATTGTCGATCTGCAGCCCGCCCTCGACCTCGGCGATCAGCGCGGTGCCGCCCGGGCCGATGAACGGCCAGCGGTTGCGCGGGCTCATGTTGAGGTTGAGGATGCAGCGGTGCTGCCGGAGTTCGTCCGGCGTCGCCGGCAGCCCGAACGCCGCCGCGTAGGCCGGCGAGGCGACGCAGCGGAAGCGATAGGTGCCGATGCGGCGGGCGATCATCGTCGAGGCCTGCAACTCACCGACCCGGATGGCGACGTCAAAGCCCTCGGCAATCAGGTCGGCGCGGCGATCGTTGAGACTGAGCTCGACTGTCACGGCGGGGTTCTCTTCGCAGAACCGCGCCACGATGCCGGCAAGCCGATGGATGCCGAGCGTCGCAGGACCCGTGGCGCGAATGCGGCCCGAGAGTTTGCCGGGTTCGGTCCGGGTGAGGTCATCGAGCTCGGCCACCGCCTCGAGCACCGTCTCGGCCTGGGCAAAGAAGCTCTCGCCCAGTTCCGTCAGCCGCTGTGCCCGCGTGGTGCGCTCGATCAGCCGGGCGCCATGATCTTCCTCCAGCGCCTGGATGCGGCGGCCGACCATGGCGGGCGAGATGCCGAGCAGCCGCGCCGCCCCGGCAAAGCTCCCGGCCTTGACCGTTGCAACGAAGGTTTCGAGGTTGCTGAGCTCGGCCATTCGATACTCCGGCGCAACAGTGAAGCGCAATCGGCGGTAATTCTATACCTTCCGACCCGGGCGTAGATAGAGGGCATCGCAATCGCAGCAGGGAGTTTTCTCCAATGACCACCACCGCAATTCTCGGTCTCGGCAATATGGGCAAGGGTCTCGCCAAGCGCCTGAGCGGCAAGACGCAGCTGGTCCTCGGCGCCTCCAACCCGGCCGCCGCCGCCGACTTCGCCACCTCGGTCGGCGCTTCCGTCACCGACTACAAGAACGCCGTCCTCGCCGCCGACATCGTCATCCTGGCGCTGCCCTATGGCGCCGCGCTCGAGCTCGCCGGCAAGCTGCCGCTCAACGGCAAGATCGTCGTCGACATCTCCAACCCGATAAAGGCCGATTTCTCCGGCCTCGCCATCGGTCACACCACGTCGGCGGCTGAGGAACTGCAGGCCGCGGCGCCTTCGGCCAAACTGGTCAAGGGCTACAACACCATCTTCGCGAGCCTGTTCGACAGCCCGGTCAGCACCACCCAGAATGTCCCGGTCTTCCTTGCCGGCAACGATGCCGCCGCGGTCGATGCCGTCGCCGAACTGGTGACGGCCTCGGGCTTTGCGGTCGAAAAGGTCGGCGGCCTCGATGGCGCCCGCCTGGTCGAGCCGGTCGGCATGCTGAACATCCGCTTCGGCTATGGCCTCGGCCAGGGCACCGCCATCGCCCCGACCTGGCTGAAGCTCGCCGCGTAAGCCTCAGCTCTTCTCCGAGATCTGAATAGCAGCAGGGCGCCATCTGGCGCCCTGCTTGCATCGTCATCGCAATCAGCGCGTAACGCTGCGACAGTCTCGGATCAGCCCGGAGCAGCCAATGTCGAATCCTACCCTCGCCTCCCGCCTGCTGCTGGTCGCCGCTGGCCTTTGCGGCGCGCTTGGCGTCGCCGCGGCCGCCCGCGCCAGCCATGCCGGCGACGATAACCTCGGCATCGCCGCAAACTTCCTCTTGCTGCATGCACCGGTGCTGATCGGGCTGAGCCTCATGGCGACGCGCATGGCTATTGCGGCGGGGGGCGTTCTGCTCGTCGGGTTGCTGCTGTTTGCCGGCGATCTCGCGGCGCGCTCGTTGCTCGGTGGGGCGCTGTTCCCGCTGGCCGCGCCGCTCGGTGGCGGCGGGCTGATCGTCGGCTGGCTGCTGGTGGTGCTGGCTGGAGTGGTGGGGTGGCGGCGCGCTGACTGATAGAGACGACCCCCTCCCATCCTCCCCCATGAAGGGGGAGGTGCCGGCCGGCGCGTCAGGCACGACCGAAGACCGAGCCTCGACTCTTCACCTCCCCCTTCATGGGGGAGGCCGGGAGGGGGCCGTCTGTTTCGGCTCAATCCCCAAAAACAAAGGGCGACCCGCAGGCCGCCCTTGTTCAACTCATGCTGCTGTCGCCCTCACTTCGGCGCCAGCACCATCACCATCTGGCGACCTTCCGAGCGCGGCGCGGATTCGACCTTGGCCTTGTCCTCGAGCTCGGCCTGCACCTTGACCAGCAACTGCATGCCCAGTTCTTGGTGCGCCATCTCGCGGCCGCGGAAGCGCATCGTCACCTTGACCCGATCGCCGTCCTCGAGGAAGCGGTGCACCGCCTTCATCTTGGTCTCGTAATCGTGCGTGTCGATGTTCGGACGCAGCTGGATTTCCTTGACCTCGATCACCTTCTGCTTCTTGCGCGCCTCGGCGGCCTTCTTCTGGGCAGCATATTTGAAGCGCCCAAGATCGAGCATCTTGGCGACCGGCGGGACCGAATTCGGGGAAATGATGACGAGATCGAGTCCCTGCTCCTGCGCCTCGGCCAAGGCCTCACGCGTCCGCACGACGCCACGGTTGGCGCCTTCGGCATCGATCAGCTGGACATCGGGGGAGGAGATATCTTCGTTGGATTGCGGCCCATCTTTCTGGGGCGCGACGGGTCTCATGGGACGACGAATGGGAGGCGATCCTTCGATTGTTACCGGAGCGGCGGGAAATCGCGGCTAAAATCGTGCTGCGTCGGCCATAAGTCAACACCGGCAGAGACAAGAAACAGCACCGAGGCGCGGTTTGGTGACAAACTGTTGCCGCGAAGGCTAACGCAAGGCAAAACGCCGGCAACCGAGAGATGGAGTCGGCAGGCATGGAACCCGCGGTTGAGTATCTGGAGGTGGGCGAAGGCAGCGCGGCGCGCCGCATCGCCATGCTGCGCCGCCCCGGCAGATCCCCCGGCATCTTCTGGCTCAACGGCTACCGCTCGGACATGCGGGGCACCAAGGCCACTGCGCTCGATACGTTCGGCGCCGAAAAGGGGCTTGCCGTCACCCGCCTCGATCATTCCGGCAATGGCCTGTCGGGTGGCGATTTTCTCGATGGCACGGTAAGCCGCTGGCTCGAGGAATCGCTGGCGGTGTTCGCGACGACCTCCGGGCCGCAGGTGATCGTCGGCTCCTCGCTCGGCGGCTGGCTGGCGCTGCTGCTGGCGCGCCAGCTGCGTCGGCAAGGGCAGGGCGACCGGATCAAGGCGCTGGTGCTGATCGCCCCGGCGGTGGATGCCACGGCCGAGCTGATGACCAAGCGGATGACGAAGGCGCAACTGGCGGCGCTGAAGCGCGACGGCGTGGTGCAGCGGTCCTCGCAATATTCCACCGAACCATATCCCTATACGGCGAGGCTGATCGAGGATGGCAACCAGCATCACCTGATGTTCGGTCGCGGCATCGATGTCGGCGCGCCGGTGACCATCCTGCAGGGTGGCAAGGACCCTGACGTGCCGCGCGAGCACGCCATGCGGCTGGTGCAGCACCTGCTCACCGACCCGGTGACCTTCACCCTGATCCCCGATGGCGATCATCGCCTGAGCCGGCCGGAGGACCTCGAGCTGCTGAAGGCAGCGGTAGAACGCGAAATCACCGCGCCGCCCGAGCAATTGGTGCTGGCGCTCTAGCTGCCGACGCGCCAACCTCGGTATAACGAGGGAAATCCGCAATGACCGAGATCACCGACGATTACATGCGCGACATGCTGGGCAAAGCGCACCCATACAGTGTGCTGGTGCTGAAGAAGGGCCCGAACTACCAGACTGAGGGCGACCGCAGCATCATCTGGGAACACGGCCGCCGCAATTTTGCGCTGCGCGCCGCCGGCCAGCTTGCCGTGGTGGTACCTCTCGCCACCGAAACCGAAATGGCGGGGATCGGGCTCTTTACCACCGGCGTCGAGGAAACCCGTGCGCTGATGCTCGACGATCCCGCCGTCAAAACCGGCTGGCTAACTTTCGAAGTCTATGCGGGTCGCAGCTTTCCTGGTGACAGCCTGCCCGGTTAGCTGGCTTACTTCAGGAAATCCTGCCGGGAGGCGCGCATGTGCGGACTTGTCGATGACGAGATGACCTTCTGGGGCAGCACGAACTCGTCCCTATTCCTTACCGCGGCGGCCGCAAGGGCAGTGTGCGCCACGGCAACTAGGAAAGGGCGTGTGGTGTGGCGCATTGAGGGGGGCATCTGGCATCGCCCTGGGTTCGAGGCGCGGTTGGATGCGATCTGGGACAGCAAGTCGGACTTGGATACTGCGTCGAACAACCGACTGGCCAGCCAGATGATCGCCGACGAAAACGAAGGCTGCGACACCTTCGTCATAACGCTGGAGCCGCTAGGGATCTAGGCCGCGTTCAGCGGCGTCCTCTGCCGTCCGTCCGCATCGAAATTGCCCGGAGCGAGCCAGCGCTCGAATTCGGCCTTCCTCGCCGGCCATTCGCTGTCAAGCATCGAGAACCACGCCGTATCGCGGTTCTCGCCCTTCATGATCATGTGCTGGCGGAACAAACCTTCGTAGCTGAAGCCGAAGCGTCTGGCGGCGCGCTTCGACGGTTCGTTCCGGTCGTTGCACTTCCACTCGAAGCGGCGATAGCCGAGCTCATCGAAAATGTGGCGGGCGAACAGGTAGAGCGCTTCGGTGGCGCGCGGCGTGCGGGCGATCGCCGGTCCCCAGTAGATCGAGCCGATCTCGATGACGCCATGCTCCGGCACGATGCGCATCAGCGCCTGGCGGCCACCGGCCTTGCCGGTCGATTTGTCGATGACGGCGAACAGCATCGGGTCGGCCTTACCCTCGACGCTCCGGATGAACGCCTCGGTGTCGGCCTGCGCCTTGGGCGCATAGTCGCCCAGATAGGCGAAACGCTCGTCGCCATCGACGACGTTCGAAGCTTCGAACAGGTCCGGCGCGTGCGCCATCGTCAGCGGCTCGAGCCGCACGTAGCGGCCCTCCAGCACCACGCGCTGCGGTGCAGCAGCAGGCTTTGGAGCGCTCATTGCCGGCCTTTCCAGATGGCGTCGAGACCTTCGCGATAAGTCGGATAGAGCAGGTCTGCGCCGAGCGCGGCCAGCACTTTCTTCGACGAAACGCGCTTGTTATCGGAATAAAAACTCCGCGCCATCGGCGTCATCTCGGCCGTCTCGAACGGCACTTCGGGCGGCGGCTCGATCCCCATGATATGCGCGGCATAGGTGACCAGATCCTGCGGTGGCGCCGGCTCGGTATCGGCGAGGTTGTAGGTGCCGTCGAGGTCGCTGAGCGCGGCGCGCGCCGTGATGCGGCCGATATCGGCGACATGAATGCGGTTGAACACCTGCCCGGCCTTGACGATCCGGCGCGCCGTGCCTTCGCGCAGCTTGTCGAAGGCCGAGCGGCCGGGCCCGTAAATGCCGGCCAGCCGCACGATGAACAGCGGCACCCCGCGTTCCCTCGCGTAGGCGCGCCATGCCGCCTCGGCCTCGACCCGCTGCTTGGAGCGGATGTTGATGGGGCGGGTGGGCGCGTCTTCATCGATCCATTCGCCGCCGAAATCGCCGTACACTCCGACCGTGGAGAAATAGCCGATCCATTCGAGGTTTGGCGCCGCGTCGAGGTCGGCGCGATGCAGGTTCAGCGCTGCGTCGCCGCGCTCGTCCGGCGGGATCGAGAGGATGACGTGCGTCGCCGCCCGCAGGTCTTCGCTCAGCGTCGTGCCCGGCACTTCGCCGTCGAATACGTGGATGCGGTAGGCCGAGTCGGCTTCCGACTCGGCGGCTTCGGCGCTGCGGGTGGTGCCGGCGACAGGAATTTCGGGATCAGCCAGCAGGTGCAGGGCGCGGGCAGTGGCGCGTGAAGAATATCCCATGCCGAAAAAGAACAGGCGCATCTCGGACGTAACTCTAGTTTGCGCGCGCCGGCTGGACGACCGCGCTCCACTCTGCCTGGACGCTGATGTCGCCTTCATCGGGCAAAAACGCAAGCGCCAGTGCGTCCGCGCGCGCTTTCGTCACAAGCCGCCTGACCGCCCACACCGCGGCGCCGCGGATCAGCGGCTCGGGGTCGCGCAGTCGCGCCTCGGCCAGCGGGGCCAACGCCGAGTCGCCGGAATTGCCGATGGCGATAAGCACGTTCCTCAGGAACCGGGCATGCCCGATGCGCTTGATTGGCGAGCCGGCGAACAGGCTGCGGAAGCCGGCATCGTCGAGCTGCACCAGATCGGCAAGGGCAGGCGACTTGAGCTCCTCGCGGGCCCTGAGTTTCATCTCATGGGTCGCCGAGGCGAACTTGTTCCACGGGCAGACCGCGAGGCAATCGTCGCAGCCATAGATGCGGTTACCCATCGGCGCGCGGAATTCCAGCGGGATCGGGCCGGGATGCTCGATATTGAGGTAGCTGAGGCAGCGCCGGGCATCGAGCTGGAACGGCGCCGGGAAGGCGCTGGTGGGGCAGATATCGAGGCAGCGCCGACAACTGCCGCAGCTCTCGGCATGCGGCGCGTCGGCCGGCAGCTCGGCGGCGGTGAAGATGGCGCCGAGAAACAGCCACGAGCCGTGCTCGCGACTGACCAGCACCGTATGCTTGCCCTGCCAGCCGATGCCCGCTGCCTCGCCCAGCGGCTTTTCCATCACCGGGGCAGTGTCGACGAACACCTTCACTTCGGCGCCGGTGCGGCGGTTCAACAGCCCCGCCAGCTCCTTGAGCTTGCCCTTGATGATGTCGTGGTAGTCGCGGTTGCGGGCATAGACCGAGATGTTGCCCGCCGAGCGCTGCTTCAGGTCGGCGATCGGGTCGCTGTCCGGCCCGTAGTTCATCCCGACCACGATCACCGACCGTGCCTCCGGCCACAAGGCCTCGGGCGAGCCGCGTCGCTCGGCGGTCTCGGCCATCCACGCCATCTCGCCGTGCCAGTCGCGCTGGAGAGCGATGTCGAGCTTTTCCGGCAGGTCGGGGCGTGCGTCGGCGCGCGCCACGCCGAAAGCTTCGAAACCCAGGGCTCTGGCGCGGTTCCGCAGTTCGGCGAGGAGGGGGATCTGGTCGTGCGCTGCTCTCACAGGGTCATCCCCGCGACAGCGGGTATCTCCGTTTGCGGCGTCGCGGGAAAGCCGAGGTTCCCGCCTCTGCGGGGAACGACACCTGCCGCAAGGATAGCACAGGGATGGGGCTAGAAGTCCAAGTCCGCATATCCCGCGGCGGCCGGCATGCCGACGACGCGATCGTTGAGCAGCGTGCGGAAGGCCGGGCGCGACTTGATGCGGGCGTACCATTGCCGGGTTTCCGGCGAGGTGTCCCATTGCACGTCGCCCAGGTAATCGAGGCTGGAGAGGTGCGCCGCGAGAGCGAAGTCGGCGAGCGTCATGGCGCTGCCCGCCATCCAGTGCCGGGTCGCGAACAGCCAGTTGAAATAGTGCAGGTGCTCGGCGAGGTTGGCCTTGGCGACCCGCAGCACGCCGGGTTCCGGGGTCATGCCGCGCTGGTCGCGCTTGACGATCTTTTCCTCGAGAATGTAGCGCGTCACCTCGTCATTGAGCTTGACCAGCACCCATTCGAGCAGCCGCCACATCTCGTTGCGGTCGGCCACGTGGGTAGGGAACAACCCGTCCACCGCTGCCGGCACATAGCGGTCCTCGATCGCATGGATCACCGCCAGGGTGCCGACCACCGGCAGTTCACCGTTCTCCAGCAGGATCGGCACCGTCGCTGCCGGGTTGATCTCCAACAGCCCGGGATCGCGCGTCCAGGGTTTGATGTCCTCGAGGTCGACGCTGACGCCGTATTCGGCAAACATCAGCCGGGCGAGGCGGGAGGAGGGGTCTAGCCTGTGCTGGAGCAACCGGGGCATGCGGTGAAACGATCCTTGCCGATCCTTGGCGGGCCGGGGCAAATCGCGCTAGATGCGACGCTTGCCGCCCTTCTGGTGAGATGAGTTAGGGGATCAGATGAACGCCGATCAAGGTCTTTTTGTGCCGCTGATCCTTGGGATTATCGAGGGCCTTACCGAATTCCTACCGGTCTCCTCGACCGCCCATATCCTGCTGGCCGGGCACTTCCTGGGCTTCAACAGTCCGGGCCGGGTGTTCGAGGTGCTGATCCAGTTGGGCGCCATCCTCGCCATCCTGGTGGTATATTTCCAGCGCCTGCTCGGCATCGCCAAAGATGCCATCGCCAGGAAACCCGGGGCTCTGCGCTTCATTCTCGGGGTCGTCCTCGCCTCGTTCCCGGCGGCCATCGCCGGCGTGCTGCTGCACGATTTCATCAAGACGGTAATCTACGAGACCCCGGTAGTGTTCTGCGTCTCGCTGATCGTCGGCGGCATCATCCTGCTCTATGTCGACCAGCTCAAGCTCACCCCGAAGTACACCGATATCTACAATTATCCGCCGCTGCTCTGCCTCTATATCGGGCTGTTCCAGATGCTGGCGCTGATCCCCGGGGTGTCGCGTTCGGGCTCGACCATCGTCGGCGCGCTGCTGCTCGGCACCGACAAGCGCTCGGCGGCCGAGTTCACCTTCTTCATCGCCATGCCGATCATGGGCGGGGCGTTTCTCTACGATCTCTACAAGAGCCGCGAGTTCATCACCGCCGAACTCGGCGCCGCGGTGATCATCGGCTTCGCCGCCGCCTTCGTCACCGCATTCTTCGTGGTGCGGTACCTGCTCGACTACATCTCCCGGCACGGCTTCGCCATCTTCGCCTACTGGCGCATCTTCGTCGGCGCCATCGGGCTATGGGGGATTTTGCTGTTTGGGTGAGCCTTGACCTCTTGGGCCGGTGCGGGCTGACCCCCACCCCTGTCCCCTCCCCCTAAGAATGGGGAGGGGGACCAAGACACGGATGTCAGTGCAGGCGTCTCCCTCCCCCTGTTTGAGGGGGAGGGGACAGGGGTGGGGGCAGCCCGCACCGGATCTCATGTAAGCGCCAGCGCCGCCTTGAACGCCCGCACCACGGCCCGGTCGGTGCGCCGGCGGGTTTCCGCGGCAAAGCCCAGCCGCACCGCCGGGGCACTGCTGGCCGGACCCGGTGAGGCGCATGAGCTGTGCACCTCGTCGACGGGGACCGCGGCGAGCAGCGCTTCGACATTGTCGGGCGTCAGCCCCGAGCCGGCCATGACCTTGATCCGGCCACGCGCCGTGGCGAGCACGGTCGCGATGTTGTCGACCCCGTCGAGCGCCACATGCACGCCGCCCGAGGTGAGGATGCGCTCGAACCCCAGCGCGAACGCCGCTTCCGTCGCCTCGGCGAAATCCGGCACCAGGTCGATGGCGCGGTGCAGCGTCGAGCCGAGCCCCTCCGCCTGCTGCATCAGCCGGCCCAGCACCTTGAGGTCGAGCTCACCGTTCGGCCGCGACGCGCCCAGCACCACGCCGGCAAGACCGGCGGCGCGGATCGCGTCGATGTCGCCGAGCATGGCGTCCACATCGGCATCGTCCGAGACGAAGTCGCCGCTGCGCGGCCGGACAATGGCATAGACCGGGATCGGCGCGGCCGCCGCGAGCCGCATCAGCCCGGCGGACGGGGTCAGCCCGCCCAGTTCGAGCCCGGAACACAGTTCGATCCGGTCGCCGCCGCCGGCAATGGCGGCTTTGAGGCTCTGCGGATCGGCGACGCAGACTTCAAGCAGGCGACGGGTCACGCGGCATTCTCCACAAAACCGAGGATCGCAGCCCCGACGAGGCCGGGCTCTAGCGTGAGTCGCGAAGGCACCACCAGCGGCGCGTCGAGCCGGCGCAGGATGCGCTGGCGCACCGCTCTGTCGAGCAGCGCGATGAACTCGGGCACTTTGCCAAGGCCGCCTCCGACCGGGACGATGCCGGCGCCGACCACATTGATCACCAGCGCCAGCGGGCCGGCGAGCAGGTCGATCTGCACCTCGATGGTGCGCGCCGCCCGGGCGTCGCCGGCCAGCCAAGCTTCGACGATGGCGGTGCTGGGGAGCTCGACGCCGAAGAGGTGCTTGTGCAGCCGCTCCGTGCCGCGCGCCGCGCCGACCGTGTCGACGCAGCCGGTCTGGCCGCACCCGCAGGCAAAGCGCGGGATGGCGACGGGCGGCTCGCCTGCGGAGGTGGCGGCGACCGGCCCGTGTCCCCACTCGCCCGCAAAGCCGCCGGCGCCGTTGACGATCCGCCCGTCGATCACGATGCCGCCGCCCACCCCGGTGCCCAAGATGGCGCCGAAGACGATGCGGTGGCCACGCCCGGCGCCTTCCACCGCCTCGGCCAGCGCGAAGCAGTCAGCATCGTTGGCGACGAATACCGGTCGGCCGAGCGCCATGGCGAGTTCGGGGCCGAGCTTGCGGCCATCGGCGCAAGGGATGTTGGCGACGGTGATGACCTCGGTGGCCGGATCGACCACCCCGGTGATCGAGATGGCGATCGGCGTGCCCTGCGGCGCGCCGGCCCGGTCGACCACGCCACGCATCGCGGCGACGAAGGCGGCGAAATCGTCGAGCGGCGTCGGCACGCGGCCGAGCGGGGTCAGTTCCGAAGCGCTGCGGGCCAGCGCCGCCTTGATCCCGGAACCGCCAATATCGAAGCAGATAATCATCACTGTTGAGTGCTTTCCAACAAGCAGGCATCTACCTTCGGCAAACGCCCCCGACTCGGTCGGCGCGAAAGGTGCGATGACGGACAATGGTTGAACAGGCCCGGCAGCAGGCGACGCCCACCATCGACGATGTCGCGGCTCTCGCCGGAGTGTCCCGCGCCGTGGCCTCGCGCGCCCTGTCGGCCGAAAAACGTCCGGTTTCGGCGGAAAAGCGCGAGCGGGTGCTGCAGGCGGCGGCCGAACTCGGCTACCGCGTCAACCTCTTGGCGCAGAGCCTCACGACCAAGACGGTCAACCTCGTGGCCGTGGTGGTTAACCACATCCACGACCTCTCCGATCTCGACCTGTTCGACCAGTTGCTGGCCGAGACCCAGGCCATCGGCAAGCAGGTGATTCTCATCCGCGTCGGCTCGGTCGACAAGGTCGAAGAATTTCTGCGCCAGGGCGTCGCCTATCATGTCGATGCGGCGCTGGTGTTTTCCGATTTCGCCGATGCCGAAACGGTACGCAGGATGTTCCGCTCCGACCTGGTGGTGATGCTCAACGGCCGGCACGACCAGCTGTCTCCGACGGTGATCCCCGACGAGGCCATGGGCATCGGCCAGGCGGTCGCCGATGCGGCGCAGCACGGAGTGAAGACCGCGGCACTGGTCACCGGACGCGCCTCGTCGCTGGTCGAGGAAGCCCGCATAGCCTCTTACCTCGCAGCGTTTCAGCGGCACGGCATAGATCTCGTCCAGACGGTCCAGGGCGACTACTCCTATCAGAGCGGCCATGCCGCAGCGGCAGCGGTGGCGGGTTTCGACTGCCCCGACGCGGTGTTCTGCACTTCCGACGCCATGGCGATGGGCATTCTAGACGTCTGCCGCGAGGACTTTCCGGGCAACCGCCCGACCCGCTTCCGGCTCTACGGCTTCGACAACCTGTCGCTCACCGATTTCGATGCCTACCCGATCTCGTCCATCGGCTACGACAAGGCCGATTACGTGCGCCAGATGGTCCGCTTCCTTGCCGATCCCACGGCGTTTACGCCGGGCCAGGCCCCGGTGACGATCCCGACGCGGTTCGTGCCGAGAAAGACCAGTTGAAGTCTTCCACCCGCGTCCACCCCATCCTCGGTGTCACCCCGCGAAAGCGGGGCCTCCGTTTGCGATGGTGCCTCCGGCGGGAAAACAGAGGTTCCCGCTTTCGCGGGAGTGACCCGGTGAGTGGCGCAAATATCTGAGGTAGTGGAGATGGCGGCTGCCACCACCACCCCCACAAATGGTTCCGGGCCGCCTTGGGGGACGGCCCGGCAGTCGGCATGGGCGGCGGCAAAGGGAGAAGGACGCCGCCCGGCCGGTGTCTTACCAGAGCGCGGTCAGCGCCGGCGGGTTGGCGGTCTCGCCCCACCACTTCTTGTAGTTCGCCGCATAGGCGCCCGACTGGATGTAATCGGACACGAACATGTCGAGCCAGCGCACGAATTCCGGATCGCCCTTGGCCACGGCAATGCCGATCGGGTCGTTCGAATAGAGGCCCGGGAGGGTCACGAGGCTCGGGTTCTTGGTGGCGAGATAGTCGAGCAGCGACGAATCCTCGATCGCCGCGTCGACGCGCTTCTGCTGCAGCTGCAGCACGCCGTCGGGCGCGAACTGGTCGACATAAACCAGCTCGGCAGTCGGTACGGCGGTCTTGATGAACGTTTCGCCGGTGGTGCCGCGGCCGACCACGATCTTCTTGCCGGCGAGGCCGGCGAGGTCGGTGATGCCCGAGTCGGCCTGGACGATGATGCGCAGTCCCGCACGGTTGTAGGGAATGGTGAAGTTCACCGACTTGGCGCGCTCGAGCGTCGCCGAGGTGTTGGCGACAACGATGTCGAGCTGGCCCGAGACCAGCATCGAGATGCGGGCGTCGCCCGACACGTCGGTGAATTCCACCGGCACGCCGAGTTTGGTGGCGATCATGTTGGCGACGTCGACGTCGTAGCCGACCGGGTTGTTCTGGTCGTCGCGGAAGCCGATCGGCTCGCCGCCCAGCGACACGCCGATGCGCACCACGTTGCGGCCGCGGATGTCGTCGAGCATGCCGGCAAAGGCCGGAACGGCCGTGGTGGCGACGAGCGCCAGCGCGGCAATTGCAGTCAGAATACGCTTCATGGGTTGTTCCTCTCCTTGATCAGATAGTCTTCGCTGCCCGGAGTTCTGCCTCCGGCATCGAGTCGTCCCAGAGCCAGTAGCGGATCTCGCCCTGGCACCTGAAGTTCACCACCTCGTGGTTTCCCTTGGCGTCGACGGCGTGGATCACCACACCGCCCAGGAACCCCTCGGTGAGTTCATCGAGCTCGTCGACCGCGAGCTTGACTGCGTCGCTGAGCGAGTAGCCGAGCTTCATGGCGAGGACGATCGTGCGGCTGGTCGAACAGCGCATCGTCATCTCGCCGGTGTGGGTGCAGGCGGCCGCGCCATAACGGCTGTCGGCGTAGAAGCCGGCGCCGGGGATCGGGCTGTCGCCCAGCCGGCCCGGATATTTCCAGGCCCAGCCGGAGGTCGAGGTCGCCGCGTGAATGCCGCGCGTCGCGTCGGCGCTGAGATACACCGTGGTGTCCCGCACCCGCTCGGGGTCGGTGATGGTCTTCAAGAGCGGCGCCAGCGGGGTGTTGGGGAAGGCCGCCTTCTGCTCGGGCGTCATTTCCTGTTCGAGTCGTTCCCACCAGACGCGCCTGGAATCCTCGAGCAGCACGTCGTCGACCGAGAAACCGGTTTCAGTAGCGAAGCGGCGCGCCCCGGCGCCGGTCAGCATGACGTGCGGCAGCGCCTTCATCACCTCGTGGGCGAGGCGGGCCACCGGGATGGTATCGGGCACCGCGCCGACGCTGCCGACATTGCGCGTCGTGCCGTCCATCACCGCGGCATCGCACTCCATCACGCCCAGCATGTTGGGCCAGCCGCCATGGCCGACGCTGCGCACCTTCGTCTCGGCCTCGACCCTGGAAATGCCGGCTACCATGGCCGTCAGGCTGTCGGTTCCCTCGCGCAGCATCTCGACGGTGGTCGGGATGCCGGGCCAGCCTTCGGCATTGGCGATGAACAACATGATGGTCAGTCTTTCCGCATCTTGGAGAGAAACTGCGCGACGCGCGGCTGTGCGAGGCCGCCATCGTCGGCGAAGAACTTGTCGGTCGGCAGGTCGACCAGCAGCACGCCCTTTTCGAGAAAGACGATGCGGTTGGAGATCTGCCGCGCAAACTCGATCTCGTGCGTGACGAACACCATGGTGGTGCCGTCCTTGGCGAGCTTGGCGAGGATATCGAGCACTTCGGCAGTCATCTCGGGGTCGAGCGCGCTGGTGACTTCGTCGAGCAAGAGGTAACGCGGTTTCATCGCCAGCGCCCGGCAGATGCCGACGCGCTGCCGCTGTCCGCCCGAAAGCTGCGCCGGGTAGGCGTCGGCGCGATCGCCCAGGCCCACCTGCGCGAGCAGTGCCCGGCCTTCGGCCTCGGCCTCCGCCTTACCCCGCTTCAGCACCTCGACCGGCGCGAGCGTGATGTTCTGCAGCGCCGTCATGTGCGGGTAGAGGTTGAACAGCTGGAACACCGTGCCGCTGCGCTTGCGCGCCTCGGCCAGTTCCCTGGGCTTCGACACATCGAAATCGTCGACGGTGATCTTGCCGGCATTGAGCTTTTCGAGCCCGTTGATGCAGCGGATCAGCGTCGACTTGCCCGAACCGGACGAGCCCAGGATCGACACCACTTCCCCCGGGTTCACCGTCAGGTTCACCCCGTCGAGGACGGTGACCGGGCCAAAGGCCTTCTTGACGTTTTCGACTTTCAGCATGCTTCAGAGGCCCCGGAAGGCGCTGTGCGCCCGCAGACGTTTTTCGGCCCAGGCGCCCAGCGAGGCGACCGCCTTGGCGGCGAGGTAGTAGAGGATGCCGACCGCCGTCCACACGATGAACGGCTTCAGCGTCCTCAGGTTGAGCGTCGCGCCGATCTTGGCGAGGTCGAGCACCCCGATCACCGAAATCAGCGAGGTGACCTGCAACTGGTTGACCAGCAGCGCCGTCAGCGGCCCGATCGAGAAGGCGGCCGCCTGCGGCGCGATCACGTGGCGCAGCACCTGCCAGCGGCTGAGCCCGAACACCCGGGCCGCCTCGACCTGGTCGCGGCCGATGGATTCGATCGACGACACCGCGATGACGTAGACGAACGCCGCGGTATTGGCCGAGAGCGTCACGATCGCCGCTTGCACCGGCGTCACGTTGACGTGGAAGAATGCCGGAAAGCCGAAGAACACCAGGAACAGCTGCACCAGCACCGGCGAGTTCTTGAGTACTTCGGCGACGAAGGTGATGATCTGCATCAATACCGGTACGCGGTAGAAGCGGACGATGCCCCAGATCACCCCGATGGCGAGCCCGATCAGCGAAGTGACGAGGAACAGCCCGACTGTGACCCCGAGGCCCTGCAGCAACAGCACGATGTCGTAAGGGGTGAACTCGGCGTAACGCATCAGCTCACCTGGGGCTGGAGGTCGCGGTTGAGGCGACGATGGAGCAGGGTGACGCCAAGCGACACCAGGTAGGTGAGCGCGGCATAGACCACCAGCAGCACCACATAGACCTCGAACGGCCGGAAGGTGTCGGAGGCGACGATCTTGGCCTGGCCGGTCAGCTCGTTGAGGGTGATGGTCGACAGGATCGACGAGGTGAGGATCATGTTGATCAGCACCGAGCCGAGCGGCCGCACCGAGGTGCGGAGCGCGATCGGCAAGACGATACGGGTGAAGGTGATGCGCCTCGACAGCCCGCTGACCTCGGCGGCTTCGAGAATGCCGTTGTCGATGGCGAGGATACCGGCGCGGATCGCATCGGAGGCATAGGCGCCGCCGGCGATGGAGAGCGCGATCACCCCGGTGGTGAAGGCGTCGATATAGATGCCGATCTCGGGCAGGCCGTAATAGAAGAAGAACAGCTGCACGATGAACGGAATGTTGCGGAACAGGTCGACATAGAGGAAGGCCAGCCGGCCGATCCACTTGTTCGCCGAGGTGCGGGCGATGGCGACCAGCATACCCAGGATCACGCTGCCCACGAGCGCCAGGGCGCAGGCTTCGAGCGTCAATAGCGCCCCCTCGGCGAGGAAGCCGAGATGCGGAATGAGAATGGTGAGATCGAGCAGCACGTGCCCTCCCGCCGAGTGAAACCGGTTTCACATTATGTCACGGTTCGGCGATGTCAAGCGGCCTCTGCGACCTTTCCGGGGCGGGAGTTGGCTCGGCGGGGACCGGCGCACACGCCGCCGTGATCGGCATTGGCCGCCAAGTGTGACCGCAATGCACTCGACAAGTGCCATGGCTTTTTGCTGGTAGACACCTTGATATTGCCACCCTTGTTGCGAGACCCGTTTTGACCACCCGCCGCCTGTTCCTGATCGGGAGTGCCGCTCTGGCGCTCAGTGCCTGTTCCTCCACCGGCAAGCGCGACCTCAGCGCGCGGACCAACGTCATCCAGGTCGATGAGCCGTGGGCCAGCTATTACTCGATGAAGACCGACGAGCCGTTTCCGGTGCCGGGCATAGATATCCGCAAGATCCCGCAGCAGTTCTGGCGCCAGGAGGTCGATTATGCCGGCGGCGAGAAGCCGGGCACCATCGTCGTCAACACCACCGAGCGTTTCCTCTACCTGGTGCAGCCGGGCGGCCGGGCGCTGCGTTACGGCGTCGGCGTCGGGCGCGAGGAAGGGCTCAACTTCCGCGGCTCGGCGGTAATCGCCCGCAAGGCCGAGTGGCCGCGCTGGACCCCGACCGCCAACATGATCAAGACCCAGCCCGAGCGCTACGGCCCGGTGGCCGGCGGCCTCGAGCCTGGCCTCAAGAACCCGCTCGGCCCGCGCGCCCTCTATCTCTACCGCAACGGCAAGGACACGCATTTCCGCCTGCACGGCACGCTCGAGCCTTACACCATCGGCCAGTCGGTCTCGTCGGGCTGCATTCGCCTGATCAACCAGGACATCATCGACCTCTACAGCCGCGTCCCCACCGGCACCCGGGTGATCGTCACCGGGTGACCTCTTGATCCTCCCCCGCGTGGCGGGGGAGGGGGACCAGCGAAGCTGGTGGAGGGGGCGGCCAGGACCTCGTCGTGTGCGCGTTCGCTCCAATCGAGCAAAGTGGCTGCCGCTACCCACCGAGTCATTCCCGCGAAAGCGGGAACCTCTGTTTTCTTGGCCTCATGCACCACCGCAAACGGTCCCCGCTTTTCGCGGGGATGACCCCGAGCCTGGCCGGGCCGCTGAGCGGACTCGCAACCCCGACGCTGATGATCGGGGTTTGCACCGCCCCCACCTCGCCATCCGGGCAGTCCTCTCCACGCCGGGGTGACAAATGCCGTTCCGCTCAGCATTATGGCCCTCCCGGAATCAGCGGTGGGGATGTCCGTGGCAGCAAAGGCCAATATCGATGCCTGGTTCGAGCGCATCGGCTTTGCCGGCTCGATCGCTCCGTCGCTGGAGACCCTGAGCCAGTTGCATCAGCTGCATCCGGCGGCGATTCCGTATGAGAACCTCGATCCGCTGATGGGCGTGCCGATCCGGCTCGACCTCGCCAACCTGCAGCAGAAGCTGCTGTTCGACCGGCGCGGCGGCTATTGCTTCGAACACAACCTGCTGTTCAAGGCCATGCTCGAGGAGCTGGATTACGAAGTGAAGATGCACGGCGCCCGGGTGCTGTGGGGGCTCGAGGAGGGCGAGGAGCCGCCGCTGCGCCATCTGGTGCTGACCGTCGAAGTGGCGGGCGTTACCTACCTCGCCGATGTCGGCTTCGGCGGCCAGACCGCCACTGCGCCACTCCGCCTGCGCGCCGACCAGCCGCAGGCGACCCCGCTCGACACCTTCCGGCTGCTCGAGTCGGAAGGCACCTGGCAAGTCGATATCGACATCGGAGGGGAGTGGCGCGCCCTCTACAGCTTCGAGCGCACCGAACGCAGCATGGATGAGCTGCTGGCACTGAACGAGGCCGCCGCCTCGTCGGCATTCTTCACCCGGAACCTGCTGGTTACGAGGGTCGAGAAGACCCGCCGCCTGGCGCTGTTCAATACCAAGCTCAACATCCACACCGTCGGGGCTCCGAGCGAGGGCCGGCTGATCGGTTCGGTCGCCGAGCTGCGGGACCTGCTCACCGGCACCTTCGGGCTGCAACTGCCCAATGACGAACGGCTCGAGCCGGCGCTGCTCAGAATCATCGAGCGCGAGCCCGACTGATGGCGCCGGTCCATGTCGACCCGGCCAAGGTGCTGGAATTCAAGGACGAGCAGGCGTTCTACGACTGGTTGTCGAAGCACCACGACGATGACCGCTGGGACGAGGTGTGGATCAAGATCCATAAGGTCGGCTCGGGTTTGCCTTCGATCACCGCCAAGGAGGCGATCGACGTCATTCTCTGCTGGGGCTGGATCGACGCCGTCCGCAAGGGTTTTGACGACAAGAGCTTCCTGCAGCGCTACACTCGCCGCGGCAGAAAAAGCATCTGGAGCAAGATCAACGTCGACAACGTCGCCCGCCTGATCAAGTCCGGCCGGATGACCGAGCACGGCCTGAAGCATGTCGAGGCTGCCAAGGCCGATGGCCGCTGGGACCGCGCCTATGGCGCCGGCAAGGACCTGAAGATCCCCGATGATCTCCAGGCCGCGATCGACGCCGAGCCCGCGGCCAAGGAAATGCTGGGCAAGCTCAGCGAGCAGAACCGCTTCGCCCTCGCGTTCCGCGTGCACAATCTCAAGACCGAGGCCGGCCGCAAGAAGAAGATCGAAAGCTTCGTCGAGATGCTGAAGCGCGGCGAGACCGTCTATCCCCAGGGCAAGCAGAAGTGACCCGCGACCTTTGCAGTCGGCACACCCTTCCCCTCGTGGGGAGGGTAGCGCAGCCAGGAGCAAACCGACTTGGCGGAGCTGGGGTGGGGGGAGAAGCACGCTCCCTGCCTGTGTCGCCCGCCACCCTTGATCCCTCCCCGGGGGACGACAAGCGGTCGCCCCGAGGGGGAGAGTGTCGACTGCTGAATGCGGGGCACCAATGACCGTCTGGGTGGCGTTCCTGCGCGCCGTCAATGTCGGCAAGCGCCAGATGAAGATGGCCGAGTTGAAGGCGCTCTGCGAAGAACTCGGCTACACCGGCATCAAGACCATCCTCGCCAGCGGCAATGTGCGTTTCGAGTGCCCGCACGATCCCAAGGCCGAGCTGGAAGCGGCCATCGAAAAGCGCTGGGGCTATCTCGCCGAGGCGGTGATGCGCTCGGGCGCCGAGATCGAGGCGATGCTGGCGGCAGGACCGTTCGCCGGATATCCCGACGAGGGCAGCTTCCACCGCTACGTCATGCTGTTCGACAAGCCGCTGCCTGGCGGCGCAAACTATACCGGCGTCCCCGACGACTACGACGTGGTGCGGGTCGACGCGCGCGAAATCTACCTCGTCGGCTATCGCCAGCCAGACGGTCGGCACGGTCCGGGACTGGACAAGTTCGACCGGCAGTTGGAGAAGGGCGCAGTCGCTACCATGCGCAACTGGAACACCATCCCCAAGGTCCTCAATTGATCACTGTCCTCGGCTCCACCAATCTCGACCTGATCGGCACCGTCAGCCGTATCCCGAAGCCCGGCGAGACCGTGCCGGGGGAGGAGTTTTCGATGGCCGCCGGCGGCAAGGGCGCTAACCAGGCGCTGGCCGCCCGCCGCGCCGGCGCCGAGGTGCGCATGTTCGCCGCTGCCGGGTCCGACAGCTTCGCCGATGAAGCGCTGAAACTCCTGCGCGCCGACGGCGTCGACCTCAGCCACGTGCGCACCGTCGAAGGCGCGACCGGCATCGCCATGATCTTCGTCGACGAGGCGGGCGAGAACGTGATCGCCATCCTCCCCGGCGCCAACGGCACCATGGGGCCGCCCGACGCCGATGCGGCGCTTGCGGGGCTCGGCATCGGCTCGGTGCTGATGCTGCAGCAGGAAATCCCGCAGGCGGCAACCGAGCGGGCGCTGCAACTCGCCAAGGCCCAGGGGGTCGTCTCCATCCTCAACACCGCGCCGTTCCTCAAGACCACCAGGGCGGTGGCCGAACAGGCTTCGATCGTCATCGCCAACGAAACCGAGTTCGAACTCTTGACCGGCGCTGGCATCGACCGGCTCGACGCGGCGATGACCGATTGGGCCAGGTCGCAGAACCAGACGGTGATCGTCACGCTGGGTCCCGATGGCGCCCGTGCCGCCACCCCCACCGGCAGCTTTGCCGTCCCGGCCATGAAGGTCGATCCGGTCGACACCGTCGGCGCCGGCGACACCTTCTGCGGCTACCTCGCCGCCGGCCTTGATCGCGGGCTGGACCTCGAAGCCGCGATGCGCCGCGCGGCAGTGGCCGCCAGCCTGGCCGTATTGAAGCCCGGCGCACAGCCGGCGGTGCCGTATCTCAAAGATGTCGAAGCGGCGCTGAAGTAGGGTCGCGTGGAGGGCTCGCACAACATGTTGGCGGGTCGTCCATGACGCGGCGGATCGCCGTGCTCGGCGCGGGCGTGCTTGGTGCTTGCGTCGCCATGCTCCTTGCCCGTCGCGGGCATCGGGTCACGGTCTACGACAAGGAAGCGACGCCGGTCACGTGCGCCAGTCGCTGGCACGAGGGGCGCATCCACCTGGGCTATGTCTATGGCGCCGACCGGACCCTCAACACCGCGCGCCTGCTGATCGATGGTGCCGTGCGGTTCAGCCCGGTGATGAGCGAACTCCTGTCGTGCAGCCTCGAGCCGTACATGACCCCGCTCAACGATATCATCGCGGTGCACCGTCGCTCGGTCGTCGATGCGGCGACCCTCGCCGACACCTTCGCCCAGATTGATGCGGTGGTGCGGCAGCACCCCGGCGCGGCGCGTTATCTCACCGATGTCTCGTCGGCGCGGACCAGACGGCTGTCGCGTACGGAAATGGCGGCGCTCAGCAGCTCGGATGATATCGTTGCGGCTTTCGAGATTCCGGAGCGCTCGTTCAATACCCAGGCCGTGGCCGACCTGCTGGCAGCCGCCCTGTTTGCACAACCGGGTGTCGAGCTGCGGCTCGGGACGACGGTCACCGCGGCCCGTCCGCTCGACAGCGGGGGTGGTCGTTGGCAGGTCGAGACCGCCGGCGGGTCGGCCGAGAGTTTCGACGTCGTGGTGAATGCGCTTTGGGAAGGGCGGCTGGCGATCGACAGCACGGCGGGCGTGGCGCTGCCGACCGCGTGGTCTCACCGTTATCGGCTGGGCCTGTTCCTCCGCACCGGCCGCGTTCTCGACACACCCAGTGCTCTGGTGTCGGTCGGGCCCTTCGGGGACGTCAAGAACTACAACGGCCGCGATTTCTACCTCTCTTGGTACCCTGTGGGGAAGTTAGCCGAGGGCGATGATCTCATACTGCGCCAGCCGCCTTCACCTGAAGGTCCCGATGCCGCTCGGTTCATCGCCGCGGTTCGAGCCGCCATGGGCGATCTGTTTCCTGGCGTCCACGATATTCTCGACGCCGCTCAGACGGTGCAGTTGCGCGGCGGCTTCGTCTACGCCGAGGAAACCGGAGCGCTGGACGACCCACGTGCCAGTATCCATCGGCGCGATCGTTTCGGCATCCGTCGCAAGGGCAGTTACTTCTCGGTCGATACGGGCAAATACTCGACAGCGCCGCTGCTGGCGGAGCGGGTTGTCGCGGCCGTGGGAGCGAGCGCGTGAGCTCCATGTCGCAGTGGCGGCCCACGGTCACGGCGCTGTTGCCCTGCTACAACTCGGCAGCGTTCATCGGCCGCACGCTTGACAGCCTGGCCGCCCCAGACCTGGCCCGATCTCGAAATCCTGATCGGCGAAGACTGTTCGACCGATAACACGTTCGAGCTGGTCTCGGCCTTCGCAGCGACGCAAAGCAATGTGCGCATCCTCAGGCGCGACGCCAATCTGGGCTGGCTGCGGAACTCCAATGACCTGATGGCCAACGCCGCCGGCGAATTGATGTTCTTTGCTTTCCATGACGACCTCATCGCGCCGACTTACGTCGAAAAGCTGGTCGAGGCCCTGCGTCACCGACCGGATGCCATGCTCGCCTTCACCGATGTCGAGCTCGTCCATCTGGATGGCAGGAGCGAGATCATCGCCTTCGACACGCTGTCGAAGGTCCGCAGTCCGTTGCGGCGCGGGCTGCTGATGGGCGGCCACACAGGCCACTGGTGGATCCCCAATCGCGGCCTGTTTCGCGCCGAAGCCGTTCGCCGGGTGGGTGGCATCAGGCCCAATGCGGCAGGGGAGTTCTCGGCGGACTGGACCTGGTTGCTGCACCTCGCCCTGCTCGGCGCCTTCGTTCGAGTCCCGGAGACGCTGTGCCGAAAATACTTCCGCAAGGAGGGCGTCAGCCGCAACTGGGCCTTCAGTCGCGCTCAGTGGCGCGCGCTGCGGCGGGCCGGCATGCGCGAGGTATGGAACAGCCCCCTGCACCTGCCTGGACGCGCTTTCCTTGCAGCCTACATCGGACTCAACCTCGCGCGGCTGGGAACACTGTGGCAGCGAGCCGTCAGCCGTCCGCGCCGGTAAGGCAGCTCAGTCCAGCTTCACCCGCGCCTCATACGCCCTCAGCATCGGCTCGAGATGATCCTCGAACAACAGTCCCGGCCGCTCATCGAGCGCCATGGGATAGGCGGCTTCCGCAGCCAGCGACAAGCCGAGAAAGGCAATGAGTCCCTCCGCGGCGCCGGGCGCCGCGAAGCGGTAGGCGCCGGTCTCCAGTCGCTGCAGCAGCGCTTTCTTCGAGGCGATCATCTTCTCGGTGAAGCCGGCGCCGTTGCTCATTGAGGTCGAGACCTTCACATAGTCGTGCTGGGGCGTGCCGAGTTGGTGCACCGTCTCGGCGCTGCGCCATAGCTGCATCAGCAGTTCGAGGTCGGTCATGTTGCTGAGCCCGAGATCGTAGCGCGCATCGCAGCGCCGCCGATCCCACACGATCATCGAATCCATCGACAGGTTGACGAACTTGTAGGCCCCGGGCGTCAGCACCCGGTCCGGGCCGACACCGACGAGGCGCAGCCGGTCATAACGGTCGTTCATCACGTCGAGCGCCGAGGCTACGATGGGCTGCTCGGCCAGCGCCGCCACCGCCAGTTCGAGCTTTTGCGGTTTCATGCGATCGTCGGCATCCAGGATCGCCACATAGGGTGCCTCGATACGGTCGAGCGCCAGGTTGCGGGCCCGCGAGGCTCCGGCGCCGACCCGCCCGGTGCTGAGGAAACGGAAACGTTTATCGACGAGGCCGGCGTGGCCCAACAGCTCTTCGTAATCTTCCCCGTCGTCGGTGACGACCCAAACTTCCCAATCGGTATGGGTCTGCTTGCGCAGGCTGCCGACCGCCTCTGCGATGAAGCCTTCCGCCTTGTAGGCGGGGATCACCACCGCCACCGTCTTGTCGGTCAAAGTCCTGCTCCCCGCCGGGCGGCGGTCTTGATTGGGAAGGGTCCCAGACCCATATCACGGGCATGGAACGGCGCCACTGAAACTCGGGCCGCTCCACACCGTTGCTTGGAACAAGGACGATCCGGATGTCGCGCGTCTCCATGTTTTCGGCGCCCTTCCTGCTCGGCTTCGACGCGTTCGAGGAACGTATCGACAGGTTGAGCAAAGCCGCCGATGGCTATCCGCCCTACAATATCGAGCGCTCGCTCGATGCCGAGGGCGTGGAGACGTTCCTGATTTCCATCGCCGTCGCGGGGTTCGCACAGGCCGACCTCGAGGTGTCGGTGGAGGACAACCAGTTGCTGGTCAGAGGCCGGCAGCGGGACGACGCCAGCCGGGAGTACCTGCATCGCGGCATTGCCGCGCGGCAGTTTCAGCGAAACTTCCTCCTCGCCGACGGCATGGTGGTCAAAGACGCGATATTACGGAACGGCATGCTGATGATCGCAGTTGTCCGTCCGAGAGCCGAAAAGATCGCCCGCCGTATCGAGATCCGTTCTGCCTAGAAAGGGGAACATGAAGTGCAAGAGAACAGAGAACATCCAATCGACAATCCCCTGCGGAACCTGACCCCGGCCCAGTTCATGGCGCTTGGCGGCAACGCGGTGGTCTACGTCAAGCACGTCAAGGGCGCGGACATGGGTCCGATCCTGCCCGACAGTGAATTCAACGAAGACTCCGACTTCCACATCGTGGTCTCGGCCGACGGCTCGCCGCTGATGGTCGGCGACAGCGAGGAAGCCGTTGCGGAATGGCTGAGCGACAAGTCGTTCGGCATCGTCACGCTGCACTGAACGAAAGCTCCGGTGGCGCAGGCCGGGCTCCGCGCTACGGCTGCCACCACCTGAGAACGCGTAGCGCCCTGAGCGTGATCCACGCCGATGGCCGGCCCACGCCGTCGTCCATCTCGAACCACACGCGTCCGCCCGGCTTCCAGTCGAGCGGCCAGCGACCATCGTCGAGCTGCCGGGCTCGCAACTGTTCGATGGCCAGGTCGAGCCGGGGATCGGGAGGGCAGTCGTCCAGCAATCCCGCCGCCCGGAAGTAGTCGAGCGCCCGCAGCAGGTCGTAGCGCCAGCGATTGGGGTAGGTGAGCCGCAGGAACTGCTCGTCCGCCGGCTCTCCCGTACTGAGGCGCCGGAAGAGACGTCGTTCCAGCAGGTACTCCTCGCCCGATCTGCGGGCCGCACGTACATCGTCCGAGCCGCCAGTTGCCCGTTCGTACTCAAGCAGGCCTTCAAGCACGTTGATGGTCGTGGCAAACGATGAGCGTTGCGAGCCATTGGCCCGCTCGCAGTTCCAGCCGCCATCGTCGAGCCGCTGGCCCAACAGGCGCTCGACGATACCTGCGACGTCGACACCGAAATAGGCGCCGTCTGCCACCGTGCGGCCGTTGATGCACTCCTCGGTTTCGCCGTCCCAGAATGGCTGACCGCCTTCGTCCCAGCGGGCGTTGCGGCCCACCATCAAGGCTGTCCATTGCGCCCGGTCGGACCGCGGATCGAGGCCGAACTCCCTGAGTTGGGTCAGCGCGAAGCAGGTTGCGGTGAAGGGCTGTCCGCGCTCTTGCCACTCGGCCCAGTCGAAGCCGGCGGGGACGAACGCGCCACCCGCCCACTGGCCGTCATCATCCTGGCACGAGAGAAGTCGGGCGCCCCAGCCCTGGGTTTCCACCTTACGGCGCTCCGCCCGCCAGGCGGCCTCGGGAGCGTCGGTCAGGTCGCGCATCACCTGCCAGGCAATGGCCGGATCGGTATCGAGCAACCAGTCGATTACCGAGGGCAGCATGGCTCACCGCGCTATGCGGCCCGGGTGGCTTCGAGCGGCTGGGTCAGGATACCGTAAAGCTCGCCGGCATCGTCGGAGCGGCGCAACCGCGCCACCACCGAGTCGGTGCGGAGGATCCGCGCAACGCGCGCCAGCGCCTTGAGATGGTCGGCGCCGGCGCCCATGGGCGCCAGCAACAGCATCACCAGGTCGACCGGTTGATCGTCCACCGCTTCGAACTCCACCGGCTGTTCGAGCTTGGCGAACACCGCCGTCACCGCGCCCAGCCCGGCAAACTTGCCGTGCGGGATGGCGATGCCGTTGCCCAGGCCGGTCGAGCCCAGCTGTTCGCGGTGGTTAACCGCCTCGAAGATCGTCGCGCTGTCCTGGCCCGAGATCGTCGCGGCGCGTTCGGAGAGCCGCTGCAGCACGTCCAGCTTGGTCTTGATCCCTGAGCAAACAAGCACCGAGTCCTCCGAGAGGATGTCAGCCAATTCCATCAAGAAGTTCCCATCGTGGATGCGGAAAGACCAAGCTTTTCCGGAGCCCTAGTTCGGCTTGAGGGCTGGATCGATCCAGCCAATATTGCCGTCGGCGCGGCGGTAGACCACATTTAGGCCACCATGTCCAGCATGCCGGAATACGACCACTTCCGCCTGGGTCAGATCAAGCTGCATCACCGCCTCACCCACAGACATCTGCCGGAGGCTGGAGGTCGCCTCGGCGATCACCGGCGGCGAATAGTCCTCCATCAGTTCATCCTCGTCGGGTGCGGCGAGCACATAGGATGCCGCTTCCTCGCCCGCGCCGTTGGGGCCGCGGCGGTGCGCCTTGAGCTTGCGGTTGTAGCGGCGCAGCCGCTTCTCGATGGTGTCGGCCATGCCCTGGTAGGCCGACAGGGCATCCCCGCCATAGGAGCTGGATTGCAGCACGGCCCCTGAATCGAGGTGCACCATGCACTGGGCGTTGAACCCCGAGCCCTCGGGCTCGAGCGTGAGGTGGCCGGTGTAGTTGCCGTCGAAATACTTCTTCACCACCGTGTCGAAATGGCCCTGCGCCTTGATCCGCAGCGCATCGCCGACATCCATGTTCTTTCCCGAGACGCGCAGTGTCATGGAGGTCCTCTTTCTCTTTGGTCAGGTCGGCCGGAGTAAGCCGCCACCAAGAGATGTGGTCACCCCGGTGGAGCGAGTCTAGACCGCCCCAATCCGAGGGGCAATGCGCGGATCGGCTTTGGGTTCAAATGCCGGGTGTCGACACCGATTACCCGAAGGCGCTATCGTGCCGCCGCCGCGACCGCGCGCTTCTGGCGGCGCCGGATCACCGAGGAGGGGATGTTCATCCCCTCGCGATATTTTGCCACGGTGCGGCGGGCCACCTCGATCCCGCGCTCTTTCTGCAGCATTTCGGCGATGGTGTCGTCCGACAGGATATCGGTGGGCTGCTCGGCATCGATGAGTTGCCGGATGCGGTGCCGCACCGCCTCGGCCGAGTGATCGCCCTCGCCGGTCGAGGAGCCGAGCGCGGTGGTGAAGAAGTACTTCATCTCGAACAGCCCGCGCGGCGTCGAGACATACTTGTTCGAGGTGACGCGGCTGACCGTCGACTCGTGCATCTCGATGGCGTCGGCAACCGCCTTGAGCGTCATCGGTCTGAGATGGGTGATGCCGTGGACGAGGAACCCGTGCTGCTGCTTCACGATCTCGGCCGTGACCTTGAGGATGGTCTGGGCCCGCTGGTCGAGGCTCTTGGCCAGCCAGTTGGCAGTGGCGAGGCAATCGGTGAGGAAGCTCTTCTCGGCGCTGTCGCGGGTCTTCCTCGTCACCGCGGCATAGTAGGTCCGGTTGACCAGCACGCGCGGCAGCACATCGGGGTTGAGCTCGATCTGCCATTCCCCACCGGAGCCCGGTCGCACGAACACGTCCGGCACCACCGATTCCACCGGGCCCGCCTCGAAGGCGCGGCCGGGGCGGGGGTCGAGCTGGCGCAATTCGGCCAGCATGTCGGCAAGGTCCTCGCGATCGGCGCCGACGGCCCGCGCCAGCGCGGCCAGATCGTGCTGGGCGATCAGTTCGAGATTGTCGAGCAGGCGCAGCATCAGCGGGTCGAGCCGGTCCAGCTCGCGCAGTTGCAGCGCGAGGCACTCGCGTACATCGCGGGCGAAGACGCCCACCGGATCGCAGCCCTGGAGCTTGTCGAGCACCGCCTCGATCGTCGCGAGGGGGGCGCCGAGCAGTTCGGCCACCGTTTCCAGTTCCACCACCAGGTAGCCGGCTTCGTTGACGCTATCGATCAGGAACTGCGCGATCAGCCGTTCGACCGGATCGCCGATGATCAGGCCGGCCTGCGCCGCGAGGTGATCGGCGAGCGTCGGGCGCGCGGCGACGAACTGGTCGATATCGGCTGCCTCGCCCTCGCCGCCGCCGCGCTCGTTCCACTGCGTCGCGTCGGTCTGCCGCTCCGGCGCCGACTGGTCGGGAAAGACGTTCTCCACTTCGGTGTCATAGCCGTTGGCGATCGAATCGGCCGACTGGATGCGTTCGGAATAGTCGACGGTGTCTTCCGCCGCGTTGAGCTCGGCCGGGCGCTCCGGCGCCTCCGCTGCCTCCTCGGCCGGCTCCGCGCCGTCCTCGCGCTCGAGCAGCGGATTGCGCAGCAACTCGGCCTCGACGAAGCTCTGAAGCTCGAGGTGGCTGAGCTGCAGCAGCCGGATCGACTGCATCAATTGCGGCGTGAGCGTCAGGCCCTGGCTCTGACGAACCTCGAGCCGTGGCGACAAGGCCATACGCGCGTTTCCCCTAAGGCACTGCTATGAGGCTTCCGGCGCCATCCATGCATGATTGACGCGCCTAGGGCAAGAAGCGTGCCAGAAATCAGCGAGTAGCAATTAGCGAGTAGGGTGCGGCCGGTCGACCCTGGCTCCTCGCCATGCCCCTCAAACCTCGAACGTATCGCCCAGATACACCCGCCTGGCCTCCGGATCCGCGGCGATCACCTCCGGCTTGCCCTGGATCATCACGTGGCCCTCGTGGATGACATAGGCGCGGTCGACCAGCGACAGCGTCTCGCGCACCGAGTGGTCGGTGATCAAGACGCCGATGCCGCGCCGGGTGAGGTGCTTGACCAGTGTTTTCACTTCGCTGACGGCGATCGGATCGACGCCGGCGAAGGGCTCGTCGAGCAGCATGAACAGCGGGTCGGTGGCCACCGCCCGGGCGATCTCGACACGCCGCCGTTCGCCCCCCGACAGCGCCATGGCGTTGGACCTGGCGATGTGGCCGATGCCGAACTCGGACAGCAGCTCATTGAGCCGCACCATTCGGTCGGCCTTTCTCGGCACATGTCCTTCCAGCACCGCCAGGATGTTGCCTTCGACGCTGAGCCCGCGAAAGATCGAGCTTTCCTGCGGCAGGTAGCCGATGCCGAGCCGCCCGCGCTGGAACAGCGGCAGGTTCGTGATCGGCCGCCCGTCGACCAGGATCTTGCCCTTGTCGGGCTTCACCAGCCCCATGATCATGGTGAAGACCGTGGTCTTGCCGGCGCCGTTCGGGCCGAGCAGGCCCACTGCCTCGCCGCGCCGCACCGCCAGGCTGACGTTCTCGACCACGGTGCGCTTGCCGAAGCTCTTGTTGAGCCCGTGCGCCACCAGCCAGCCGGTCTGGTCGACCGCGGTTCTGGTCGTCGTTGTCTCCGCCTCGGTCATTGCGGGGTGAAGACACCGGTGACCCGGCCCCCCTTGTTGCCTTTGAACACCGAGTTGTTGGTCTTGAGGTTGATGGTGAGCTCCGGACCGTTGAGCTTGCCCTGCGCGTTGACCACCGTGACGTTGCCGCTGAGCTTGAGGATCAGCGTGTCGGGATCGAAGGTCGCCTTGGCGCCCGTGGCGTCCTGGCTATCGGTTTTGATCCGGACGTTGCCGGTAGCGGTCAGGCTGTCGATATCGCTCTGCCCGCCACTGCCGTAGAGCACCAGCACCTTGTCGGCCCACAGTTTGAGCCCGGTGCGGGTGATCACCACATTGCCGGCGAACGTAGCGGAGTTGCTGGTCTGGTCGATGGTGAAGTCGTCCGCCGATACGTTCACCGGCTCGGCCGCCTGCGCCGCCAGAACGGACAGTGCCATCGTGACCACGATGGCGGCGATAAGCTGCTTCATTCCGTTTCCCCCGGAGTCGCGCCCAGTGTCACCCTGGCGTTCTTGAAGGTGTAGATGCCGGTCTCGCGGTCGTAGGTCATGCCGTCCGAGACGATGTGCGAGCCGCCCGGCATGGTGATGTCGACATTGCCGCTCGCCACCAGCTTCCAGTTCATCAGGTCGGCGAACACCCCCTCGAGCGTGCCGTCGAGGCCTTCGGTGCTGGTGACCCGGGCGACGCCCGGCACGTTCAGCAACTGATCGTTGGTCTGGAACTGAGCCGCCGCCGCCACCGCCTGCATCGCCGCGCCCGTCGGCGGCGTCATGGTGAAAACGGCGTCTTCCATGTCGATCAGGTCGGTCTGCGTCGGCGCCACCTTGGCGGCGCGGGCCGACAATGCGTAGAGCGTACCGTCATCGCCGGTCGAGGTGAGCCGCGGCGTTTCCACCACCAGGTTGTCGCGGTCGATCCGGATGTTGGAGTAGCCGAAGTTCTGGCCGAGATTGTCGATGACGATCATCACCAGCAGACCCATGAACAGCGCCACCCCGGCCGCCGGGACCAGCCAGCGCAACAGCCCGACCAGCCGGTTGCGCCGCATCAGCCGCCGGTACAACGCGGCGCGATCGTCCAGTGGGGCGGCCAGCGACGCCATCAGCTATGGGCGAAGATGTCGGTCTCGTCCCAGCCCATCAGGTCGAGATCGATCCGGTGCTTGAGGAATTCGAAACAGGCCTGGGCCAGTTCCGTCCGCCCCTCGCGACGCAGCATGCGGTCGAGATGGCGCTTCAGGTCGTGCAGGTACAGCACGTCCGACGCGGCATAATCGAGCTGCGCCTCGGAAATCTTCTCGGCGCCCCAGTCCGAGCTCTGCTGCTGCTTGGACATGTCGATATTGAGCAGTTCGCGCGCCAGGTCCTTGAGGCCGTGCCGGTCGGTATAGGTGCGCACCAGCTTCGAAGCGATCTTGGTGCAGTAGACCGGGCCGGTGACGATGCCGAAGCGGTGCTTCAGCACGGCCATGTCGAAGCGCGCATAGTGGAAGATCTTGGTGACGGCCGGGTCGCTCAGCAGCTTGACCAGGTTCGGCGCTTCCTTCAGGTCCTGCGGAATCTGCACCACGTCGGCGCTGCCGTCGCCCGGCGACAGCTGCACTACGCAAAGCCGGTCGCGGCGCGGGTCGAGCCCCATGGTTTCGGTGTCGATCGCCACCTCCCGGCCATAGCGCGAGAGGTCGGGCAGGTCGCCCCGGTGCAGTCTGATCGTCATGTCGAAATCCTGGTTCGGCGATTTGGGCTGTGATGCCATAGCATAAAGGCGTTGGAAAGACTGGCCGGCATCGTTACAAAACCGGGGGGCAGCTGGCCACGCGGCCCGTTGCGGGTGGGTTTTCTATAGATGACGTTGAGCAAGCTTCGCGACGGGCTGAGCGGTTTGCCCCGCCGCTGGAAGCAGGCCATCCTGATCGGCTTCGACACCTTGGCGTTGCTCGGCGTGCTGTGGCTCAGCTTCACCATTCGCCTGGGCGGCTCCTTCACGCCGACCAATGCGCACCTGCTGCTGATGCTGCTGGCGCCGGTGCTCGCCGTTCCGGTTTTCATTCGCCTCGGGCTCTATCGCGCCGTCATCCGCTACCTGCCGGAGCGAGCCTTGTGGACCATCATCCAGGCGATGATGCTGGCAACGCTGCTCTGGGTGTTCGCCCTGTTTCTCGCCGAGGCGACCCGGCTGGCAATTTTCCCGCGCACCGTGCCGCTGTTCTATTTCATCTTCGGCACCGTGGTGGTCGCCGGCTCGCGTTTTCTCGCCAAGGCGCTGCTCTGGCTTCCCGAGCGTCAGGTCGGCCACGGCGGTGGCGTGGTGATCTACGGCGCCGGCTCGGCCGGCACGCAACTCGCCGAAGCGCTCAGGGCCCACCGCGCCAGCTATGTCGTCGCCTTCCTCGATGACGACGCCAACCTGTGGGGGCGTGACGTCGCCGGCATCCGCGTCGATCCGCCGAGCAAGCTCGGCGAGCTGATCCGCAACCGCGGCGTCAGCGAGGTGATCCTGTCGATCCCCTCCGCCGAGGCCACCCGCCGCGCCCAGATCGTCGCCGAACTCAATCACCACCCGATCAAGATCCGGGCGCTGCCGGCCATTACCGACCTGGTCTCCGGCAAATACCTGATCAGTCAGTTGCGCGAGATCGACATCGACGATCTGCTGGGCCGCTCCGCCGTGCCGGCCGACCCCGAACTGATGCGCGAAATCCTCGCCGACCGGGTGATTCTGGTCACCGGCGCCGGCGGCTCCATCGGCTCGGAACTGACCCGTCTGATCGTGCAGCGGGCGCCCAGAAAGCTGGTGCTGCTCGAGGCCAACGAGTTCGCGCTCTACGAGATCGATCGCCATCTGCGCACCCTTGCCGATGTCGAGATCGTCCCGATTCTCGGCTCGATCGCCGACGCCGCATTGGTGCGCCGTACGCTCGTGCAGCAGGGCGTCGAGGTGATCTTCCATGCCGCGGCGCACAAGCACGTTCCGCTGGTCGAGGCCAATCCGCTCGAGGGGGTGCGCAACAACGTCATCGGCACCCGGGTGCTGGTGGAGGCAGCGGTCGCCGCTGGGGTCGCCCGTTTCGTGCTGATCTCGTCCGACAAGGCGGTGCGCCCCTCCAGCGTCATGGGCGCCAGCAAGCGCTGGGCCGAGTTGATCGTCCGCCACTACGGCAAGGGCAGTGGCCTGCGCTATTGCTCGGTCCGCTTCGGCAACGTGCTCGGCTCCAACGGCTCGGTCGTGCCGCTGTTTCGCGAGCAGATAGCGGCCGGCGGGCCGGTCACCCTCACCGACAGCCGCATGACCCGCTACTTCATGTCGATCCACGAAGCGGCCGAACTGATCGTGCAGGCCGGCGCCATGGCCGAGGGCGGCGATATCTTCCTGCTCGAGATGGGCCAGCCGGTGCGCATCCGCGACCTCGCCGAGAACATGATCCGCCTCGCCGGCCTGTCGGTGAGGTCGGCCGCCAATCCCAGCGGCGACATCGCGATTGTCGAAACCGGCGCCCGTCCGGGCGAGAAACTGACCGAGGAGCTGTTCTTCGATCCCGCCAACGCCGTCCGCACCAGCCAGCCCAAGATCCTGCGCGCCCCACGCAGCGGGCGCCCCACCGACGACCTGACGACCGCGCTTGCCGCGCTTGCCGCCGCGCTCGAGGCCGAGGACGTCCCCCAGTTGCGCCGCGTGC
The DNA here is from genome assembly GCF_001402915.1 of Devosia sp. A16. GTDB lineage: Bacteria > Pseudomonadota > Alphaproteobacteria > Rhizobiales > Devosiaceae > Devosia_A. The sequence continues at coordinate 2,706,266 of NZ_CP012945.1, forward strand.
TGTTCGATTTCGTCAAGGGTTGAGCGGCCGATGTTGATCGCCCAGCTCTCCGATCCGCACCTGTGCGCCCCCGGCACGCTGTACCAGGGGCTGGTCGATTCCAACGCCATGTTCGCTGCCGCCATCCGCCGGCTGGCGACGCTCGATCCCTCGCCCGAGCTGGTGCTGATCTCGGGCGATGTCACGGAGCACGCGACGCCCGAGGAATACCGGCTCGCCCGGCTGCTGATGGCTGACATTCGTCAGCCCGTGCTCGCCATTCCCGGCAATCACGACGAGCGCGAAGCGTTCCGGGCAGCCTTCGCCGATGCCGGTTACCTGCCGGCCGCCGGCCCGCTGCATTTCGTCGCCGGCGATCATGGTCCGGTCCGGGTGATCGGGCTCGATATCAGCGTGCCCGGCCAGCATCACGGCGATTTCGACGCTGCCGCCGCCGGCTGGCTGGAAGCGGCGCTGGCTGCCGAGCCGGATCGGCCCACGCTGATCATGCTGCACCAGCCGCCGATCGAAACCGGCATCGGCTTCATCGACGCCTATCGCTGCTTCAACGGCGAGCGGCTAGAGGCCATCGTCGCCCGTTATCCGGTGGTGGAGCGGGTGCTTTGTGGCCATGTTCACCGCCACATGTCGCTGCGCTTCGGCGGGACCCTGCTGCAGATCGCCCCGAGCACCACCACCGCCATCGCGTTACGGCTGGCGCCCGGCGCCGAGCCCGCCTCGTTCGTCGAACCGCCGGCACTGCTGTTGCACCATTGGCGGCCGGACGTGGGCATGGTCACCCATCACGTGCCGATCGAACCCGGCGAGGGGCCTTTGGCGTTCTTCTGAAGCATTTCAGGAACGCGCAGACAGAGTGCCTTTCCCCCCAACAGATCTTCCGGCGCGAGCCGACCCCAACCCTTGATCCCTCCCCCTAAACAAGGGGAGGGAGACACGTACTCGGAAGCCAGCGTTCTGGTCTCCCTCTCAGGGGGAGGGGACAGGGGTGGGGGTCGGTCAACCGCCAGGTAAGAAACTGAGCGCTGTCCCGCGCCGAGCGCACGTATCAGGCCTGCTCGGGCGCCTCGTCACCCGCCCGGATCGGCTTCACCTGCCCGAGATCCTCGCCGCGGAACTGCGCGATGCGCAGGCGGAAATTGTAGCCGATGCGCTCAGCGCGTTCGAGGAACAACGCTGCAATCTCCGGCGGGCAGAGCTCTTCCACCGTCTCGCGGAACAGCTTCAGCCAGCGGGCGAAATGCCGGTCGGAGAGTTCGGGGATGGCAATGTGCTTGGGCATCGGCCGGCCGTAATAGCGGCCGCTGCCCAGCAGCATGGAACTCCAGAAGTCGGCGATGGTCTTCAAATGCGCAGGCCAGTCGGCCTCGGGGATCACCCGGTTGAACACCGGCCCGATCACCTCGTCGCGCCGCGCTTTGCCGTAGAACGTCTCGACCACCGCCGTCACCATGGCTTCGTCGAGATCGGGTGGGATCAATCGGCCGGTCGGGTGGAGGCGAGGGCCTTCGGGAGCAGTCACGTCATGGGCCTTTCGGAGCCGCCGGCGCGTCGGGCGCGCCGGCGGGGTATGTGGTAGGTTCAGGCGACCTTTGCCAGCGCCTGCTCGACATCGGCGATGATGTCGTCGATGTGCTCGATGCCGACCGAGATGCGGACCAGGTCTTCCGACACGCCGGCCTTGGCCAGTTCCTCGGGCCCGAGCTGCCGGTGCGTGGTCGAGGCCGGGTGGCAGGCCAGCGACTTGGCGTCGCCGATGTTCACCAGCCTCAAAATCATCTGCAGCGCGTCGATGAACTGCGAACCGGCGGCAGCGCCGCCCTTGATGCCGAAGCTGATGATGCCCGAGGCCTTACCCTTGGTGATCTTTTTCGCCGTCGCATTGTACTTGCTGTCCGGCAACTGGGCGTAGTTCACCCAGTTGATCTTGGGATGCTGCTTGAGCCAGGCCGCGAGCTTTTCGGCGTTCTCGCAGTGGCGCTCCATCCGCAGCCCCAGCGTTTCGAGCCCCTGCAGGAACAGGAAGGCATTGTGCGGCGACAGGGCCGCGCCGGTATTGCGCAGTGGCACCACGCGGCAGCGCCCGATATAGGCGGCCGGCCCCAGCGCCTCGGTATAGATCACCCCGTGATAGGACGGATCGGGCTCGTTGAGGATCGGGAAGCGCTCCTTGTTGGCTTTCCAATCGAACTTGCCCGAGTCGACGATGATGCCGCCGATCGAATTGCCGTGCCCGCCGATATATTTGGTCAGCGCATGCACCACGATGTCGGCGCCGAATTCGAACGGCTTGCAGAGGTAGGGAGTCGCCACCGTGTTGTCGACGATGACCGGCACGCCGTGCCGATGCGCGATCTCGCTGAGCCGCTGGATGTCGACGACGTTGCCGGCCGGGTTGCCGATCGACTCGCAGAACACCGCCTTGGTGTTCTTGTCGATGAGCTTTTCCAGCCCCTCGAAATCGCCCTGGTCGGCCATCCGTACCTCGATGCCCTGGCGCGGGAACGAGTGCATGAACAGGTTGTAGGTTCCGCCATAGAGCTGGCTGATCGACACGATGTTGTCGCCGACGCCGGCAATGGCCTGGATTGCATAGGTGATCGCCGCCATGCCCGAGGCGACGCAGAGGCCCGCGATGCCGCCCTCCATCTCGGCGACACGTTGCTCCAGCACCGCCGTGGTCGGGTTCATGATGCGGGTGTAGATGTTGCCGGGGACCGCGAGGTTGAACAGGTCCGCGCCGTGCTGGGTGTTGTCGAAGGTGTACGAGGTGGTCTGGTAGATCGGGACCGCCGCCGCCTTGGTGGTTTCCTCCGCCTTGTAACCGTGATGGAGCGCGATGGATTCGAGCTTCACTTATTGTCCTTTCAAGCAATGAACCGCCGGACGAGCCGGTGGACCGATATCCGTACCATAGCCGGGTGGGGGAGGGACCCCATCCGAACGGATGGGGATTGCGTGATTGGAGCGCAGCGAGAAATATCGGTCTCCCCAACCTCTTGAGGTGCATGTGAAGATTCGAGCCGAACTGCCGGCGGACGATGAGGCGATCCATGCGCTGACCCTGGAGGCGTTCGCGCCGATGCCGTTCAGCAGCGGCACCGAAGCGCCGATCATCCAGGCGCTGCGCGCCGCCGGCGACCTGACGCTGTCGCTGGTGGCAGAGGACCATGGTGCGATCGTCGGACACATCGCCTTCTCTCCCGTCACCATCGACGGCGTTCATGCCGGCTGGTTCGGGCTCGGTCCGATTTCGGTCCGCGCCGACCGTCAGCGCCAGGGCATCGGCAAGGCGCTGATCGCCCGGGGGGTGGAGCTGTTGCGCCAACAGGGCGCCGCCGGCGTCGCGCTGATCGGCAACCCCGAAATTTACAGCCGCGCCGGGTTCGAGAGCGACGGGCTCCTGGCCTATGGCGATCTCGACCGTCGACTGGTGCAACGGCTGGTGCTGTCCGGCCCGAGGCCGCGCGGCGAGCTCAAATTCGCGCCGGCCTTCGGCGCGTGAGGGCTGCGGTCGCTCCCCTCCCCCGTCTCGGCCTTACGGCCGATCCACCCTCTCCCCGACGGCGAGAGGAATAAGGGGTGGCTCGCCGGCGTCGCAGGATTCTTCTCCCCATCGGGGAGAAGGTGGCGCGTAGCGCCGGATGAGGGGTGAGCCACAGTGTTTGTCGATGGCGTTACCTAAGCGCCCACCAGTGTTTGACCCCATAACCATGTTATTATAGTAACATATTCTGCGCCGATGCGGCGCCGAGGGGCGGTGGCGCGCAAGGCGCGACCGGGCGAGGTTGACGATCGAGGCGCGCGCCGGGAGGACGGGGCGGATGGCACGGCTTGAGCCGCACCATCCGGGCGAGCCGTCAGATCTTGTTGGCCGCTTTCAGCTCGGCGTCGAGCTTGGCCTGGTAGGCCCGTTTCATCTCTTCGTCGGCTTTGGCGCTGACGCCGAAATAGACGAAGCCCAGGGCGCGGCGCGAACGGGTCGGCGAGCGGTTCGGGCTCGCCCAGTGCACCGTCTTGCAGTCGTGCATCAGCAGCATCCCGGCCGGGCCCGGTTGCGCCACGGTATTGGCGACGTCGTGCTCGGTGCCGAAATCGGTGATCCCCTGCGAGAAGCCGAGGATCTCGGAGCGTCCGTGCGGACGCCAGCCCTCGAAGGCGTGCGAGCCGCGCACATATTGCAGGCACCCGTTCTCGTCATCGACCGGCTCCAGCGCCAGCCAGCCGGTGATCGCTTTGGGCGGCGCGATCTTGAAATAATAGCCGTCCTGATGTGGGGGCGTCTGTTTGCCGATCCCCGGCGGCTTGTTGAAATACTCCATGTTCTGCGCGATCGCCGCTTCGCCCAGCACCGTTTCGGCCAGCTCTTTGATCACCCCGTCACTGAGCAGCGTCTTGAAGTAACTGTCGTATTTTTCGAGGTACATCATCTGCTTGACCGTCGAGCGGTTCGCCTTGTCCTCGTAATAGACCTCGGTCTCGCTCATCTGCGGCACGCACTCGACCAGGAACCGGTCGAGCTCCCGGTTGATCTCGGCCATGCGGGCCGCGTCGAACAGCGGCCGGAAGGCGATGTAGCCGTCGCGGTCGAAATCCGCCTTCAGCTGGCTATGCGGAATGCTCATTGCGGCGATCATGCTGCGTTCCTCTCCTCAAGGCCACTGCGGCCCTGTTCGATGAAAAGCCAACGCGGGCCGCTCGTCACCCGCGAGGATCGGCATGACATTAGGAAATCCGATTGCCGCCGCCAGCCGGCACTGGCGAGCCGCCATGTCCTGTGAGACCGATCAACTCGAGCTGCGCGACCACCGTTTCGGTCGGATCAACCGCCGCATGCCGATCGGACCTGTACAATGGCCATTCCACGATCTGTTCTGGGTGCACGAGGGGCGCGTCGCCATCGGCTTTCCCGAGCTGGGGGCCAAGCTCGAGCTGGTGGCGCCAGCGGGCGTGCTGATCCTGCCGGGCACGCAGTTTCGGGGCATGACGCTCGGCGCCTTCGCCACCGCCTCGATCTGCCATTTTGTGCTACCTGGCGAGCCGGAGCGGCCCGGTTATGCGCTGCCCAATCCGGACGAGGCGCTGCATCTGCAGAACCTCATCCGCCTTGCCATGCATCTCGCCCGCCGCAACCACCCCGAAGAGCTGCCGCGGCGGCGGCGCCTGCTGCTGAGCCTGCTCGACGGTTTCGATCTGTCCGGCGCGACCGCTCCCCCGACCGCCGACGAAGACAGGCTGACCATCGCCTGGACCCAGGCCGGGCAGAACCTCCATCGCATGCGCACCCTGGCCGACGTGGCGGCACTGCTCGGCATTTCCGAAAGCGCGCTGCGCGCCATGCATCGCAAGGCGCGGCACACTTCTGCCGGCGAACACCTGCGGGAGCTTCGCCTCACCCGCAGCGAAGAGCTGCTGGTCTCAACCGACAAATCGCTGGCCGAGATCGCTGCCGAAGTCGGCTACGGCCATGCCGCCACCCTCGCCGCCGCCTTTCGCAAGCGGCGCGGCAAGACCCCCGGCCAGTATCGCCACTGGTCCAATCCTTTCGCCTGACCGGAGTTTTCGATGCAGCGTCTTGAAGAGATCACCATCTTTGCCAATCCCGACCCGCTGCTGGTCAGCCGGCAGGCGACCTTTCCAGGGATCGTGCAACTGGCGAATGGCGAACTGGTTGCCATCTTCACCATCGGCCAGGCCTTCGATGCCGCCGATGCCCGCGCCCATGTCAGCCGCAGTTCCGACAGCGGCCGCACCTGGTCTGCTCCGGTGCGGCTCAGCGACCATGAAGTGCAGCCCGAGGAGTCCGAAAGCTTCAAGCCGCTGCTGCTCCAGGACGGCTCGCTCCTCGCCACCGGCTATGTGTTCGTCCGCCCGACACCGCTCACCCCGGTAGTCGATCCCGACACCTTCAAGCTGCTGACGCTGCGTAACAAGACGAGCACCTCATCCGATGGTGGCCGCAGCTGGAGTGTCCCTGATTATTTCGACATCGACGGCCAGCCGCTCGAGCTTTCCGGCCCCGCCATCCAGCTCGCCTCGGGCCGCATCATCGCCGCCACCGCGCCGTTCCATCTCGGCAAGGACGGTCATGCGGGCTGGATCATCGCCAGCGACGACAATGGCAAAGGCTGGCGTAAACTCTCCGAGTTCTATCGCTCGCCGCTCGGTAACGTCTCGACCTGGGAAAGCCGCATCGCCGACCTCGGCGGCGGTCGTGTCGCAGTGATCTTCTGGGCCTATGACAATGCGGCGGGCGCCAACCTCGCCAACCATATCGTTCTCTCGCACGACGGGGGCGAAACCTTCGAGCCGGCGATCGACACCGGCATTCGCGGCCAGGCCTCCAACCTCCTGCCGCTTGGCGGCGACAAACTGCTCACCATCCATTCGCACCGCGAAGCGCCGGTGGGACTGATCGTCCGCCGCGTCGATCTCAGCCAGGGTTTCAAGGTGGAGGAAGAACTCAACCTGTTCGCCGATGCTTCGATGGGCAGCAACTCCGCCGATATCAAGAAGCAGTTCGGCAGCCTGAAATTCGGCCAGCCCTCGCTGCTGCATCTTCAGAACGGGGAAATCTACGCCGCCTGCTGGAGCTTCGAGCAAAGCCAGTATGTGATCAAGGGCTATCGGATCGCGCTTTGAGGATAGGGCGAGTCGGGCGAGAGGGATTTACGTGTCGCGTGTAGAAGGCATGGGCGCGGCTGCGGCCGAGTACGAACAGCAGTCGGATTTCGACAAGATCCGGCGCATTCCCTATCTTTACGCCTTCAACATCATCACCGCGGCAGCGCTGCTCTGCACGGTTACTTCGCCGCTGGCGCTGTTCGCCGCGGAGCTGGGCGTGCCGAAAGACCGCATCGGGCTCATTGGCGGTATCATGCCGTTCGTGCAGGTGATTGCCGTGGCGTTCTTGCCCATCGTCATGGCCTTCGGCCATCGCCGCGTCGCCGGCTATGCCTCGCTCACCCGTTATCTCTGCCTGTCGCTGATCCTCGTGGCGCCGCTGTTCCAAGGCAACCCCGACATGGTGTTCTGGGTGCTGTTCGCGGCCATGCTGGGCTTTTCGATCTTCCGCACCCTCGCGGAAACCGCGATCTGGCCCTGGTCGCAGGAATACATGCCGAGCTTCATCCGCGGCCGGCTGACCGGCGGCATTGCGCTCGCCTACCTGCCGGTGGCGCTGGTGGGTTCAGTCCTGGTGCAGCTCTGGCTCGATGGCCAGCACGGCATCGAGCGCTTCTTTCCGGTCTTTGCCATCGGACTGGTGCTGGGAGTCATCGCCGCGTCGACCCTGTTCGGGCTCGGCGGCGGCAAACCGCGTCCCGGTTCGGCCCGTGGACTCGACTCGATTCGCGCCATGCGCGATCCGCTGCGCGACGGCAACTTCCTGCTCTATCTCGTCTCCTCGGGCACGCAGTTCCTCGTCTACACCGTCATCAACCTGTTCATCCTGCTGTTCTTCCGCGAACGGCTCGGTATCTCCTCGGGACAGATCGTGCTGATGGCGGCGTTCATCCCGGTCGGCGCCGCGCTCGGCAGCGTCGCGTCGGGCTGGTTCGTCGATCGCTACGGCACCCGCGCCATCCGCATCACGCTGCAGGCGTTGCAGGTGGCGATGCTGATTGCCCTGATGTTCGTCACCAGGGACACGCCCGGCACCATCTTCATCGTCGGGGCGATCTTCTTCGTCTTCGGCATGCTGTTCCAGAGCGCCATCTCTGTGGGCGGCATCTACATGCTCAACTACGTGCCGCCGGCCAAGAAGGAGAGCTACATGACGCTCGCCTACATGACCGACGGCCTGATCGGCGGTGGCGCCGCCTTCCTCGCCGGCTGGCTGCTCGAACTGCTCGCCAGCAACAGCATCGTCGTCTCCGGCGTGACGCTGGGCAATTTCGAAACCCTGTTCGCGCTCAGCGCCGTGATGGTGGTGATTTCCGCCATCACCTTCGCCATGCTGAAGGAAGAGGGCGCCACCGGGGTGCGCGATTTCCTCGGCCAGTTCGGCCGCGGCCGGCCGCTGAGCGCGCTCTGGGGCATTCACCGCTATGGCGCGCTCACGTCGGAAGAGCGCCGCCGCGACCTTGCCTACGGCTTCGGCAAGACCCGCAGCGCGCTGGTCAAGGAAGAGCTGATCGCGGCGCTCAGTGACCCCTCGTTCGACGTGCGGCACGAGGCCATCCAGTCGCTCGGCCACCTGCCACCCAGCCCCGCGGTGGTGCGGGCGCTCGAATCGATGCTCGCCTATGACGGGCTGGTCGAGCTGCAATATGCGGCGCTCAATTCGCTCGGCCGCATCAAGGCGACGCAGAGCGGTGACGCCATCGCCCGGTTCCTCGATAGTCCCAATCCGCTGCTGCGCGCCCGCGCCACCCGCACCCTGGGCGATATCCGCGACATGAGGCACCTGCCGCGCATTCGCCAGTTGCTGGCCGACGACCCGGAGATCGATGTGCGGCTCGCCGCGGTCTCGGCCCTCGGCAAGTTCCGCGACAGCCAGAGCGTCGATGGGTTGCTGCAGGTCTATCGCGAACTGGCCGGCGATGCCGTGAGCATGGTCGGCGAGCCGCGCAGCAAGGTGGTGCTCCTGGCGCTGGCCAAGATCCTCGACTGGGAGGAGAGCTTTTCGCGCGAGTGGCGGCATGAGGAGAAAGTGCTCGGCTATCGCCTGCCGGGCCTGTTCGGCCGGCTGAGCGACAGCCTCCGCAAACGCTCCAACGAGGAGCATTCCCGCCTCTTGATGCAAGCCGCCGCGGCGCTGAGCTCCGGCAGCACCGGCACCGCCTTCCGTGCGCTGCAGGCGCTGCGGCCCTATGTGGCGGAGAGTGGACATCCCGAAGCCGGCATCGTCCTCAAGCTGATGGACGGCACCCGGGACATCGAACAGCCCCACCGGGCGCTGTTGATTTTATTGGCGCTGGCCATGCGGCCGGTCTTGGCGGGGTAGCTCTGGGTTCGGTGGCTGTGGACCCCCACCCTTGCTCCCTCCCCGCAAGGGGGAGGGAGACGCAGACTGAGAAGCCAGTGTTTTCGTCTCCCTCCCCCTTGCGGGGAGGGGACAGGGGTGGGGGTCAGCCCGCACCAGCACCTCAGTAAGGCAGCTACACCCGCAGCTTCGCCCACCGCACATCCAGCGCCTTTGGCTCCCCCGCATAATACACCACCAGCACGTCCCCATCCGGCAGCGCCGTCGCCGAGGGCAGCCCGAAACTCCACACGTCCATGCTGGCCAGCATGTCGCCGGTATCGCTGCTCGCCGCCTGCGCTTTGATATGCGCGTAGACCTCGACCTCGCTTTCCGCCGTGAACGGCGCGGCGATATCTGCCGCCAGCCGGGCGCGGATCGACTGCGAGCCGAAGCGGTCGACCCAGGCCAGCACGACTCGCCCGTCCGGCAGCACCGCCGGCCGCGCCGCCTGATCGGCAAAACCGAGAGTCTCGGGCGCGCTCCAGCTCATCCCGCCATCGGCGCTGATGCGACGGTGGATGTTGAGATAGCCTGCCGTTGCCGTGTCATAGGTCCAGGCGAACGAGGCGACCCGGCCATCGGGCGCCACGGCGCAACGCAAATCCCAGTTGAAGATGCGGCCCGACGGATCCTCGGCCACCGTCACCGGGCCGCTCCAGCTCCGGCCCTCGTCGGCCGAATGGAAGAAGACCGCCCGCTGCAGCCATTTCGAACGATCGAGGTAAGTCTTGTTGGTCTCGATGCTCATCGCCAGCCGCCCGTCCGCCAGGCGCATCAACGGGCTGGTCAGGCTGGCCGGGCCGATTTCCGAGGGCATCGGCACCTCGCGCCAAGCCGACCAACTGGCGCCGTTGTCGTCCGAGTTGGCGAGGAGGATCACCATCGGCAGGCAACCCTCGGTCTCGGCGTTGAACAGCGGTTTGCCCGGGTAGGTGGTGCGATCGACCCACATCGCCGCGGCCAGCAGCCGTTTGGGCCCAAGCTCGGTGATGTAGCAGAGTTTCAGTGTCCCGCCGGTGCCGCGCACCTCAGGCGGCTCGAACGGATATGTCGGCGTCGACCAGGTGAGGCCATTGTCCGCCGAGCGGTAGAAGGCGATCCGCTCTTTCGGCGAGTCCTTTTCGTCGCCAGCCCGGAGTGTCGCCAGTAGCGAGCCGTCAGCCAGCACCGTGACGGACGGAAAGGTCAGGTTGGCCCGAGCGGTACCCGGTTCGGCCCTGCCTAGAATTCCCGATGCGACGATTTGCATTGGCCCATCCCCCTTGAGCGTTCACGACTGTTACCGAGCGACTCTGGCCCACCCACCGGGTCATTCCCGCGAAAGCGGGAACCTCTGTTTTCTCGGCCTCAAGCACCATCCCAAACGGAGTTCCCCGCTTTCGAGGGGATGACATCGGGGCTGGTGCAGTCGTCCGTGAAACGCCCCGGAGCCGGGAGCTGCTTAAGCGGCGCGCCTGAACAGCGTTTCGCCGCCCACCACCGTCGCTTCGACTTCGAGCGTTTTCGGATCGAGCACTGCGAAGTCGGCGAGCTTGCCCACCTCGATCGAGCCGATATCCTTTTCCATCCCCAGCACCTTGGCCGGCACCAGGCTGGTGGCGTGGGCGGTGCGGGTGAGGTCGGCGCCGACCATCGTGACGTAGTTGCGCATTGCCTCGTCGGGGGTTAGCGACGACCCGCAGAGCCCGCCATTGCGATCGACCACTGCCTTGCCACGCGCGCTGCGCACCCACTGGCCGGGATAGAACTCGAACTCCATCTCCTCGGCGCCGGCATATTTGTTGGCGTCGGTCTCGAGAAACACCCGGTCCACCGGCAGTTGCGCCAGGATCTTCATCAGCTTGGGCGCCACGTGGATGCCGTCGCAGATCAGCCCCAGCGCCAGATCAGACTCGGCCAGCAGCGCGTCGGTGAGCGACAGGATGTGGAGCCCCATATTACCGGGCTCGGGCTGGCGCATCACGTTGTACATGTGGGTCACCGCATCGATGCCCCACGAGACATAGCGCCCCACGTCATCAGGCGCCGCCTGGCTGTGGCCGAGATGGATGCTGACCCCGTGCTGCTTCAGCCGCTTGATGAAGGCTTCGGCGCCCGGCAGTTCCGGCGCCAGCGTCACTGCCTTCAGCCGGCCGTTGCTGGCATTGAGCATCCGCTCGGCCAGCTCGACGCTCGGCTTTTGCAGGTTGCGTGGGTTGTGGGCGCCGGGCGAAGCGAAGACCGGGCCTTCGCTGTGGATGCCCAGCGCCCGCGCGCCGGTGGCCTTTTCGGTCTCTGCGGCAAGCCGCGCAAGGGTCGGTTCCATGTCCTCGGGCGGCAGGCAGCTGATCGAGGGGAGGAACCCCGTCACGCCGCGCGACAGGAGCAGGGTGGAATTGTCCGAAACGCAGCCGGGCAGGGTGTCGTTGTAGAGGTAGACGTCCATGCCGTGCTGCAGCAGATCGATGATGCCGGGGAACAGCAGCTTGCCGCTGGCGTCCACATCCCGCCAGTCGGCGCCAGTGGCGGCGTCCCGGCCGACGATGCCGGTGAACCGGCCATTTTCGATCAACAAATCCTGCCCGATTTCTCCGCCCGGGGTCACCAGCGTGGCGTTACGCCATCTTTGCTTCACTTGCAGAATCCATGCTCGTAGTATATTGTCATGATAACCACCTAACATGCGAATTCAAGGGGAAACATGGCGCCCGCAAGCGGCTCTGTGTCGGCAGCGCGGGCGCGGTGCTATATGTCGCCGAAGCAAACTTCGGCAATCACCTGTCACGGGAAGTCCTGACTTGAGTATTGACCTGTCGCCACGCCATCTGCAGCTCAGAGACATGCTGTTCCGGCGCTGGAAAACCAACGGCCTCAGAGCCGGGGACAAGATCGAGTCGCAGAACGAGATCGTGAAGTTCTGCGAATTCTCGCTGATCACCGTCATCAAGACATTGAAGGACCTCGAGGCCGAAGGAATCATCCGGCGCCAGGTCGGCAAGGGCTCCTTCCTCGTCCAGACGCCGTGGACCGAAGCGCATCACCGCATCGGCTTCTTCTACAACCGCGACGTTGTCGGCGGCGGCATCTTCAACAACGAGTTCTACACCAAGCTGGTGGTGGCGCTGGAAAAGGCCGTGGTCTCCGATGGTCACGAGTTCATCCTGGGCAGTTTCACTCACAAGTCGATGCCAACCCATGTCTGGGATGCGCTCGACGTGGTGGTGCTCGCCGGCATCACGCCGGAGACCGAGATCGACAAGCTGCCCGAGACCTCGGCGCAGGTGGCGATCATCGATCTCGTCATCGAGGAGCTGCCCTACCACGCCTATCGCATCGATTTCGAGCCGGCCTTCATGGAGATGTTCCGGCAGAACGACGGCAAGAAGCTGAGGTATCTCTACCTTAACACCACCATCACTTCGAGCGAGCAGGCCTCACGCCTCGCCAGCATTCGACGCGCCCATGCCTCGACCGAAACCGAGCAGGATCTGCGCGTCATCTCGGTGAACCAGGAAACCGGCGCCGAAGATACGGCCGAGCTCGAAGCGGTGCTCAAGAGCTACCAGCCCGATATCGTCTGCGGTTACCTGCACCACAGCTGGGTGCCGCTGATCGCCGCCAAGGCAAGCAAGCCCACCCGGACCTACCGCTACTCGCTCGACAATGACGGCCCCAGCTTCAACGTCGACTCCGCCGCCTGGATGCAGCAGGTGCTGGCAGACATCTACGCCAACCTCGAAGAAAGAAAGCCCGGCAAGCAGGTGCTGAGCATGCCGGCGAGGTTTCAGCCGTAGGGTAGCACCGGCGCTGCCGTGATCCTCCCCCGCGTGGCGGGGGAGGGGGACCGCCGAAGGCGGTGGAGGGGCGGCCAGAGTAGCAGTCGCTCGTCGCTTCGCTCCAAGCGCGCAACCACTGGTTGCGATACCCCTCATCCGGCGCTGCGCGCCACCTTCTCCCTCAAGGGGAGAAGGTAAGGCGGCTGTGGCGAGCCCTTACCTCAGCGCCTTGTCAAACGCCGCCATCGACTCATCGGCATAATTCGCCAGCGCGATCACGTCGGCGCCGACCGACAAGAGGTTGTACCCCATGTCGACATACTCGCCGATCAGGTCGCGACTGGTCACCGTAGCGGCGATCTTGCCGTACTTGCGCGCTACCTCGGCGACCCGCTTGCGCACCGCCTTGATCTCGTCGTGCTGGATCTCGCCCGGGATGCCGCTTGCCACCGAATAGTCGCCCGGGCCGAAGAACAGGCAGTCGACGCCGTCCATCTCGGCGATCGCCTCGAGGTGATCCAGCGCTTCCGGGTCCTCGATCTGGTAGCAGGCGAAGCGCTCTTGGTTGGCGGTCTTCAGATAGTCGAGAAAGCCGACGCGGGTGAACTGCGCATCGTTGTTGCCGCCATCGACGGCGCGCTTGCCGAGCGGCGCGAATTTGGTGATGTCGCGCACCTTGCGCGCGTCCTCGGCATTCATGATGTGCGGCACGATCAGGCCGGTCGCATCCATCTCGTAGCCGCGGATATAGTCGCTGTAGCTGCCGCGCGACACCCGCAGCAGGGTGTCGACGTCATAGAGCTTGGCGGCGCGGATCTGGTGTTCCACCTGCTCCCAGGTCGCCGAGGTGTGCTCCATGCACAGCCACAGCGCATCGGGCTGTGCCGCGGCGAAGATCTCGGCGATCTTGGCGTCGGCGATATTGAGTTTCAGCACTCGGGCCACCTTGCCCTCGCGGATGGTGCGCAGCACGCGGCTCGGCCGCATGCGGAAGCGCGTCGGGGGCGTCGCGGCGTAGGGCTGCGTCTGGGACAAGGTGCTCTCCTCCGGAGGGGTTATTTGGCGGTATAGCCGCCATCGATCGGGATATTGGTGCCGGTGACATAGGCCGAGGCGTCCGAGGCGAGAAACACGATCACGCCCTTGAGGTCGGTGTCGTTGGCCATGCGGCCCAACTGCGTGCGGGCGCTGTAGGCTTTGACGAACGGCGCCGGCTGGTTGTTGAAGAAGCCGCCCGGCGACAGGCAGTTCACGCGCACATTGTCGGCGCCGAGAATGCTCGCCGCCCAGCGGGTGAAGTTGAGCATGCCGCCCTTCTCGTAATGGTAGATCGGCGAGGGGTTGGGCGTCATGTCGGTGCCCTCGTAATTCGCCATCTCGACCCCGACCATGCCCATCATCGACCCGATATTGATGATCGAGCCGGATTTCTGCGCTCGCATGTTGCGGCCGAACAGCTCGGTGATCTTGAACAGCGCCGAGGCATTGACGCGGAGGCTTTTGTCGAACGCGTCGAGATCGTGGGCCCAGCCCTCGAGTGCCGAGCGGGTCACCGCATTGTTGACCAGAACGTCGCAGCGTCCGGCCCGGGCGATCACCTCGCGGTGCAGTGCCTCGATGGACGCGTCCGACGACAGGTCGAGCGGCAGTGCCGTGACGTCGTAGCCGCGGGCCCGCTCTTCGGCAGCCACCGCTTCGAGCTTCGCCACATCGCGCGCCGCGATGAAGGTCTGCGCCCCGGCCTCGGCCAGGGCCGCGACGATCTGCCGGCCGTAGAGCCCGGCGCCGCCGGTGACCACGGCGACCTTGCCCGTGAGCGAGAAGCTTTCCAGTACGTGCATGGTTCAGTCCATCTCGCTGAGGAAAATCCGGCGTCCGCCCTGTTCGCGGCTTTCGATGCCGGCGATCACCAGTTGCATCAGTTCGCGCGTCTCCTCCCACGGCACCGGCGGCTTGCCGGTGCGGAGGTAATCGACGAAGCCGACGAGCTGGGTGCGGAACGCGTGATAGGTGTCGGTGAACTTGAGCTGCAGTCCGGCCGCGGTGCCGGCCAGCGTCACCATGCCGAAGCCGCCGCCCATGTCCTTGGTCACCTGCAACAGCACGTCGATGCCGTCGCGGTGGCGCAGGTGGACGATGTTGGAGTTGGCGTCGCCGATATTCTGCACCGAGACGTAGCCCGGCCCGGTGATCGGATAGACCGTTTCCAGCGCGTGGATGCCGTAGGCTTCCCACGACTTCGCCATGGTGGCGCTGACATGGCGCAACTGGCCGAGCGCGTGGGTGGCGCGATGATAGGGCACATATTCCTTGGCAAAGCGCATCGCCGACGAGCTGATCAGCGGCTTGCCCTCGGCCACCCATTTCGAGAACGTCGCGAGGTCCAGTCGGTTGTCGCAAAGCGGCTTGTCGATGAACACCGGGATGCCCGCCTCGATGAACGGCCGGGCGCGCTCGACATGCTCGAAACCCTTGTCGGTGGCGACCAGTACCGCATCTATCTGGCCGATCACATCCTCGGCGCGAGAGGCGATATTGGGAATATGGGCGACGGCCGCCACCTGCACGGCGTCGGCGGGGTCATCGGTCCAGACGTGGGTGACCTTGGCGCCGGGAATGCCGAGCGAGCCAATTGGTTGCCTCGCGATATAGTCCTTGATGACAGGGTACGGGCAGGCCGCGAGCGCCTTGGCGTCGTAGCTGCCGTTGATGATGATGCTCCAGGAATAGGGGTGCCCGTTGCCCTCCACCATGCCCAGCATGGCGAGGCGGATTTCATCCCGGGTGATCGGCAGAACGCTCATTCGGATATCCCTACCAGGCGGTCCAGCCGCCATCGACATTGAGGCAGTGCCCGGTGATGTAGCTGGCCGCATCGCTGAGCAGGAACGCCGTCGGCCCGGCCATCTCGTCCTGTCGTCCGATCCGGCCGAGCATGGTCTGGCGCGAGAGGTTCTCCATGAACTCGGCATTGTCCTGCGTCGCCTGGTGCGGGTAGGGGCCGGGCGCCACGGCGTTGACCCGGATGCCGGTCGGGCCGAAATGGCCGGCCATGTAGCGGACCATCTGGATCATCCCGGCCTTGCCGGCGCCGTACTCGATCGGGTTGGGCGCCATGTCGCCGGGATAGTTCGCCGGGTTCGGCGCCACCACGCCATACATCGAGGCATAGAGCACCATTGAACCGCCGGGGCCCATGTGCCGAGCCGCCTCGCGGGCGAGGAGGAAACTGCCGGTGAGGTTCAACCGGTTGGTGCGGTCGAAATCCGCCGCCGTGAGGTCTTCGAAGCGCTTGCCGGTCGAGCCGAACGTGGCGTTCACCAGCCCGTCGAGCTTGCCGAACGTCTTGGCTGCGCCGCGCACCGCGGCAAGGATCGAGTCCTCGTCGCCGATATCGAGCGGCAGCGCCAGCACACCGCCGCCGATCGCCTTGAGTTCGGCCTCGCCGGCCGCCAGCCGTTCCGGATTGATGTCCGCCAGCACCACATTGGCGCCCTGCTGTGCCAGGAGCTTGCTCACCGGCAGCGCCAGGTAACCCGCGCCGCCTGCCATCAGGATGGTCTTGCCGCTGAAATCGGACATCAGAGACTCACGATCCGCTTCTCGAGCCAGGATTGCTTGGCGGCGAGTGCTACCCTGAGGTTGTCGCGCGCGTCGTCCAATGTTGCGAGCCAGCAGGGCTTGCCCTCGACCGCATCGAGCATGGCGTCGGCCTGCATGCGGAAGCGCGCCTGATGCGCCTCGGTAGGCACCAGCCCATCCATGAAATCGCGCTCGTCCTGCCATTTGCCGCTGTCGTCATCGGCAAACTTCAGCGTCGAATGCTCCAGCATCAGGTTGCCCTTGGTGCCGATGAACTCGAAGCGTGCGATGTTCGGCTTCTGGAACTGGTTGATGGTGACGTTGGCCATCGCTCCGCTCTCGAAGCGGATGGAAACGAGGCAGGTATCCTCGGTATTGGTGCCTTCGAGCACCAGCCGGTCATAGAGGCAGCCGACCTCGGTGGGTTTGCCCATCAGCCAGATCAGCATATCGAACAGGTGGCTCGCCGCATCGAGGATGGCGCCGCCGCCCATCTCGGGGCGGGCATAATAGGTGCGCTGGAAATCCGGCCGGTATTTCGGGAATTCCTGCGAGGAGTTGAGATAGGCGAGCCGCAACGTGCCGATCTTGCCCTCGAGGATCTGCTGGCGCAGCGTCACCACCTCGTCGGCGACGCGGCGCACATAGCCGACCCGCGCCACGAGGTTCCGGGATTTGACCAGCGCCAGCGTTGCGTCGACCTCGTCCATGGTCACCGAGAGCGGCTTTTCGACGAGGAAGTTGAGCCCGGCCTCGGCGCAGCGTTGCATCAGCACGACATGGAAATTGGCCGGGGCGCAGATCACCGCGAGGTCGAAACGCGTGAGGTCGGCGTCGCCGATATCGCTGTAGCTCTCGGTGATGCCGAACAGCTCTTTGGCTTCGTCGCGGCGCCCGGCATCCGGTTCGACGATGGCGAGCTGGGCACGGCCTGTCAGGCTGTAGCCCTTGAGATGGCGCCGGCCGATGCCGCCGCTCCCCACGATAAGCACTCGCTTCACCGACAACGCCCCCCTCAACGGCAACCAAGTATGTTGTTATGCTAACGGCATATTTAGCCCTGTCAATCGGACCCACGCCTCTCTCGCTGCGCAAAAAGTCGAAAGCCGTTGATGCCGCATCATGATCCACGATGCGACCGCTCCACCAGACGAACCGCAGTCGAGCGCACCGTTCTACTCACTTGACTCCAAGAAAAGCATGTTATCATGCTAACGGTATATTTTGGACTATAACAATGCAGGGGGATGCATTCGAATGGGCACCAAACCAAAGGTCCTCGTGACCGGCGCCAGCGGCCTGATTGGCGGCCTCGTCATCCGTGACCTCTCCGATAAATACGAGTTCAGTGGCTTGAGCCGGCGCATCGTCCCGGGGATCGTCCACACCCAGGCTGAAATCGCCGACCCCTCGGCCATCCGCAAGGCCTCCGAGGGTATGGACATGGTGCTGCATCTCGCCGCCGAGACGCATGACTACGACGACTGGGACAAGGTGATGCAGAACACCATCGGCGGCACGCTGAACATGTTCCGCGCCGCGCAGGAGGCGGGGGTGAAGCGGGTGGTGTTCATGAGCACCGGCAGCACCATGTGCGGCTACGAGTGGTACGAGGGCTCACCCTACGGCAAGCTCGCCGCCAATGAGCTCGAGGCGCTGCCGCCGGGAGAGAAGCTGCTCGACTATCGCGATCCGCCGCGCCCCGACAGTTTCTACGGCGTCGGCAAGCTGTTCGGCGAGAATACCGGGCGGCTGTTCTCCGATCGCTACGGCATGTCGGTGATCTGCATCCGGCTCGGCGCCGTGCTGCCGAGCGACCAGCCCGAGCTGATCCGCCACTATCCCGGCTACCTGTCGCAGGCCGATGCCGTGCAGATGGTGGACAAGTGTCTCGGCGCTCCCGAGAGCATCCGCTTCGACATCTTCGACGCCATCTCGGAGAACAAGCGCCGCTGGCGCGACACCTCGCACGCCAAACAGGTCCTCGGCTGGCGCCCGACCGGGTCGGCCGACAAGTACGATATCGGCAAGCTGAGCGTTTAGGCGGCGATCACCGGCGGTGCGGTGATCCTCCCCCGCGGGGCGGGGGAGGGGGACCAGCGAAGCTGGTGGAGGGGGCGGCCAGACTCACAATGCTCTTCGCGCCGCCCCACAACCTGCGCTCGCGGAATGTCTCGGGGAGGAGGTTGTCGGTGACTTTTACCGCCCACCGCCTTCGGCGGTCCCCCTCCCCCGCCCCGCGGGGAGGATCGCCGCGCTGTCGGTGACCGTCGCGCCCCCGAAAACCCCCGCACATCCAGCCATTGTTCCGCCTGGCGAACCGATGCGCCCCTCGCTTGACCACCCTAGACTGATATGTTGTTATGTTAATGACATATGCAGGCCACCAGGGGGAAATTGGTGACTCAGCGGGGCGATATCGTCGATCGAGTGCGCGTTGGCCGCGCCCCGTTTTCCATGTCCTCGATGTCTTCGTCGCGACGCCTGCAGCCTCACATCCCGTTGTCTCGCGTCCATTTTGGTCGACCAAAAAATAGAAATTTGACACCAGACGACCGCCTATGGTTCCTTAAAAGCGGAGAGGCGAGGGGAACCGTGCTTATGGCAACCGAAGGTGCCGATATTGCCCAGGCGCTGGCTGAGGAGATCCACTCGGGCGTGATCCGGGCCGGGGAGATGATCCCGTCCGAGCGCGACCTGTGCGAACGTTTCGGCGTCGGCCGCACCGTGGTGCGTGAAGCCATCACCATGCTCGAAGGCATGAAGCTGATCGAGCAGCGCAAGGGGTTCCGGCCGCGCGTCGTCACCCCGACGCTGGCCCAGGCTATGGCCGGAGCTGCCGAGGCGGCGCGCTTCTTCTTTCGCGGCAGCGAGGGCAATGCCCATCTCGAGCAGGCCCGCTTCTTTCTCGAAATGAGCCTCGTCCGCTACGCCGCGCAGTTCGCGACGCAGGCGCAACTGGGCAAGATGCTGGCCGCTATCGAGGCGTGCGAGCGTGCTATCGGCAACTACCCGCTGTTCCGCGAGATGGACCTGCGCTTCCATCGCACCATCGCGGAAGTGCCGGGCAACCCGATCTTCGTCGCCCTGCACGATGCCTTTGTCGACCGGCTGATGCGCCGCCGCGAGGCGCCGGACGACGTCGTCGCCCACAACCAGCGCAGCAATGAGGAGCATCGCGCCATCGTCACTGCCCTCGTCGCCCGCGACGAGACCGAAGCGGTGCGGGTGCTGACCGTCCATCTGTCGCGCAACTACGCCACCTACATGCGTCAGGCCCTGATCGGCGCTGAATCGCTTGCAGGCACTGAACCACGTGCGGCCGTTTCCACCTCGGAGGGATGAGGGGGGAAGGCCGTCGCCGTCGGGGTCCACGTCAAACGTGGATCACTATCCGTGAGTAAAACAGGGAACCCATTCACATGAAGAAATTGCTGGCACTTGGCATGGCGCTGCTCATGTCGACCTCGGCGATCGGCACTGTAGCCGCCCAGGCCACCAACAACAATCCGCTTTCGGACGTGCGCGTCCGCCAGGCCCTGGCCTATGCCATCGACATGCAGACCATCATCGACACCATCTTCGATGGCAACGCCATCAAGGCGGTCGGCATGCTGCCCAACGGCCCGTTCAAGAACCCCGACCTCAACCCCTACGACTACAACCCGGACAAGGCGCGCGAGCTGTTGAAGGAAGCCGGCTGGGATTCGAGCCGTACGCTCGAGATGGTCTACTATTACGACGACCAGATCACCGCCAACCTGATGCAGGCGCTGCAGGCCTACTTCGCCGATGTCGGCGTCAACATGAATGCCCGGCTGCTCACCGGCGACGTGGCCAAGACGCTCGGCGCCATCCCGCCCAACCCGACCGACAAGTCGGTGGTGTCCTGGGATCTCGGCTATGGCGCCCGTGCGGCCATCGTCATGCAGGAATACTACAACGACTACGCCACCGGCAAAGCCAGCTCCGACCAGTTCCCGGGCACCCCCGAGATGGATGCTGCGATCGCCGCGACCAATGCCAGCACCGATCCGGAGAAGCAGAAGGAAGCCTTCTTCGCCATCGAAAAGCTGATGAACGACAACGTCTATACCATCCCGCTCTACTACCAGAAGCTCTACACGGTGGAGAGCGACCGGCTGAACCGCAACGGCGCCCCCTATGGCAACGAGCAGTTCAACTACAACTGGGATATCCAGAACTGGACCGTCGAGCCCGACGCCTCGGGCAAGCACGTGTTCTACACCAACGGCGCGCCGGTCGATTACTTCGAGCATCCCTGGGCCAATCTGGGCCTGTGGGTCGGCAACCGCTTCGTCTTCGACCGCCTGTTGTTCGCCAACCCGACCATGACCGGCGTTGCGGGCGGCGACCTTGCCGAGAACTACACCATCAGCGACGACGGCAAGACCGTGACGCTGACGCTGCGCGACAACATCAAGTGGCATGATGGCGAGCCGATCACCGTCGACGACGTCACCTGGAGCTTCGAGGCGGCGCTGTTCGTGCCCAACCTGCACGGCGTGGTGGGCAAGACCCTCAACTCGCTCGAAGGCGCGGCCGACTATGTGGCCAAGAAAGCCGAGCACATCTCGGGCATTTCGACCGAAGGCAACACCATCACGCTGAAGTTCGCGACGCTCGACCCGAACGTGCTGATCTCGCTCAGCCAGTTCGCGCCGCTGCCCAAGAAGTATTTCGAGGGCACCGATCCCACCGTGCTGCAGCAGAACGCTTTCTGGCAGAAGCCGGTCGGCTCCGGCCCGTTCAAGGTCGATACCGTCGCCTTCGGCGACTACGCTTCGCTCCTGCCGTTCGACGACTACTTCCTCGGCAAGCCCAAGATCGAACAGGTGGTGGCCTTCGCCAGCGCCGACGGCGATGTGAACATGGTCAAGAACGCTGCGGCCAACCGCATCGACTTCGCCATCACCAAGGTGACCAGCGACGTCAAGGCACTGGAAGCCATGCCGCACATGAAGCTGACGCCGATGGATATCCCCTACACCCGCATGATCTGGATCAACACTTACGACAAGTAAGACGCGATCCCGCTCGCTCGGGATGCCGCGACCTCGCGGCATCCCCTCTCTTCCCAATCAAGTGGTGTAAGGAAACAGCCGCGTGCTAGCCTACGTCATCAGGCGCGTTCTGATCATGATCCCGATGGCCGTCGCCATCAGCTTCCTGATCTATCTCGGTCTCGATGCGACCCCGGGCGACGCGGTGTCCTTCATGCTGAGCCCCGAACAGATGTCCGGCGCCAACCCCGAACGCCTCGAGGAGTTGCGCGAGGCGCTCGGCCTCAACCAGCCGTTGGTCGTCCGCTATTTCATCTGGCTCGGGGGCCTGTTGCAGGGCAATTTCGGCTACACCCTCACCGGCGGCGTGCCGATTTCCGACCTGTTGGCGCGGCGCCTGCCCGCGACGCTGGAACTCGCCGGGGTGGCACTGGTGCTGTCGACCGTCTTCGGCTCGGTCCTCGGCATCATCAGCGCGCTGAAGCGCGGCACTGCCACCGACAACACGCTGACCGTGATCGGCATGGTGGGGGTCTCGATCCCGGAATTCTTCTTCGGCCTCGTCGCCATCACCGTGTTCGCGCTGAACCTCGGCTGGCTGCCGGTGGGCGGCCGCTCGATGCCGCAATACATCACCTTCTGGGATCGGCTGCCGCACTTGGTGATGCCGTCGCTGGTGCTGTCGATCATGATGACGGCGGGTGTCATGCGCTATGCGCGCGCCGCCATGCTGGACGCGCTCAACAAGGATTTCATCAAGACCGCCCGCTCCAAGGGCCTGCCGGAATGGCGGGTCAACCTGCTGCACGGCTTTCGCGTGGCGCTGACCCCGGTCGTAGTGCTGATCGGCTTCCGCCTGCCGGCGCTGATCGGCGGCTCGGTGATCGTCGAGCAGGTGTTCCAGTGGCCCGGCGTCGGCAGCCTGTTCGTTCTTTCGGTGCGTAACCAGGATTATCCGGTGGTGATGGCCATCGCGCTGATCTCGGTGGTCACCGTGCTGGTGGTCAGCGTCGTCATCGACGTGCTCACCGCCATCATCGATCCACGCGTCCGGTTGGGGAACTAGCCATGGCCCTCGCCGAGATTCCACGCCGCCGCACCCGCTTCGACCGCCGCTTCGATCGCATCCGGGAACTCGAAGAGGCCGGCCGGCTGAAGCACCCGACCGGCAGCCGGCTGGTCCGCAAGTTCATGAGCAACCGGCTGGCAGTGGTCGGGCTGGTAGTGTTCTCGATCATCCTCCTCGCCGCGATCTTCGCGCCGCTGCTGACCCCGTGGGACCCCACCAAGATCAACCTCCGCGCCATGCTGCAGCCCCCCTCCTGGGAGCACTGGTTCGGCACCGACAAGACCGGCCGCGACGTCTTCGCCCGCGTGCTCTATGGCGGCCGCATTTCCATTCTGGTCGGGCTCGGCAGCGCCGTGGTCTCGGCCATTATCGGGGTGATCGTCGGCTGCTATGCCGGCTATGTCGGCGGCTGGTTCGACGCCGTCTGCATGCGCATTTCCGAGATCATCATGGCCTTCCCGGAGCTGATCCTGGTGCTGATGCTGGTCTCGATCCTCGGCCAGTCGCTCAGCAACATCATGATCATCTTCATCCTCGGCGGCTGGTGCGGCATCTACCGCCTGGCGCGCGCCAGCATGCTGTCGCTGCGCGAGGAAGAGTATGTGCAGGCGCTGCGGAGCTTCGGGCTCAGTGTGCCGCTGATCTGCTTCAAGCACATCCTGCCCAATGCGCTTGGGCCCATCATGGTCAACATCACACTCTCGACCGCCGCCTTCATCCTCGCCGAAGCCGGATTGAGCTTCCTCGGGCTGGGTGTGCCGATGAATATCGCCACCTGGGGCAACATCCTCAATGTCGCGCAGGACCTCGGCGTCTTGCAGAACAACTGGTGGATCTGGCTGCCGGTCGGCGCGACGATTTCGCTCTTCGTCCTCAGCGTCAACTTCATCGGCGATGGCCTCCGCGACGCCACCGATCCGACGCAGCAGGGCTGACCCAGATGACCACCACCACTCAACTGCCGGTCGACGACGTTGCGCTCAGCGTGCGCGATCTGAAGACCTTCTTTTACACCAACAAGCGCTGCAACAAGGCGGTGAACGGCGTCTCGTTCGAGATCCGGAAGGGCAAGACCCTCTGCATCGTCGGCGAGAGCGGCTGCGGCAAATCCGTGACCGCCTCGGCGATCATGCAGTTGCTGCCGACGCTGTCGCGCATCGAGGCCGGCGAGATCGTCTACCACTCGGAGCGTGGCGACATCCGGCTCGATACGCTCGAGCGCAACGGCAAGGCCATGCGCTCGATCCGCGGTTCCGAGATCGCGATGATCTTCCAGGATCCGATGACGGCGCTGAACCCGGTCTTCACCATCGGCTTCCAGATCGCCGAGAATCTCCGCTACCACACCGCCATGCGCGGCCGGCAGCTCTGGGACAAGGCCATCGACCTCTTGCGCTCGATGGGCATCCCGGCGCCGGAGCGGCGGGTCGAGCAGTTCCCACACCAGTTCTCGGGCGGCATGCGCCAGCGCGCCATGATCGCCATGGCCATGGCCTGCAACCCGAAGATCCTGATCGCGGACGAGCCGACCACGGCGCTCGACGTCACCATCCAGGCGCAGATCTTCGAACTGATGGCGACGCTGAAGCGCGAGCACGGCACCGCCATCATGCTGATCACCCATGATATGGGCGTGGTGGCCGAACTCGCCGACGATGTCGCCGTCATGTACATGGGCAATATCGTCGAGGCCGGCACCGTCGACGAGGTGCTGCGCCGGCCCAGCCACCCCTATACCCGCGCACTGCTCGATTCCGTTCCGGTGCTGGGGCGCGGCAAGAACCAGGATATCCGCGCCATCCCGGGCTCGACCCCCGATCCGTTCAACCGGCCGAGGGGCTGCCAGTTCGCCGATCGCTGCGCCTACCGGCTCGATGCCTGCGAGGTCGCCCTGCCGGCCGAGACCCAGCTCAGCCCCACGCATCGCGTCAGGTGCGTACGCCATGAGGAGTTCGCCAATGGCGTCAGAAACTAGAGCCCCGTCGGGAACAGTTGCAGACTTTTCCGGTTCGATCAGCGCGACAGAGCAGGAGACCCCCGGCAGCGAGGTCATCCTCAGCCTCAAGGGCGTCAAGGCGCATTTCCCGGTCAAGGCCGGCGTGCTGCGCCGGACCGTTGCGCACGTGAAGGCGGTCGATGGCGTCGACCTCGACATCTATCGCGGCGAAGTGCTGGGCCTTGTCGGCGAGAGCGGCTGCGGCAAGACCACGCTCGGCAAGACCATCCTGCAACTGGTGCGCGCCACCGCGGGCGAGATCACGTACTCGGGCGCCGAGGCCTCCGCCGACCTCACCAAGCTCAGCGACAAGGAGCTCCACGCCTATCGCAAGCGCCTGCAGATCGTCTTCCAGGATCCGCATTCGTCGCTGAACCCGGCTTTCACCATCTTCGGCTCGCTCGAGGATCCGCTGACCAAATACGGGGTGAAGACCCGTGAGGAGCGCCGCAAGATCATCGGCGACCTGCTCGAGGCGGTGAACATGCGGCGCGAGTACATGGATCGCTACCCGCACGAATTCTCCGGCGGCCAGCGCCAGCGCATCGGCATCGCCCGGGCGCTCAGCGTCAACCCCGAGCTGATCGTCTGCGACGAGGCGGTGAGCGCGCTCGACGTGTCGATCCGCGCCCAGGTGCTGGAGCTGCTGATGCGGCTGAAGCGCGAGCGCAACCTCACCTACGTGTTCATCACCCACGATCTCAGCGTCACCGAGTTCATCTGCGACCGCGTCGCGGTGATGTATCTGGGCCGGATCGTCGAGCTCTGCCGCTCCGAGGATCTGTTCGAGCGCAAGCTCCACCCCTACACGCAGGCGCTGCTCTCGGCCATTCCGGTCGCCGACCTCGATCGGAAGAGCAATCGCGTGGTGCTCGAGGGCGATGTGCCGAGCCCGGTCAATCCGCCGTCGGGCTGCCCGTTCCACCCGCGCTGCCGCTTCCGGCAGGACATCTGCAAGACCGCCGTGCCGCCGCTGAAGCGCTATTCCATCGACGGTCGCGACGATCACTACGCCGCCTGCCACCTCATCGACGCTCAAGAAGCCGCGGCCTGATCGCCCGGCGCGAGCCCCAACGGAGCCCCAAATGCCCGCCTTCGACATCAAGTCCATCACCGGTGTTCTTCCGGCGATGGTGACCCCGTTCGACGAGCACGAGAAGCTCGACGAGACGCGCCTGCGCGCCGTCGTCAACTTCCTCATCGAGCGCAAGGTCGAGGGGCTCTACATCACCGGCTCGACCGGCGAGTCCTTCCTGATGTCGCCCGAGGAGCGCAAGCGCGTCGTCGAAGTGACCATGGAAGAGAACCGCGGCCGCGTCCCGGTAATCGCCCATATCGGCGCCATCAGCACCTTCCACTCGATCGAGCTGGCGCAGCATGCCGAGCGCGCCGGCGTCGACGCCATCTCCTCGGTGCCGCCCATCTACTGGGGCTTTTCCGCCGACCAGATTCACGGCTACTACGCCGACATCACCCGTTCGACCAAACTGCCGATGATCGCCTACAACGTGCCGATGGCGGCGCTCGGCTTCGACATGATCAAGCGGCTGTCGTCGATCGATGGCGTTGCCGGGGTCAAGTACACCGCCTCGACGCACCACGACATCATCCGGATCAAAGAGGAGATCGGGCAGGACTTCATCGTCTATTCCGGCGCCGACGAGATGGCGATGTCGGGGTTGAGCTTCGGCGCCGACGGCATCATCGGCTCGTTCTACAACTCGATGCCCGAGATCTGGCTGGCGCTGCGCGATGCGGTTGCGGCAGGCAATCTAAAGGAGGCCAAGCGGCTGCAGGAAATCGGCAATGCGGTGATCTTCTTTTCGCTGAGCCGGGGCGGCATCCCCTCGATCAAGCGCGCCATGGCCTGGATGGGGTGTGACGCCGGCTATGTCCGAAAGCCGCTGGGCGGCTACATCGACCAGGCCGCCGACGACAAGCTCAAGGCCGAGTTCCGCGGCTTGCGCGATGAGCGCCAGCTCAAGGGCGTGGCGTTCCTCGATGCGCTTTGAGAGTAAGGCCCCCTCACCCGGCGCTTCGCGCCGACCTCTCCCCCAGAGGGAGAGGTGCCGATGTGGCGAGATCGTGCCCCAGCTCACCTCTCCCTACTAGGGGGAGAGGTCGCGACGCAGTCGCGGGTGAGGGGGCCTTCCTCACCAACGGGGCCCACCGATGACTCTCCGCACCGTCCTCACTCTCAACTCCGACCGCTCCATCCGCTCCGGCAGCACCACCGACCTGGTGGACGCCATTCGCCGCGGTGCGGACCTGCGCATCGGCACGGCGTTCCGCCACAACGAACACATCGACACCAAGTCCCCCAGCAACGAGCTGATCGAGGAGGTGGCCGAGTTCCGCCAGACCTGGCTGCTCGACGACCGCTGGGCTGCGGGCATCATGACGCTGCGCATGCCGGTGGAACTGCCCGAAGGCTTCGGCCCGCGTCCCTCGATGTCGTTCTTCCTCTACAACCAGGACGGCACCCAGGCGATCGCCCGGCCCTATCTCGACGGTCAGCCGCCGACCGGAACGCGCGGGTCCTCGCCACTCGACGACATGTCCGACATGCCGCGCTACCACCAGTTCGACAGCTTCGACGCCGGCACCAACGCGCCCTCGAGCAACTTCGTCTACGATTTCGACAGCTACCGCTTCATGGTCAACGACCGCTGGCGCGAGGTGCTGTCGCACGATCACGAGGGGCGGCCGATCTCCGGTTCCGTCGAGGCGCTCAACGAAGCGTTCCTGCGCGGTGCGCCGGTGAAGGTGGCGATCAGCAGGTTCGGCGTCGGGCTGGTGCCACCGGGCGAGACCGCGCCCGAGCACGAAGCCTTCATCCATTGCGGTTCCTGCTACTATTACACCGACCGAAAACTCTTCATCACCGGCACCCATCCGGCGGTGCGGGTGAAGCCGGCCATTCCGCTGCGCTATGAATCCGGCGGCTGGGATTTCTGCTGGCTGGTGGCGCGCACCGATGGCCAGGTCGAGCGCTGGCGCTGCGATCCGCATACCCTCGCCTTCGATCGCAGCACGCATCGTTACGACATGCGCTGGTTCGTCTCGGGAGCCTGACAAACATGCGTCTCGATCGGTTGCTGACCGTCGACGACTTCAAGCGCGTGGCCGAGCGCCGCGTCCCAAGAATGTTCTTCCAGTACGCCGATTCCGGCGCCTACACCGAACAGAGCTACCGGGAGAACAGCGCCGATTTCGCGCGGATCTGCCTCGAGCAGCGGGTCGGCCGAGACATTTCGAGCCGCAGCCTTTCGACCACCATGCTGGGCCAGCCGGTGTCGCTGCCGCTCGGCCTCGCCCCGACCGGCGCCGCCGGCATGCAGGCAGCCGACGGCGAGATCAAGGCCGCCCGCGCCGCCGAGAAGGCCGGCATTCCCTATACGCTCTCCACCGTCTCGATCTGCTCGATCGAGGATGTCGCGGCGGCCACCGTTCGACCCTTCTGGTTCCAGCTCTATGTGCGCAAGGACCGCGGCTTCACCGAGCGGCTGATCGACCGCGCCCGGGCCGCCAGGTGCGCCGCCCTCGTCGTCACCATGGATTGCCAGCACTACGGCCAGCGCCACAAGGACGTGCGCAACGGGCTCACCGTGCCGTTGAAGCTTACCCCGAAATTCATTGCCGAACTGGCGCTGAAGCCGGCCTGGTCGCTGGCCATGCTGGGCACCCCGCGCCGCAGCTTCGGCAATTTCGCCGGCCACGTCCCCGGCGCCGACACGGTTGCCGAGCTGGCGCAATGGATGTCGCAGCAGGACGACCTGACGCTCAACTGGCAGGATCTCGGCTGGATCAAACGCCGCTTCGGCGGCCCGCTGGTGGTGAAGGGGATCCTCCACGCCGACGATGCCCGCGCGGCGGTGGCGCATGGCGCTGACGCCATCATCGTTTCCAACCATGGCGGCCGCCAGCTCGACGGGGCTCCGTCCTCGATCCGCGTGCTGCCCCGCATCGTCGATGCGGTGGGCGGCAAATGCGAGATATATCTCGATAGCGGGGTGCGCTCCGGCCACGACCTGCTGAAGGCCGTGGCGCTCGGCGCCCGCGCCGTCTTCATCGGCCGACCCATGCTCTACGGCCTCGGCGTGGCGGGCGAAGCCGGCGTCACCCGCGTGATCGACATCATCCGGGCCGAAGCCGACAGCGCCTTGGGGCTGATGGGCGAGACCGACGTGACGCAGCTGGGGGCACACAATATCGAGTCGAATGATCTGGTGAAGTAGGGCGCTGGCTGCGCGGCCATCCTCCCCCGCGTGGCGGGGGAGGGGGACCAGCGAAGCTGGTGGAGGGGGGAGCCAGACTCACGGCGACTCTTGCCGCCCCCTCCACCGCCTTCGGCGGTCCCCCTCCCCCGCCCCGCGGGGGAGGATCAGGAGAGGCCGGCGTTAGAGCTTCACCGAATCCACCAACGCCCGCGCCGTTCCATAAAACAGCGCGTCCCGCTGCGCCGGGCTCAGCCCGATCTGCCGCGCTCCGCGCTTCATCGCGCGCAACTGCTCGTAACGGATATAGGTCATCCGCCCGTCGCAATGGCTCAAGCCCATCGAGTGGTTGGTCGGCGAGAGGTACGCCCAGGCGCGGCCATAGGTGATGTACTTGCCGCGCATCGGCCCGATCATGTCGTCCGAGCCGTACATCACCCGCTCCACCCCGACGCCGGTATAGAGCGCGTCGAGCGCGTCGGAATCGCATACCGTCGAGGTGTCGTACCAGACGTTCGGCAGGCCCCTGAGCCGCGCCGCCGCCTTCTCGATGGCCCAGGCCGAATAGCTGCGGGCGCAATGCGCCAGCACCCATTTCGCGCCGGGGTACTTTTCGCTGAGCCGCACCACGTCCTCGATGTTCTCGGGGTCGGCAATGGCGTCGCGCTTGCCCAGGTGCATCATGATGATCAGCCCGAGCCGGTCGGCCACCGCGATCTGTGCTTCGGGCAGCATGTCGGTGATCCGGCACTGCACCGGGTCGGCGGCGTAGAAGCGATAGGGCTTCAATCCGATCAGCCCGGTCCGCCGGATCTCGGCTTCGACCGCGGCCGCGCTCATCCCCGGATGCACCAGCATCAGCCCGCGCGAGCTGCCGCCGCCCTTCGCCACTTGTTCCGCGACATAGGTGTTGGAGCCTTCGAAGTCGCAGGGGTTGGGAAAGGGGAACGGGAAAGACAGCCGCTCGATCTGCCGCCCCGGGAACAGGACGGCATCGACCTCGTCGGCCAGCTCCCAGGTCACCTCCGGGAAGTAGGCGCCGATGCTCTGGGCGAACGGTCCGCTGAGCCGGTTGGGGTCGAGATCGAAGGCCCAGCGATAGATGTGGGTGTGGACGTCGAACACCTTGTCGGGGACGAAATCGGCGAGCTCGTCCTCCCAGATTTGCCGGTCGAGGTCGGTCGGGTCGAGATCGCGCATCTGGTGTCCCTATGAAGTGGGGTGGTGCCGATCATCTGCTTGACACCGATACAGATGTTATAATGATAAGATAATATTGCGGGCAAGGGCGGAGGAATTGCCGTGACGTCGTATGTCGAGGATTTCGACGACGGGCCGGGCGGCTGGATGCGCGTGGTCGACAATTTCGCCCCACCTGCCGCGCTTCCGATCCACAATGGCGTGGTGCGCTGCCAGGGCCCCTGGTGGGTCGATTACAACCATGCGCCGCCCGGTGGCGGTTACCTGCAATTGTTGATGTGCCTCGTCACCCATGGCCCCTCCGGCGAGTCGGTGCGCGAGGTCGCGGGCCCCAACCGCTTCACCGGCGGCAGGTTCCCCACCGATTTCACCAACGCCAAAATCACCATGCGCACCCGCGGCGAGCTCGAGGCCGCCGGCACCAAGCTGTCGCTGCTGATCCAGGGGTCCAAGGATGGCATTATCTCTGGCTGGGTGCTGACGGGAGAGACCTTCGCCGTGAACCCCGAATGGACCGAAACCACGGTCACCGCCGTGCCCGACCCCAGCCAGTGGACCAGCATCGGCTCGCGCCACGATCGCACCGATACCTATGGCGAGAAACCGCTGCTCGACATCCTCGCGCACGTGAACGTCAACATCCACCTCATCATGTTTCCCGTAAAACCCCGGCCGATGGGCGAGATCGGCGGCGATCCGCACCGGCTGCGCGCCGGCCGCGATTACCCGATCTGGCCCTCCAGCATCGCCCAGGGCTATGTCGAGGTCGACCGCGTGCAGATCGACTTTGCCTCATGAGCCGCTAGACGTGTCGGACGCGGCTGGCGGCGGAGTTCCGGAGTGGCTAACGCCTGGCTGGTCCAGTTCGGATCGCCCTCAATGTTCTTGCTCACCAACCGCACTGGCCGTCCGCCACCCGCCGTGCCCGTCGCAGGCATCAGGTTTCAGCTTGGCCTCAGCCACTTGCTTGACGGCTACTAGGTTATTCTCATAACAATATAGCATATACGTCAATGCTCGCCGCAGCGGGCTGAAGGGGGAGACGGCATGGGCAAGGGGCAGGACCTCTGGAAGACGGCGAAGACCGTCATACCTGGCGGCAACATGCTGCTGTCGAAGCGCCCCGAAATGTTCCTCCCCGAACAGTGGCCGGCCTATTTCTCGAGGGCTGCCGGTTGTCGCGTCTGGGATCTCGACGGGCGCGAATATATCGACATGTCGATCATGGGCATCGGCTGCAACACGCTCGGCTATGGCCGCCCGGAAGTCGATGACGCGGTCAAGCGTACCGTTGATCTCGGCAACATGGCGACGCTCAATGCCCCCGAAGAAGTCGAGCTGGCGCAGCGGCTGATTGCGCTCCACCCCTGGGCCGACATGGCGCGTTTCGCCCGCTCCGGCGGCGAGGCCAACGCCATCGCCATCCGCATCGCCCGCGCCGCCTCGGGCAAGGACGGCGTGGCGCTCTGCGGCTATCACGGCTGGCACGACTGGTATCTCGCCAGTAACCTCGGCGACGAGGGCAATCTCGCCGGGCACCTGTTGCCGGGGCTCAGCCCCAATGGTGTGCCCAAATCGCTGCGCGGCTCGGTGTTCACCTTCAACTACAACAAGCTCGATGAGCTCGAGGCGCTGATCCGCAAAGAAGAGATCGGCGTCATCAAGATGGAAGTGTCGCGCAACTACGACCCTGACCCGGGCTTCCTGGTCAGCGTCAGGAAGCTCGCCGACCAGCACAACATCATCCTGATCTTCGACGAGTGCACCTCCGGCTTCCGTCAGGCCTTTGGCGGCCTGCACAAGGTTTATGGCGTCGATCCGGATATGGCGGTGTTCGGCAAGGCGCTCGGCAACGGCTATGCCGTCACCGGCGTCATCGGCAAGCGCGACATCATGGAAGCGGCGCAAAACACCTTCATCTCCTCGACCTTCTGGACCGAGCGCATCGGCTCGGTGGCGGCGCTCGCCACCCTCGACGTGATGGAGCGGGAGCAGTCCTGGCAGCAGATCACCGGGACCGGCCGCGCCATCACCGCGCGCTGGCAGGCGCTGGGCCAGAAATACGGTCTGCCGCTCGTCACATCAGGCGTTCCGGCACTCACCGGCTTCAGCATCAAATCGGCCAACGGCCTCGCCTACAAGACCCTGATCACCCAGGAAATGCTGGCTGCCGGCTACCTCGCCGCCACCAGCGTTTACACCTGTACGGCGCACACCCCCGAAATCGTCGACGGCTATTTCGCGGCGCTCGAGCCGATCTTCAAGACCATCCGGGAATGCGAAGACGGCCGCGACGTCAAAGCCCTGCTCAAGGGCCCCGTCGCCCATTCCGGTTTCACCCGGCTCAACTGAGATTTTGCATGTCGCTCCCGCCGCTCGCCTCCGCCGACCTCGCGCCCTTTGCCACGCACGTTCGTGCCGAGGGCAACAAGTTCACCACCATCCCTGAGGTACTGGAGCCGGGCGACGTCCCCGGCCAGCACGCCTTTGCCGTGCTTTGCCCGCAGCCGGTCGACCCAAAGGCGATCAGCATCACTTTCCTCGAGCGCCATCCGCACTCGACCCAGACCTTCGTTCCGCTGAAGGTCGGCCGCTGGCTCGTGCTGCTCGCCCCGACGCTCAGTGACGGGACGCCCGACCTCGCCAATATCCGCGCCTTCCTCGCCGGCCCGGAGGATGCCATCTGCATCCATCGCAATGTCTGGCATGCGGGGCTCACCGTGCTCGATCGGCCGGCGGAAGTCGGCATGATGATGTGGCGCTCCGCTGCCGGCCCGGCGGATGACGGCATTGTCTACGAACTGAAAGCTCCCATCGTTCTCAGCGTGTGAGGCCCGTGATGACGCGACTGGTCTACATCTCGGGCGAACTGGTGCCCGAACACGAAGCGCGGATTTCCATCTTCGACAGCGCCATCATGCTGGGCGATACGGTGACGGAATCGACCCGCACCTTCCGCCACATCCCGTTCAAGCTCGACGAGCATATCGAGCGGCTCTACCAGTCGCTGAAGCTGACGCGGATCGATCCGCAAATGAGCCCCGCCGAAATGAAGCGGGTGACGCTCGAGGTGTTCGAGGCCAACCGATCCAACTACGCCCCGCATCAGGACGCCTGGATCGTCCACAACATCTCGCGCGGGCTGTCGGTCGCCGGCGCCGATCCGACCAAGCAGCTGGGCGCCGCCACGGTGATGATCTTCACCCAGCCGATGAACCTCTTGCCCTGGGTCGATTTCTACTCCAGGGGATGCCACGGCGTCACGCCGATGAGCCGCATGGTGCCGAGTCAGTCGCTCGACCCCCGCATCAAGAACCGCAGCCGCCTCGCCTACACCCTCGCCGAAATGGAAGCCAAGCTCGTCGACCCCCGGGCCCAGAGCGTCATCCTCGATCTCGATGGCCACGTCGCCGAGAACAAGGGCGGCAACATCTTCTGCGTCACCAAGGGCGTGCTCCGCACCCCCTCCACGATCAACTGCCTCGCCGGCATCAGCCGCGCCACGGCACTGGAACTGGCGCAGGGCCTCGGCATCCCGACCGAGGAAACCTCGCTGCTGCCCTATGACCTCGCCACGGCGGACGAGATGTTCTTCACCTCGACGCCGTATTGCATCATGCCGGCGACGAAGTTCAACGGACTGGTGGTGGGAGATGGCCAGGTTGGGCCGGTGACCAAGCGGTTGCTGGGGGCGTGGAGCGAGTTGGTCGGGCTCGATATTGTCGGGCAGGCGGAGGCGCAGCGGGAGGAGAGCTCAAGGGGTATCCAGCTGTGCGCCTCGGTGCGTGGTGACTAATCCCTGGCGGTGTTGCCCGTGGTAGGTCTGCCTTGGTAGTGCTAAGTCGTGGTCAGGGGCACTCACGCATCTTGAGGCAATGAGCAAGACCACGACACTGCACGACCTGTCACGGCGTACTCTCGAAACCCCCGAGGACTTCAAGCAGTGGTTCGAGGAGATGGAGGGCGCCAGCGACCGCGCTAGCGCCCTCGTAGCTGCAGTTGGCGTTGAGCACTCGCTTCGAGACCTCATTGAGACACATCTCGTCAAGCTATCCGCGGAAGATAGCCGCCAGCTCTTTGACCAGCACTCCTCTCCGCTTGGTGACTTTGACTCGCGTATCAGAATAGCCCACGCATTCGGTCTTATTGACAATGCTTGTCGGCAAGATCTGACAACGATCCGAAAGGTGCGAAACACCTTTGCCCATGCGATCCTAAGTATCTCGTTTGAGCACCCTTCCGTTCGGACTGAGTGCTCGAAACTGTCGGATATACTCGCGGTCTCGAAGAGCATGAAGGCGTCGGCTCGGGAGCACTACATCGCCACGGCTTTGGGACGAGCGTCTCAACTTATGGACGCTGCCAGAGCCAAGACCCAAAGCCAATTGCGCAGCCTGAGTCGGAAGAAAAAGAAGATCGAGCGGGAAATGGACCGGCTCGAGGGCGCTTTCGTGGTTGTGAGGGATTTTGCCGTGTCGACCGGACAACTCCCTCCCGACTATCCCAGCACTCTCTCCGAGGCGGCCCGGCTTCACCACCGAATGGCCAGCGGGCATACTTCCAAAGGGTAACGACGCGGTTTGGACTTGGACCGCAACCCCCAAAAACAAAAGGCCTCCCGTGAGGGAGGCCTTTGCGTAGCCATTGGTGCCCTGGAGAAGACTCGAACTTCCACGTCTTTCGACACACGGACCTGAACCGTGCGCGTCTACCAATTCCGCCACCAGGGCAATCCGATGGGCGCCGTTCACTAGGTGACTGAGCGGGGGCTGTCAACTCGGTTTCTTGCCCGACCACATCTGCTCCACTCGACACGTCGGGGCGTGCAGGCTAGAAGCGGCAAAACCCTAGCCAGATTGCCTTGCCCGGAGCCGCTTTCGCCATGGAATCCACCTCGAACCTGGTCACCATTTTCGGCGGCGCCGGTTTCATCGGGACCCAGGTGGTGCAGCTTCTGGCCCGTCGCGGTTACCGAATCCGTGTCGCGGTGCGCCGCCCCGATCTCGCCGGCCATGTCCGCCCGCTCGGCGCGGTCGGGCAGGTGATGCCGATCCAGGCCAATATCCGCAATCGCGAATCGGTCGAGCGCGCCATCCGTGGGGCCGGGATCGTCATCAACCTCGTCGGCATCGGCCACGAGGGCGGCAAGCAGCGTTTTCGCGCTGTGCATGCGATGGGCGCGAAGAACGTCGCCGAGGCGGCGAGGGCACTGGGCGTCAAAGCGCTGGTGCATGTCTCGGCGCTGGGCGCCGACCCGCAGGCGCCGAGCGGCTATGCCCGCTCCAAGGCGCTGGGCGAAACCGAAGTGCTCACCGCCTTCCCGTCGGCGGTGGTGATCCGCCCCTCGATCGTCTTCGGACCCGGCGACGGCTTCTTCAACCGCTATGGAATGCTCGCCCGCATGCTGCCGGTGCTGCCGGTGATCGGGGCGAAATCGCGCCTGCAGCCGATCTATGTCGGCGACCTCGCCGAGGCGATCTGCCGCGCCGCCGAGGGCCAGGTGAAGGGCGGCAGGATCTACGAGCTCGGCGGCCCGGAAGTCGCGACCCACAAGGAACTGGTGGCGCGGGTACTGACCGACACGCAGCGTACCAACCTGCTGCTGCCGCTGCCCGCCGGGCTGGCCAAGCTCGCGGCGCTGCCGCTGTCGCTCTTGCCCTCGCCGCTCATCACCAGCGACCAGGTCGACCAGCTGCAGGTCGACAACGTGGTGTCCGACGCGGCCAAGCACGAAAAGCGCACCCTGGCGGCGTTCGATATCGCGCCGACCGCGATGGACGCGATCCTGCCGAGCTACCTCTGGCGGTTCATGAAGAACGGCCAGTTCGACCGGCAGACGGCCTGATCAGTCAGCTGCCTTGATGTTTGGCAAGTTGCCCGCCACCCCCACCAGGTGTCATCTCAGCGAAAGCTGGGACCCATTTCGCAGCCCGCGCCAGCGGAGAGTTGGGTCCCAGCTTTCGCTGGGATGACAGCGAGTTCTGGGTGAAATCGGTGGCTGGCCCCCACCTCACCGCACATCCGGCGGCAGGCCGATATCCCTGAGCAGATGCGGGGACAGCTGGTCGAGGGGCGTGCGGCGGGGGCGGCGGAGGGTGCGCTTCAGCAGGGCGTTGGCATAGCGCCTGAGCACCAGGGTGCGGAACCAGGCGCCAAAGCCGCGCGCCGGCAGGTCGGCACGCAAGACGTTGATGCTGGCGATCGCCTGCCGCAGTTCGGCCGCTTCGCGTGTCCGATCGCTCTTTACCTGCTCATAAGCCATTTCGCCTCTCCTCGAATCTTCACGAAACGACCCTATGCCGCTAAGACTGACACCAGCTGTCAGGGTTGCTGGTGTAGAGGAGAATTCATGCGTGCCAGTCGCCTCCTCACCATCCTGATGATCCTCCAGACCCGGGGGCGGACCAGTGCCGAAACGCTGGCCGAGGAACTCGAGGTCTCGGTCCGCACCGTCTATCGCGACATCGACCAGCTGAGCGCCGCCGGCGTGCCGGTTTACGCCGAGACCGGCCGCAATGGCGGCTTTGCGTTGCTCGATGGCTGGAAGACAAGGCTCAACGGGCTGACCGCGCCGGAAGCGCGGGCGCTGTTCTTTTCCGGCTTGCCCGGACCTGCCGGCGAGCTTGGGCTGGGAGAAGAAGCCGCGCAGGCCGAGTTGAAGTTGCTCGCTGCGCTGCCGTCGGATTGGCAGGCCGAGGCGCGGCGGATGAGCTCGCGTTTCCACCTCGATCCGCGCGGCTGGTTCCAGCCCGGCCACAAGCCGGAGTTCCTGAAGCTGGTCGCCGAGGCGGTGTGGAGCGAAACCCGCATCGCCATCCGCTACGAGAGCTGGAAGGATGTGAAGGACCGGGTGATCGAGCCGCTCGGCCTCGTCTTGAAGGGCGGCGTCTGGTACGTGGTGGCGCAGCGCGACGGCAACAGCCGCACCTACCGGCTGTCGCAGATCCAGGCGCTCGGCCCCACCGGCCAGACCTTTGTGCGGCCCAAGGATTTCGACCTCCCCACCTACTGGCAGGAAGCGACCAAACAGTTCGAGCGCGACATCTATGTCGGCACCGCGCAGGTGCGTGCCACCGCCACCGGGCTGCGCAAGCTCAAGGATCTGAGCGACACGGTGCGGCGCGCCGTCGAAGCCCTGAGCGTCACCCCCGATGCCGATGGCTGGTGCGAGCTCGAAGTGCCGATCGAGGAGGTCGGCTGGGCCAGCCACGAGTTCATCAAGATCGGCGACGATGTCGAAGTGCTGGGCCCGCCCGAGCTCCGCAGTAGGGTGGTCACCAATATCAGCAGGATGGCGCGGCGCTACGGGATCACTTCCTGATAACCGCCGTGGCGGTTATCAATCAGCTCATGCCACGCCCAAAGCTTGTCTCCGACGATCAGGTCCTCGACGCCACCCATGCCGCCATGCTGCGGCTCGGGCCCGAGCGCTTCACGCTTTCCGATGTCGCCGCAGCCGTGGGGCTGAGCCGTGCCGCGCTGATCCAGCGCTTCACCGACAAGCGCACGCTGCATCTGAAGACGCTCGAACGCTCGACCCAGGAGGTGCGCGACTATTTTGCCGCCGCGCCGAAGGAGCGTGGACTGATTCCGCTCTGGGCCATGTTGCGTGACCTGATCAGCGGCATGGGCTCGGGCGAGGGCTTTGCCGGCTACCTGCTGCTGGCCTGGGGCGATATCAACGATCGGGAACTCAATGCGCTGGCGCGCGAGCGCAACCAATTGGTGCGGGGCGCCATCTTCGAGCGCCTGCCGGACACGCCCGACCGGGCCGACGCCGCAGCACTGATCCAGATGGTGATCCAGGGCGCCTGCATGATCTGGCTGGTCGAACCGCAGGGGACGCTCGCCGGCTACACCGAAACCGAGACGCGCAAGGTGATCGAGCGGCTCTATCCCGGCGAGCGGCTGGAGTAGGGTGCAGACCGATAGATTGTGGATCTAGAGGTCCCGCAGTCATCTGGGCTCCGCACACCCCCTCCGAGCTACGCTAGCTCGCTGACGCTCCCAAGCTTCGCTTGCCTCCCCCGTCAAGGGGGAGGTGGCATCGAGTGCTTGGCTAAATCTTGCAATGGCCACCAGCCGACACCCTCCCCTTGACGGGCTTTGAGCCGGCCGCAGGCAAAATCGCTCCAGTGGAGCGATTTTAGGGGAGAAGGCCATGAGAGCTGCGCTCGAATGGCAGGGGATGGGGTGGGGTGTGCGAGGGCGCTCGAAGCTCCTGGCGACATCTACGCGGCGTCTTGATTTATAACCAACATGTAAGTTATAAACTATGCATGCAGCCCGAGCCCTTCGCCCTCGACCTCAGTTCCGCCGCCTTCGACGCGCTCGAGCCCGGGCCGCGGCTGAGCTATCGCGAGCTGTTCTCGCCGCATGACGACCTGCCGAGGCCTTTGCGCCGCTGGGCGGCCGCTCATGGCTTGGCCGCGCGTGCCCTGACGCGGCGCGATCGCCAGTTCGGCGGCAGCTCCGAAAAGCACCTGTTCGGGCTGCGCGACGGTTATGCCGTGGAGTCGGTGCTGATCCGGCGGCGCGATGGCTTCACCGCCTGCATCTCGTCGCAGGTGGGTTGCGCCTTCGCCTGCCGGTTCTGCGCCTCCGGGCAGGCCGGGCTGAAGCGCAACCTTTCGCCCGGCGAGATCGTCGAGCAGGTGGTGCGGCTGGGGCCCAAGGTGAACCGCATCGTCTTCATGGGCATCGGCGAGCCGCTCAACAATTACGACAATGTGCTGGCGGCGATCCGTATCCTGCGCGATCGGCGCGGGCTCGATTGGGCCACCACCGGCATCACCCTATCCACCATCGGCATCCCCAAGGGACTGAAGGCCCTGCGCGAGGAGCACCTGGGGCTCAACCTCTCCATCTCGCTCCATGCCACCACCGACGAGACGCGCGGCCGGCTGATCCCCGGCGCGCGAAAGCACGCCATTGCCGACGTGGTCGGCGGGGCGCTGAGCTGGGCGCGGCGACACAACCGCATCGTCACCTTCGTCTACCTGCTGCTGCCCGGGATCAATGACAGCGAGGCCGACCTCCGCCGGTTGATCGGCATGTTCCGGGGCGAGCCGGCCCGGCTCAACCTGATGCGCTGGAACGAGGTCGACGGGCTCGGCTTTGCCCGCGTCTCCGATCTCCGGCTGGCGCAGTTCCGCGCCGGGCTCGAGCGCGCCGGCATCCCCGTCGTGGTGCGCGACACCCAGGGCAACCGCATCGACGCCGCCTGCGGCCAGCTCTGGCTGCGCGACCTGCGGGGCCACGCGGTGGCGCGGGCGGCTTGAGGCCATCGGGGGTGGGAGGAAGCGCCTTCTCCCCTTGTGGGAGAAGGTGGCCGAAGGCCGGATGAGGGGTTCTCTCCGCGTCTACAGTCGCTCGTCGCTACGCTCCAAGCGCGCTACACTTCGTTGCGCGGACCCCTCATCCGGCGCTGCGCGCCACCTTCTCCCACAAGGGGAGAAGGCAAACCGGTGCACGTTGCCCTTTGTGAGCGGCGCTACCCCCTGAGCGCCAGCAACCGCTCCACGCCGCAGCCCGCGATCACCATGCGCTCCTTGCCGTTGCCGGTAAGCCTGGCGCCCCAGTCGACCACACCGCCATCGGCGAGCTGCAGGTCGCCGGCAAAGATGTGGAAACAGAAGCCGGCGTAGTAGCCGTCGACCGCTTCGCGCCCGACTTCCTCGAACAGCTCGACGCTACCGGCTTCGGCGACCGCGCGCAGCGCCTCGAGGCGCGCGTCGACATGTGGAGCGCTGTTGCGCGTATAGCCTAGCCGCAGCGCCGGGCCCGGCACGAGAAACCGCCTGAACGCTTCGAGCAGCAACCCGACCTGCCGGCCCAGCGCTTCCGCCTCGAAGCCATAGCTGCCGCGGTCGCGGCCGCTGCTCACCAGCGCGAACAATCGGAAATGCGCGAGCATCTTGCCGTCGCCATAGTTCTGCGGCCGCACCACGCGGTGGCTGGTCGAAAGGTGCACGTCCTCACCGCCGGCCTGGCGCAGCCGCGCCGCTTCGAGCGCCAGCACGTTGGTCGGGTCGGACACCACCTCGCCGCGCCGCACCGTGCCGATCGACCAGTCCTGGTCGACCCTCGCCACCGCCGAACAGGCGCCGAGGGGCGTCACCGGCGACAGCTCCACCGATTCGAACCGGTCTTCGCACAGCGCCAGCGTAAGCTGCTCCCAGGCCAGCAGCGCTGCCCGGTCGGGCCGGGTCACGCCGAAGAAGCGGCTGGTGGCGAAATCCTTCAGCACCTCGGCGGGGCTGCGCTTGCCGGCGCGGCGGCGCGTCACCTCGAGCAGCAGCGACTGCAGGTCGGACGGATTGAGCCGCTCGGCCAGTATCTCCGCCAGCCCCGCGACGCCGCTCTCGCGTTCGATCCGCTCGATGATCCCGCTCATGTCCGATCCTCCTCCTCCGACCCATTGCAGGCGCGGCGGCATCGATCAAGCCCGCGGCTTTGACATCGGCGGCGACGCTAAGTAACCAAGTGGTTCGGGAGGACGATCTGACCATGACTTTGCTCGACGACTTCAGGCTGTTCGATGCGGAACCCAAAGCGCGCGGCATCGCGCAGGCGCTCTATGCCGGGATCAGGGATCTGCCCTTGGTCTCGCCGCACGGCCATACCGAGCCGCGCTGGTATGCCGAGAACGACAAATTCCCCGATCCGGCGCAACTGCTGATCGTCCCCGATCACTACGTCTTCCGCATGCTGTTTTCGCAAGGCATCCGCTTCGAAGAGCTGGGCGTGCCCACTGCCGACGGCTCGGCAGTGGAGACCGACGGGCGGAAGATCTGGCGGCTGTTCGCCAAGAACTACTACCTGTTCCGCGGCACCCCGACGCGCTCCTGGCTCGATCACACCTTTGCCACCCTGTTCGGCGTCACCGAACGGCTGAACGAAGCCAATGCCGACGCCATCTACGACCAGATCGCCGAGCGGCTCGGGCGCGACGATTACCGCCCGCGCGCCCTGTTCGAGCGCTTCAATCTCGAGGTGATCTCCACCACGGATGCGGCCCTCGATGATCTCAAGTGGCACCGGATGATCCGCGACAGCGGCTGGCGTGGGCGGGTGGTTCCGGCCTATCGCCCCGACTCGGTGGTCGATCCGGATTTCGCCGGCTTTGCCGACAACCTCGACAAGCTGGGCGAGATCACCGGTGAGGATACCGGCCACTGGAACGGCTATCTCGAGGCCCATCGCAAGCGCCGCGCCTATTTCAAGAGCTTCGGCGCCACTTCGTCCGACCACGGCCACCCGACCGCCGAGACGGCCAACCTCCTCCCCAAGGAAGCCGGCCAGCTCTACGACAAGGTGCGCAACGGCAAGGCCGACCCCCGCGAGCGGGCGCTGTTCCGCGCCCAGATGCTGACCGAGATGGCCCGCATGTCGATCGAGGACGGGCTGGTGCTGCAGATCCACCCCGGCGCGTGGCGCAACCACTCGCCCGCGATGCTGCAGAAGTTCGGCCGCGACAAGGGGTTCGATATCCCCACCCGCACCGACTATGTCGGGGCGCTGAAGCCGCTGCTCGACGCGGTGGGAACCGACCCGAGGCTGTCCATCATCCTCTTCACCCTCGACGAGAGCGTCTACGCACGTGAACTGGCGCCATTGGCCGGCGTCTATCCATCGCTGAAGCTCGGCCCGCCCTGGTGGTTCCACGACAGCCCCGAGGGCATGCGGCGTTTCCGCGAAATGGCGACCGAAACGGCCGGCTTCTACAACACCGTCGGCTTCAACGACGATACCCGCGCCTTCCCCTCGATCCCGGCCCGCCATGACGTCGCCCGCCGCGTCGATTGCGCCTTCCTCGCCCGCCTCGTCACCGAGCACCGGCTGGATGAGGACGAAGCCCACGAAGTCGCCAAAGACCTCGCCTACAATCTGGTCAAGCGAGCCTACAAACTGTGAGCGACAGCATGTCTCCTCTCTTTGCCCAGCCCGGCGACGGCAAGCATACCGAGCTCGATGGCTCGTCCCGCCGCGTCATCCTCGACCTGCCCGAACTGATGCTGGTGGAGTTCACCTTCGAGCAGGGCGGTATCGGCGGGCTCCACTCGCACCCGCACCTGCAGACCAGCTACGTCGCCGAGGGGGTGTTCGAGGTGACCATCGATGGCGTCACCCAGACCATCGGCAAGGGCGGGGCCTATATCGTGCCCTCGGGTCTGGTGCATGGGGTCAAGGCGCTGGAGGCGGGTAAACTGATCGACAGCTTCACGCCGCGGCGCGAGGATTTTCTGTAGGGCGCTTCACCAGGTTTCGATGCCGGCGCGGGCCATCTTGAAACCGTGGGTTTCGTCTTCGGTCGTGCAGGTGAGGCCGGTTCTCCTGGAGTAGCACACGAAGCCTTCGATCGACGCCCACTCGCCGTAGTGCAGCACCTGTTCGGCCCCGCAGCAACTGGGGTCGGCAACCTCGTCGAGCTCTTCGGCCTCATCGTCGGCAAGCACGACGCGGACATAGTCCGGCTCGACGCGGTCGCAGATGATTTCGGGACCGCCGCTTTCGGGCTGATAGACCTCGGTGCCGCCTTCCGGAGTGACGATGCAGCCGATATTGCCCGAGGGCGTGACGAACTCGGTCTGTCCGCTTTCGCCGGCGTCGAGCTCGACCTCCGCGGCGGCAGCGGGAATCGTCAATAGAGCCGCCAGAGCGGCGCCGAGCATGAGTGACCTGGACATCGGAATGCTCCCTGTGTGCCGAGCGAGAGAGTGCGCCCGCGCGGCTGAAGCGGCGATGAACCGGGCGGTCATCGCGGCGGAAGCGAAGGGCTGCGGCGGGACGATTTTCCCGAAAGCATGACAGCGCCGATCACATTTGATGTTCTCCCCATAATCCACACCACGCGCCAGTTGTGATGGAGCGCTCGTTGAGCGACGGGAACCACCAGTGCAGCCTCGCATTCCGGGCTCGTACAACTACGCGGGGGACTACGCATTGGACGATAGCTATCGCGGCTACACCATCCGCGTGACGCGTGCTGCCCAGTGGCATGCCATCCTGATGGAACCAGGCACCGGCGCGGTGCTGCCGACCAAGGCGACCGCCCTGCTGCGCGAAGGGCGGGGCGTGGCCATGGAGCGCGCCCGCACTCTGGTCGATATCTACGCCGCCGCTTTCGGTGGGCTCGAGGAACGAGCGGCGTGAAGGCCGCCCGGCCGGCAGCGCTCAACCGAAGCGCCGCGCCGCCTCGAGCGACAACCCCAGTCCGACGCTGCCGAAAGCATCGGTTTCGACCGCCTTGGCGGCGGGGAACAAGGCCCGCAGCATGTCGCCCACCGCCGGCACGCGGGTAGAACCGCCGGTGAGGATCAGCGTGTCGATCCGCTCACCCGACACCCCCGCCGCGCTCAGCGTCCTGCCGATGGCGGCGGCGATCGAGGCGGTGGCGCCTTCGAGCGCCGCATGCAGCTGCTCTATGGTGATC
The DNA here is from genome assembly GCF_001402915.1 of Devosia sp. A16. Classification (GTDB taxonomy): domain Bacteria; phylum Pseudomonadota; class Alphaproteobacteria; order Rhizobiales; family Devosiaceae; genus Devosia_A. The sequence continues at coordinate 2,749,509 of NZ_CP012945.1, forward strand.
GGCGTCTCGAGTTTGACGTCGCGGGTCGCGAAGCGGAACTCGGTCTGCGGCGCCTCGCTGAGCGCGATCTTGGCTTCCTCGACCCGGCCGGCGAGGCGATGGCCCTGCCGGTCCTCGACCAGGGCGATCAGCATGCTGACCAGATCGGGGAACTGCGCTTCCTGCAAGGTCGAATGCAGTTCGAGCAGCGTCTTCTGGTTGTAGAGCCGGTTGATGCGGTGCCAGGTCGCGAGGTCGTAATAGGGCGCCGAGGGCAGGGGGCGCTTGCCGTCCGCCGTCTCGGTGCCATAGCCCATCAGCGGCATCACCTGCTTGAGCGACAGCAGCCGGTCGAAATCGGTGCCGCCGATATGCACCCCCGCCGTGGCGAGAATATCGACCTTGCGGTCGGCCCGCCGGGCCCGCTCCGGCGAGAGGCGGATCACCGTGAAGTCCGACGTGCCGCCACCGATATCGGCAACCAGCCCGAGCTCTTCGCCGCTCACCTGCTGCTCGTAGTCGAGCGCCGCGGCGATCGGCTCGAACTGGAACTCGATGTGGCGAAACCCCTGCGCCTGGACGGCGCCCAGCAGTTGTCGCTGCGCCTCGGCATCGGCTCTGTCGTCGTCGTCGACGAAGCGCACCGGCCGGCCGCAGACGATGTCTTCGATCTCGTGCCCCAGCGAGGCCTCGGCGCGTCGCTTCAGCTCGGCAATGAACCGCCCCAGGATATCGGAGAACTTCAACGCCTCGCGCTTCACCCGCGTCGTATCGTTGAACAGCGAGGTGCCCAGCACACTCTTGATCGAGCGCATCAGCCGCCCATCGGCTCCGGTGACATATTCGCTGACCGCCTGCCGGCCGAAGAACGTCCGATCCTCCTCGAACGAGAAAAAGATCGCCGAGGGAATCGTCGGCTTGCCGTCTTCCAGGGGCAGCAACCGCGGCGGCAGGTTGCCGCCGGCCGCCGCAAGGGTGGAATTGGAAGTGCCGAAATCCATGCCGCAATGGGTTCGCGCCATTCTCGTCTCCACAAGCTGTGCCGAAAGCTGCACGGACGAGCCGGCAGCGGGGCGCGCGATATAGGCGGTATGGCGCCGCCTGTCGAGAGGCGGCAGCGCGGCGGCCGTACGCCGTGCACGGATGCCCGCACCGATCCGGGCCGCTCCGCAGATTGGGCAGGAATCGATGCGGCCAGGTCGTGCTCTCACGCCCTGGCCGCCATTGCCGGTTCGATCACGAACCGACTGCCGAAGCGCTGACGGATGCCGCCCCGGGGGCGGGTCCGCCACGCCTGTTACTGGATATAGAGCTGCACGTTGCCGCCGACATCGATGATGTCGACCACCTGGTCGACCTTGATCTTGTTCTCGGTCAGGAGCTTCACCGCAGCGGGGTTCTTGTTGAGCGCCTCGCGCAGCAGCCCGATGCTCTGTGCATCCTCGGTCAGCAGGTCGACCGCCTTGCCCGACTTCGTGGTCCAGGCGGTATTGTAGTTGTAGACCGTCACGCTCTTGGCGCCGAGCAGGTCGGTGACGTCCTTGGCGTTGAAGCTGCCCAGCTGGCTGGCGAAATCGTCGACGCTGATCGCTGTGCCGGGCGCGCCATTGACGAATTTCGGCGTTGCCGCGAGCACCGGACCGGCCGCGACGATGGCGACGAGGGCGAGGACAGAGAGGTTCGAGAGCTTGTTCATTTGAGGAAATCCGCATGATGTTGCGCGTCGACGGCAGGGAGCGCCGGCGGCCGGTGCGTGCTGCATCGACGCCGGCGGTTATGGCGGCCCGGATTTGCCCTGCCTTGTCGTCAAGCTTACAAATTCTCAAACTGGGGAGGTGCCGCGTCGACCACGGGACGCATGCGAGAGCCGCGCCTGCCTGGCGCCTGCGCGCGAGACCGCGGAAAACTCCATTTGAGGATCATGCCGCAGGCGAGAAAACGGAGGTTCCCGCTTTCACGGGCATGACCCTGTGGTAGGACGCCGTCTCGCCGATGCCCATCCAATGGTGAAACGCTGGACCATTTTCACCAACGGCCGGAACACACCGATGCAGCCCGGTCGTGAAGACGTCAGCTCGCCGGCTCCATAGCCGGGAAGCGGACCACCACGCGCAGCCCGGGCTGGTTATCCTCGAGCCGCACCGTGGCGCGATGCCGGGTAGCGATCGCCTGCACCAGCGCCAACCCCAGTCCGGAACCCTTCTCGTCGCGCTCCGGGTTGAGCCGCCGGAACGGTTCGAACACCGCCTGGCGGTGGTCGGCGGGAATGCCCGGGCCGTTATCGGCCACCACCAGAATCGGATGGTGGTCCTCGATCCCGGCCGCCAGTTCGATGCGTGCGCCCGGCGGGCTGTAGCGCGAGGCATTGGTGATGAGGTTGACCAGCATCTGCACCACCATCCGCCGGTCGCCCACGATGGTGGCATCGTCGTTGCCCTGCGCCGCGACCAGGACCTGGCTGGCCTCCTCCACCACCGGCTCGAAGGTCTGCAGCGTCTCGCTCACCAGTTCCTGCGCCGAGAACGAGGCAAAGCCGGACTGGTCGTCGGAGGACTCGATCCGCGAAATCCTCAGCACCGTATCGAAGATGCCGTTGAGCCGTTCGATCTCGGTCTGCGCTTCCTCGAGCAGCTTGGCGCGTTCGGCCTCGTCGGGCGCATCCTCGGTCTCCTGCAGCAGGATATAGGCCCGGCTGAGCGGCGACTTCAGGTCGTGGGCGATCGAGATCACGGTATTGCGCATGGTGCCGACCAGGTCGCTCAGCCGGTCGAGATGCGCATTCATCTGCGCCGATACCCGGTCCACCTGGTCGTTGGAGCGGCCGACCGGCAGGCGGGCCCGGCTATCGCCCCGCGCCACCCGCTCGAGGGTTGCCGCCATGCGGTCGAGCTTGGCCGAAACGCCGTGGCTGGCGAAGTAGCCGATCCCCAGCGCCCCGATGCCGACCACGATGCTCGCCAGCATCAGCGCCCGCCACAGCGCCGTCGAGCCGACTTCGACAAAATACAGCGTCCGTCCGAAAGTCACCCGGTTGCCGCCGATCTCCTCGGTCAGCGCCAGATACTGTTCCGACGGCGTCGTGGCGTTGATCGCCGACGAGATCGTGCTCCAGCCCAGCTTCGCCGGCCGCGGAATGTCGTCGCCGGCGAGCAGCGTGCCGTCGGGCTTGTACAGGGCGACCACGAAGAAACGCGGGCCGGCCGACTCGGCGGAGCTGTCTACCAGTTGCTTCAGGTCGTTCATGTTGCCCGCCGCGTCGCGGAACAGCTCGAATTCGTTGCTGACCAGTGCCCGGATCTCGCTTTCCGCCTCGCTGCGGGTCTGGCTGACGATCACCACGCCGGCGACGAAGAACACCGCCAGAAACAGCAACAGCGACATCAGCGCCGAGCGGAACGCGGCCCCGGCGAGGATGCTACTGACGCGGTGCATGGATCGAGTAGCCGGTATTGCGCGTGGTGTGGATCAGCGCCACCTCGAACGGCTTGTCGACCTTGGTCCTCAGCCGGCTCATATGGGTTTCGACGACCGTGGTCTGCGGGTCGAAATTGAAGTCCCAGACCTGTTCGAGCAGCATGGTCTTGGTGACGATGCGGCCGGCATTGCGCATCAGCAGCGCCAGGATGGCGAATTCCTTGGCCTGCAGTTCGATGCGCGTTCCGGCGCGTGTCGCGGTATGGGCCATCAGGTCGAGCTCGAGGTCGTGCACGCTGAGCCGCGTCGAGACCTCGGCTGCCTGGGGTCGGCGCGCCAGCACGGTCAGCCGCGCCATCAGCTCGGAGAAGTGGAAGGGCTTCACCAGGTAGTCGTCGCCTCCCGCCATCAGCCCTTCCACGCGGTCCTCGACATCGCCCATCGAGGTGAGGAACAGGATCGGCATGGTGCGTCCAGAGGCCCTGAGCGCCTTGGCCACCGACAACCCGTCCATGCCGGGCATCATCCGGTCGAGCACCAGCACGTCGCAACTGTTGTAGAGGCAGAAGGTCAGCGCATCGCGCCCGTCGAATACCGATTCGACGCTGTGCCCCTGCTGCGCCAGGCCTTTGCGGATGAAATCGGACGACGTCCGGTCGTCTTCTGCGACAACGACCTTCACCGTGTAACCTCTTCGAGACGACGGCGCCGCGTCCGGGCGGACCTGACGCCTGCATAACCCTATACCGGCGGCGCCCGCTTGTCGGCTTACGAATAAGTAAGTTTCGGGAAAGGACGGAGCAATTGGTCGACCACAGATTTTCGCCCGCCGCTGCACCACGCACCGGCCGCCACCTTGCTCAGCCGCGTGGCGTATCTGACCAAATGGAGATCGTTATGCGCAAGTTCCTCATTCCCGTGATGCTGGTCGCTTCCGTGGGTGCATCCTCGGTCGCGCTCGCGGCACCCAGCATCGCTCACGGATCCATCCGTTCCCTCGACAGCAAGGCCTGCACCGTCACGCTCGCCGACAAGGCCGTCTTCCAGTTTGCGCCCAAGTGCGATTTTTCGAAGCTGAAAGCCGGCGAGAAGGTCGCCATCACCTATACCGTCAGCGGCAAGCTGCGGAAGGCCACGGCGATTACCGCTGCCTGATCCGTCTCCCCATCGTCGACAGGCAGTCAGGCGAGGAGCCCCTTCGGGTTCCTCGCCTTTTTGCTGTCGCAACGCGCACCGCCGCGGGCTTACGAATAAGTAAGTTTCGGGAAAGGGGCAGGCAAGCAGCCGGGCCCAACCTCCGTCTCGCCGCTGCAAAACGCATCGGCCCCCGCCTCCTCCAGTCAGAGACGCGGTGGAACCGGACGAACAAGGAGATCGTCAATGCGCAAGTTTCTCATTCCCCTGATGCTGGTTGCCTCCGTCGGTGTGTCCTCGGTGGCGCTCGCCGCTCCCTCCACTGCCAAGGGCGCGATCCAGTCGATGGACAGCAAAGCCTGTACCGTGACGCTTGCCGACAAGGCGGTCTACCAGTTCGCGCCCAAGTGCGACTTCTCCAAGCTGAAGGTCGGCGAGAAGGTCACGATCACCTACACCGTCAATGGCAAGGTCAACCAGGCCACCGCCATCGCCGCCAGCTGATCCTCCCGACAGTCGTCGGCCGTAAGGCGAGGAGCGCGTCCCGGCTCCTCGCCTTTTTCGTTAAGCGCGAGGCGGACGGGTAGCAGCCCACCAGAAGGCTCCGGCCATTGTCATGGCGAGGGCAACCAAGGCCATGAGCACCCCGGCGTAGGACCCGCTGAGCGCCCACAGCCAGGCAGCGGCGAGCGGCGACAACGCTCTTGCCAGCACCATGGGGACAGCAAGAGCGCCGTTGATCGCCCCGTATCCGTCGCGGGAGACCATCTCCGGAATGGCGATGCCCCGGACGATGGTCATGATCCCGTTGGCGGCGCCATAGATGAGCGCGACAGCGCATACCACCCATAGCAGGGGCGGTCCCACCAGGAGCAGGCCCATGGCAATCGGGAAACCAACCACCACCACGGATCCGAGGCGCCTCGCGCTGACGGATGGCATGAATATCCTCACCAGGATGCGGCCGGCTACCTGCGCCGGGCCGATGAACGCCATGGCAAAGACCACAGACTGGGCGGTAAAACCGCGCTCCAGCATGATCGGATAGAGGTGGTAGGTGAAGGCCGAGAAAGTTGCAGTGAACAAAGTGAAAGCCGCCGCCAGACCCCAGAACACCGGCTGGCGCATAGCGGCACGGATCGGCTGGCGCGCTCCATCCTCATGGGGCGGCGGACGATACTGGTCGCGCCTCGGGTCGATGACGGCGTAGTAGAGCGCCCCGCAAACGACGATGTTCGTCGCGCCCAGCACTTCCAGCGTCAGCCGCCAGCCCATCTGATCCAGCAGGATCTGGGTGAGCGGAATGAACACGGTGGATGCGAAGCCTCCCCACAGAGTGAGCGCAGTGATGCCGTTACGAGCGGAATGTGGTCCGGCCCGGCGCGCGATCACCGCGAAGGCCGGTTCATAAAGCGTTGCCGCCTGCATCGCGCCGACCCCCGCGAGGAGCACGTAGAACAGCGCGAGGCTGCCCACCCAGCCCCATGCGATCAGCAGCAGCCCGGCAAGGACGGAGCCGCCGGACATGATCCAACGACCGTAACCCCGGTCTATGGCCGTGCCGACAGGGACGGCCACGAGAGCCGAAAGCAGCAAGCCGACAGTGGCCGCGCCATAGAGCTCGGTCTTGCTCCATCCGAGTTCGAGCTCCATCGCCGCTGCGATCTGCGGGAACGCGTAATAGAGCGTGCCCCACGAGCAGATTTGCGCGATGCCGAGGCCGGTGATGAAACTGCCGGCGCCCCGGAGAGGCCCCGGCTCGGAAGTGGCCTCGGTCATGGCTCAGCAGCAGGACGACTTGGCGGCAGCGGAAGGCGAGCAGCAGATGGGCGATTGGGCCGAAGCGGCCCGGTGGCGTGGCTTGCAGATTGCGGGTCGCTCGCTCAACCGGACGATGGCCTCGGTGTCGGTGAAGCCGATGGCCGCAACGTCGAAGATTTGCATGGCCTCATCCGGCCTGCTGACTTCGATGGTTACGCGCGCATCGGCGGCGAGCCGGACCTTGCGGTCCACCTGCGCGAGGATGCCCCTGAACTTGCCGACCTGGAGGAACGTCTGCCCCTCGACCGCCGGGATGTCCTCGACCTGCAGGATGGTTTCTTGCCACGCATCGGGGTTGCCGCCGCAATCGAGCGTCACGAAAGAGCCGGCCTTGATTTCGGTGACGTGATAGCCGGGCTGGATGCGACGTCCGCCGTACTCGAACACCAGCGCTTTGGCGTCGTGCGGCTCCAGCATCGCGAGCACGAGAGTGAGGGAGGTATCGGCCGCCACTTGGGGGCTGGCGTGGGTGTTCATCCTGCGCTATCCTTATTTCAATGATTCTTGAGATATTGAAATGAAACTGGAAGAACAGCAAGCCCTGGATGCCTTCGGCGCGCTTTCGCAGCCGACCCGCCTGCAGATGGTGCGAGCGTTGGTGGTGGCCGGTCCCGACGGGATGGCCGCCGGTGCCCTTGGTGAGGCCGTGGGCGCCTCGTCGTCGAGCGCCTCCTTCCACCTGTCTCATCTCGAACGCGCCGGGCTGGTGCAGTCGCGGCGCGAGTCCCGGTCCATCATCTACACCGCCAATTACGATGGCCTGAGCGGCCTGGTGGAGTTCCTCATGCGGGACTGCTGCCAGGGCCGCCCCGAGGTGTGTGTCCCGGCAGCGGCCGTTGCCGCCTCATGCTGTGCGCCAGCCAAGGAGACCGCCTGTGCCTGCTGATCGTCCGTTCAATGTCCTGTTCCTGTGCACGGGCAACTCGGCCCGTTCGATCCTCGGGGAGGCGCTGCTCAACCATGTCGGCGGCGACCGCTTCCGCGCCTACTCGGCCGGTAGCCACCCCAAGGGCCAGGTCCATCCCATGTCGCTGGAGGTGCTCAAGACGGCCGGCATTTCTACAGAAGGGCTCCGCTCCAAGGCATGGGACGAGTTCAGCGGCCCCGATGCGCCGAAGATGGATTTCGTGTTCACCGTGTGCGACCAGGCGGCGGGCGAGGCCTGTCCGATCTGGCCGGGCCACCCCATGACTGCGCATTGGGGTATCGAAGACCCCGCGGCAGTCGGCGGTCCCGCGTTCAAGCAGCGCGCCGCCTTCGAGCAGGCTCTCGGCTACATGCGCAACCGGATCGCCGCATTCACCGACCTGCCGCTCACCAGTATCGACCGGCTGACGCTGACGTCCAGGCTTCGCGGCATCGGTGCCATGGATGGCTCCACGGTACAGTCGCCGCAGGTAGCGTGATGGGCGGGCTTCGTCCACATCCCGTTACGGGCGAGGACATGGGACTGCGGGCTGCGCTGGTGGCGGCAGATTTGCCGACCGACGATCTGGCAGAGGCCGGGCGCCGGTTCTTCCGGTTCGATGAAGCCGGTCAGGTCGTGGGCTATGGCGGGTTCGAGTCCCATGAGCGTCATGCCCTTGTCCGATCGGTGGTCGTGTTGCCGGAGCATCGCGGGCGCGGGATTGGGCGCGCCATCACCAATGCCCTCATCGGAGCGGCGTATCGGGCCGGCGCGCGCGACGCATTCTTGCTGACGACCTCGTCGGCGGCGTTCTTCGAACGTCTGGGCTTCGTGAGGATTGCCCGGACCGACGCGCCGGCGGCAATCCTCGCCACCCGGCAGGCCGCCACGATCTGCGCCAGCGCCGCGCTGCTATCGCGCTCCATCGGCCATGGCTGATCTCAGACGGCGCCTCCTTGCCGAGTCGCTTGGTTCGACGTTGCTGGTCGCCACTGTCGTGGGCTCGGGGATCATGGCCGAGTCGCTCACGGCGGACGGTGCACTGGCCCTGCTTGCGAATGCCATCCCGACAGGCGCCATCCTGGTTGTGCTGATTACCGTGCTTGGGCCGCTGTCGGGCGCGCATTTCAACCCCGCGGTGACGCTCGCGTTTCTGACACGGCGGAAGATCGCCGCAGGGGAGGCGCTGGCCTACGTCGTGGTTCAGATCACCGGAGCGGTTCTCGGGGCCATGCTTGCGCACGCGATGTTCGGCGTTCCCCTGCAGCTGGGCGAGCAGGCAAGGACCGGGCCGGGCCTGTGGCTTGGCGAGGTGGTCGCCACGTTCGGCCTCGTCACCATTATTCTCGGCGGGGCCCGCGCACGTCCGGACGCGGTCGCCTGGCTGGTGGGGCTCTACATCATCTCGGCCTACTGGTTCACCTCCAGCACCAGCTTCGCCAACCCGGCTGTTACGATCGCGCGCGCCTTCACCAACACCTTCTCAGGTCTGCGCCCGGTGGACGCGCCGGCGTTCATTGCGGCGCAACTGCTGGGAGCAGGGCTCGCGGTCGTGCTGCATCGCCTGATGTGGCCGCGGGGCCAGACGCCGTAACGGCCGTTGCCTGTGACCGTGCACGTCCTCGGCAGCCGAAAAAACAAAACCCCGGCAATGGCCGGGGTTTGGAAGATTGGTGGAGCCAAACGGAATCGAACCGTCGACCTCTTGAATGCCATTCAAGCGCTCTCCCAACTGAGCTATGGCCCCATCAACGATCCCTTGGGATCACATCCGGCGACACGAGCAAATCGTGTCTTTGGGAATGCGCCGCGGCGGTTTCCCGTCGAAGCGCGGTGCTATCTACCCACGTCACCCCTCGCATGCAAGCGGTATTTCGCGGGTGCTGTGCGGTGGGGAAAAGTTCTCGACTTTTCGTGCCCTTAACCGCGCCGCGGGGCTGCGCTCAGCGCTCGTCCCCGCCGCCGCCGACGTCGAAGTCGAGGTTCTCGTCCTCGTCTTCATCCTCTTCGAGGAACACGTCGCTGTCGTCGTCGCCGATGTCTTCGACGTCTTCGACGTCCTCGACATCAGGAATCTCTTCACCGTCATCGCCGCCGCTCTCTTCGGCGTCGGCATCCTCGAGCGAGACGATCTCGGGCGCGCCGGGCTCGGCCGCATCCTCGGTCTCGATCTCTTCCTCGTCGTCCTCGTCGTCACGCTCGGCTGCGGCCTTGGCGCGCACCGCCGCAACGGCGTTCTGCTCGAAATAGGACCGCGGATAGGACTTGCCGGTGTAGGGCGAGACGATCGGATCCTTGTTCAGATCGTAGAACTTCTTGCCGGTATCGGGGTCTTCGCGTTTGGTACCGCGTTCGTCGTTGGCCAATTGCTTCCTCGTGTAGAAAGGCGGGGCCACCCGCAGGGAAACGTCCGGTTAGGGTGAAAGTTTCGCCCTGTCAAACCGAAAATACGGCCGTCGTCGACCGATCCCTGGGGGTAGCGTGGCGCCGTACTGGCCGCCTGCCTGAACGCCGTGATAGGGGAGGGCCGGTCGAGGCGCCAGGCGGAGGGGCAATGATCATCGCGGTGGATGGGCCGGCGGCATCCGGCAAGGGCACGCTGGCGGCGGGCCTCGCCCGGCATTACGGCCTGCCGCATCTCGATACCGGCCTGCTCTATCGGGCGGTGGGCCTTGCTGTCGCCGCCTATGAAAACGCGCCCGAGTTCGAGGCGAAGGCGATCGCCGCGGCCCGTGCCGTCGATACCGCCCATCTCGACCCCGCGGTGCTGTCCTCGGCCGAAGCCGGGGCGCTCGCCAGCAAGGTTGCGGTGATCGCCGAGGTGCGCGCCGCCCTGTTCGATTTCCAGCGCCAGTTCGCCACCCGGCCCGGCGGCGCCGTACTCGATGGCCGCGACATCGGCACCAAGATCGCGCCCGATGCCGACGTGAAGCTGTTCATCCAGGCGGACAGCAAGGCCCGCATGGAACGCCGCGCCCGGCAGTTCGAAGCCCGCGGCCAGGTGGTTGATCGTTACGCCCTCTATCACCAGATAGAACAGCGGGACGCCCGAGACATGGCCAACCCCAATGGCGGCTTCTATCCTGCGGCCGATGCCCACTTGCTGGACACCACGCTCTTGGATATAGAGGCCGCACTCCGCGCAGCCGTCGCCATTGTCGACGGGGTCATGGCGCGCAAGGCGAAGCTCTAGGCTTCAAAACCAAACCTTGCGGCTTTCGTCCCCCGGCATGTTCCAAGAGCCGGCAGCGGAAACCAATCCTGAACCCAAATGGCTCGCGCGCCAGCGCACCGGATCGCCTCGTCATGGCGATTGGCAACCGGGCCTTTCAACCTCAAGCCACCGGGCGCATTGGAGAAGTCGTTTGGCAGTTCAAACTGTTACCAAGGAAGATTTCGAATCCCTGCTGCTGGACTCGTTCCTCGAGAACGAGCCGCTGGAAGGGACCGTGGTCAAGGGCACCGTCGTGGCGATCGAGAAGGATCTCGCCATCATCGACGTCGGCCTGAAGACCGAAGGGCGCATCGCGCTCAAGGAGTTCGGCGCCGCCGGCCGTGACGGCACCATCAAGGTCGGCTCGGTCGTCGAAGTCTATGTCGATCGCGTCGAGAACGCCGTCGGCGAGGCCGTGCTGTCGCGCGAGAAGGCTCGCCGCGAAGAGAGCTGGGTCAAGCTCGAAGAGATGTACAACGCCAACCAGCGCGTCGAAGGCATCATCTTCAACCAGGTCAAGGGTGGCTTCACCGTCGACCTCGAAGGCGCCGTTGCCTTCCTGCCGCGCTCGCAGGTGGACATCCGTCCGATCCGCGACATCGGCCCGCTGATGAATGTGCCGCAGCCGTTCCAGATCCTGAAGATGGACAAGCGCCGCGGCAACATCGTCGTGTCCCGTCGTGCGATCCTCGAAGAGAGCCGCGCTGAGCAGCGCTCCGAGATCGTCCAGCAGCTCGAGGAAGGCCAGGTCGTCGACGGCGTGGTCAAGAACATCACCGATTACGGTGCGTTCGTCGACCTCGGCGGCATCGACGGCCTGCTGCACGTCACCGACATCGCCTGGCGCCGGGTCAACCACCCGTCCGAAGTGCTGTCGATCGGCGAGACCATCAAGGTGCAGATCGTCCGCATCAACCACGAGAGCCACCGCATCTCGCTGGGCATGAAGCAGCTGCAGGCCGATCCGTGGGATGGCATTGCCGCCAAGTACCCGGTGGGCGCCAAGTTCACCGGCCGCGTGACCAACATCACTGACTACGGTGCGTTCGTCGAGCTGGAGCCGGGCATCGAAGGCCTGATCCACGTCTCCGAGATGAGCTGGACCAAGAAGAACGTCCACCCGGGCAAGATCGTCTCGACCTCACAGGAAGTCGAAGTGATGGTGCTCGAGGTCGATCCCGAGAAGCGCCGTATCTCGCTGGGCCTCAAGCAGACGCTTGCGAACCCCTGGGAAACCTTCGCCGACAAGTACCCCTCGGGCACCGTTGTCGAGGGCGAGGTCAAGAACAAGACCGAGTTCGGTCTGTTCATCGGTCTCGATGGCGATGTCGACGGCATGGTCCATCTCTCCGACCTCGACTGGCAGAAGCCGGGTGAGCAGGCTCTCGAGGCTTACAACCGCGGCGACATCGTCCAGGCCAAGGTGCTCGACGTCGACGTCGAGAAGGAGCGTATCTCGCTCGGCATCAAGCAGCTGGCGGTCGGCGACGTGGCCGATGCCGGCGGCGACGGCATCCGCAAGGGTTCCGTGGTGACCGGCACCGTGACCGAGGTCAACGATGGCGGCATCGAAGTGCGCATCAACGACACCGAGATGACTGCCTTCATCCGCCGCGCCGACCTGTCGCGTGACCGCAACGACCAGCGTCCGGAGCGGTTCAGCAAGGGCGAGAAGGTCGACGCGCGCGTCACCCAGTACGATCGCAAGACCCAGCGCATCCAGCTCTCCATCAAGGCGCTTGAAATCGCCGAGGAGAAGGAAGCCGTGGCCGCCTATGGTTCGTCGGACTCGGGCGCTTCGCTCGGCGACATCCTGGGCGCCGCCCTCAAGGGCCGCGACGAGAAGTAAGTTGTTCCGCGAGCGGTCATTCGCTCGCGGGCCTGCCTTTACGGGGCTCGCACCACCAGGTGCGGGCCCTTCGTTTGGGGGAATTTCATGCTGCTGAAGGATGTCGCCTGGCGCGCCATGACCAGCTATGACCTGCCTGCCGTGCAGGGCATCGCCGACACCGTGCATGTCGATTTCTTCGAAACGCCGGAGGTGCTTGCCGAGCGCCTGAAGCTCTACCGCAACGGCTGCTACCTGCTCGAAATCGGCGACAAGCCGGCCGGCTATGTGCTGAGCCACCCCTGGCTCTACGGCACCCTGCCGCCGCTCAACACCTTGCTGAAGGCGCTGCCCGCCGAGCCCGACACTTACTACCTGCACGACCTCTGTCTCTTGCCGGTGACCCGGCGGGTCGGCGCGGCATCCAGGATCGTCGAGGCGCTGGCCAAGCATGCCGGCGCCGAGGGCTATCCCACCATGACCCTGGTCGCCGTGAACGGCTCGATCCCGTTCTGGGAGCGCCACGGCTTCGAGATCACCGAGGTCCCCGAGCTTTACGGCAAGCTCTTGAGCTATGAGGAAGCCGCGCGCTACATGGTACGCCGGCTCGATTGACCGCTCACCTGAACGTCCGGTAGCTGCCGTCGTCGCCGCGGCGCAGGCCGAGGTCTTCGAGTTCGCTCGAGCGCATGCCGTCGAGATAGGCGCCGTCGGAAGTGCTGCGGCCGAGGCCGACGAGTACGCCGGCGATGGCGACGAGAACGTTCCTGGCGATTACCGCGGCGGTGCGGGGCTTGGGCTGGTACAGCATTTGTCGGTCTCCTCGGATCTGACGCGACGATCATCGCTCCGAGCGGCGCGGCAGTCCTTGGGGCAATCCTGAAGAGTTCTGAAGCGCTCCTGATCGAGCTGAATCAGGTATGGTGGCGCGATGGAAAAACGCTTTGGCGATTACCGGATCCGGCCGCGCGAGCGCGAGCTCATCGGCCCCGACGGGCCGATCGAGCTGTCGGGCCGCTCCTTCGACCTGCTCGAGGCCCTGCTGGCACAGCCCAACCAGTTGCTCGACAAGTCCACCCTGTTCGATGCGGTATGGCCCGGCGTGGTGGTCGAGGAGAATACCCTGCAGGTCCATATGTCGGCGCTGCGCAAGGCGCTTGGGGCAGGTTTCATCGCCACCGTGCATGGCCGCGGCTACAAGTATGTCGGCCCGGTGCCAGTCGAGGACGAGCCGCCGCTGCTGCCCGTCGCCGCCGGCGTTGACGGCAACCTGGGGCGCTATCGCGCCGACTGCGTGGCGCGCGAAACGGAAATCGAAGCCGTGGCGCGGCTGCTCGACCAGCACAGGCTGGTCAGCATCCTCGGGCCGGGTGGGGTCGGCAAGACCACGCTGGCGGTGGCCGTGGCCGAGACGCTCGGCACTGTCGATGGCGGCGTCTGGATGGTCGATCTGGCAGCGCTCGGCAGCGGCGAGTTCATCGAGAGCGTGCTGATCCAGACCCTCGCGGTGCCGTTCCGCGCCGGCAGCCGCTCGCTCGAGTCGATCGTCGAGTACCTGCGGCCGACCGAGGCGGTGCTGATCTTCGACAATTGCGAACATGTGCGGGGCGCGGCGGCTCGCGTCATTCGCACGCTGCTCGCCGAGGTTCCGCATATCCGCATCCTTGCGACCTCGCAGGTGCCGCTGGCCCTGCCCGAAGAGCATGTCTTCAAGCTGCTCCCCTTCGCCGTCAGCAGCGAGGGGGAGCTGGCCGATGCGGCTTCGGCGCAGTTCCTCGCCTATTGCTACGAGGCGTTCGGCGAAAAGCTCTCCGCCGACGAGCTGCCGATCGTCGCCCGGCTGTGCCGGCGCCTCGACGGCGTGGCGCTGGCGCTGAAGATGGCCGCCGCCCGCGCCGCGACCGTCGGCATCGAGACGGTCGACCGGCAGCTCGAGCAGCAGTTGGCGAGCCTCGAGGCCGACTGGGATCCGGCGCTGCCGCGCCACCGCTCGCTCGCCGCATCCCTCGCCTGGAGCTACGATCTGCTCGAGCCTGACGATCAGCGCACCTTGCGGGCGCTCGGCGTGTTCCAGGGCAGCTTCTCCATCCCCGCCGTCAACGCGGTGGCCGGCGAGGGGGCCGAGGCCCGCGTCGCCGAACTGGTGCGCCGCTCGCTCGTGGTGCGCGACGGCCAGGACCGGGCCCGCTATCGGCTGCTCGATTCCACCCGGCACTTCGCGCTCGACAAGCTGGCCGAAGCTGGCGAGGACGTCCTGACCCGCGACCGGCATGCCGCCTACATCCGCGACCTGTTCGCCGACAGCGTGCTGCGCTGGGAGGTGCTGCCCGATGAGCGCTGGGACCAGATCTACCGCCCCGACGGCGACAACCTCCGGGCCGCTTTGGCCTGGACCAAGACCCGCGCCGACTGGCCCACCTATGTCGAGCTCGCCGCCGGCTCCTACCGCTACTTCATGGAAGAGCAACTCGGCGCCGAGGGTCTGGCCACCATCGAGGCCGGCATGTCGCTGGTCGGCGCCGTGCCACCCGAGGCCGCCGCCCGGTTGGAATTGGCGCTGGGCGAGATCGGCCGCTACAACGCCATGGACGTCCGCGCCTGGCAGGGCCTCGAGCCGGCCCTGGCCTGGTTCCGCCAGAGCGGCGACCGGCTGCGCTACGCTCAGGCCCTGGTGCTCACCGCCTGGATCACCATCTTCTTCCATCACCAGGGCGACGCCGAGCCGCTGGTCGCCGAGCTCGAGACGCTGATCGCCGACATGCCGCCCAGCAAGGTGAAATCCTGGGCGCTGGTTGGCATCGGCACCCAGGCCTGGACCCGCGGCGACACCATCTCGGGGCTGGCCCGCGCCGAGGCCGGGCTTGCGATGCATCTCGATGTCGGCAACCCCAAGGGCCGCTTCCGCTCGGTGATGAACCTGGCCGAGATGCTGCACAAGGGCGGCGACACGGTGCGGTCGCTGTCGCTTTCCAACCAGATCATGCCGGAGCTGCGGGCAGCCGGCCGCAGCCTGCTGCTCGGTTTCCACCTCAACAACAACGCCGCTTACCGCATGGCGCTGGGCGATTTCGACGGCGCCGTGGCGCCGCTCTACGAAGCGGCCGAGATCGTGCCGCGTGATGGTGGGCAGTGGCACTGGTGCCTGTTGCAGAATGCCGCAGAACTGCTGGCGACGCGCGGGTCGTTCGATGTCGCGGCGCTGCTGGTCGGCTTCACCGACAAGAGTTTCGAAGGCTGGATCGATGGGCGCCAGGCCACCGAGGAGATGCAGCGCAACCGCCTCTCCGCCACGCTCGAGGCGGCGCTGGGCAAATCCGAACGCGACCGGCTGCTGCAGCAGGGCAGGGCTTTGACCCTGTTCGAGGCCGATCACCTCGCCGGCTTCATCCAGACCGAGCGACAGCGGCTGAAGGTGTAGGGGAGACTGTGGGGCAATGGCCTTCCCCCATCCACCGTGTCACCCGCCCATGCGCGCTCGGTTGCGATCGTGCCCACCCACCGGCTGTCATCCCTGCGAAAGCAGGGAGGTGGATTCACATTTCAAGTGCAACAGGCGTTTTGAGAAGACCTCGGCTGGGGTTTTGAAGCCGAGGCATTTGCGTGGCGTATTGTTGAGGTCGTTGGCGAGTTCCTGCAGGTGCTCGTCAGAGAAGCTGCCGGGATCGGTTCCGCGCGGGATGTACCGGCGCAACCGGCCATTGGCGTTTTCGACGCCGCCCTTCTGCCAGGGACTATGGGGATCGCAGAAGTAGGTATCGATGCCGCCCGGGTTGAGCTGATGATGCTCGAAGAACTCGGTGCCGTTGTCCTGGGTGAGGGAGCGGCGCATTTGCGGCGGCAGGGCACTGAACCAGCACTTGATGCGGTCGACGACGAGCTGGGCATGCTTGCTTGGCTGCTTGGCGAGCAGGATGAAGCGGGTGCTGCGCTCCTGAACCACCAGGATGGCGGCGCCGGATTTGCGCGGATGCAGCAGGTCGGCCTCCCAGTGCCCGCACTGACGACGGTTGTTGACGTGCGCCGGCCGGCAATCGATCGAGACGCGGTCCTTGATATGCTCCATGGGGCGGTGCGGCCGGCGGCGCCAGCCACGCTTGCTCTTGGCTTGCGGCAGATAGTGGCGCCACTCGTAGCGGTTGGTGCGCCGGATCTGGGCATAGATGAAACGATAGATGCTCTCATGGCTGATGCGCATGCTAGAGTTGCCCTGCGTCAGCCGTCCTGAGATCTGTTCGGGCGACCATCCCATTGCAAGGCGGTCCAGCACGAACTGGCGTAGGACCGGCTGACGCGCCAGCCGGCTGCCCCGCCAGCGCCGCGCCCGGGCCTGCTCGTCGGCATAGGCCGGCTTGTAGCCCACTTGCACACCGCTGTTGCGATTCAGCTCCCGACTGATCGTCGATGCCGGGCGATCCAAACGCGTAGCGATTTTCCCGAGCGAATGCCCCTCTGCTCGAAGACAGGCAATCGCACTTCTCTCGTCCAGCGAGAGCTGCTCATAATAGGTTCCCATTGCAACATGACCTTAGCAGGCTGTTGCACTTCGTTTGTGAGTCTAACGGACCCATCTATCCACTTGCGCGGGCTGTGACTTGGGTCCCTGCTTTCGCAGGGATGACACCGAGTTTGAGGCGTTGCCGGTGGTACGTTCGCCGACAGGCGCTGCATAGGGTTCCCGCCTTGCATTTGCCGCGGCCTGCGGGTTACCTCGCTGGTCCAGCATGAGGCCCAGATGACTGATACTTCCAGCGACAGCGCGCACCTGATCCCTGCCAACGCGCGTCTGCGCCGGTCGCGCCGGTTGTGGCGCGTGCTGTTTTTCCTCGCGCTCGCCGCCGCGGTGCTGGCCATCGTCGGCCGCTTCGCCATGGAGCAGGGCGGTCCGGGTGATCGCATCGCCCGGGTCAGCATCACCGGCACCATCATGACCGACCCGGCCCGCCTCAAGATCCTCGACAAGCTTGCCGAAGACGATGCGGTCAAGGCGGTGATCGTCGCGATCAATTCGCCGGGCGGCACCACGGCCGGCGGCGAGGAGCTCTATGAAGCGCTCGGCGCCCTGCGCGCCAAAAAGCCGGTGGTGGCGGTGATCAGCGAGCTGGGCGCCTCCGCCGCCTACATGACCGCCATCGGGACCGATCGCATCTTCGCCCGCCGGCTGTCGATCGTCGGCTCGATCGGCGTGCTCTACCAGCATGTCGATGCGGGCAAGCTCCTCGATACCATCGGGGTCAATTTCGACAAGGTACAGACCGGACCGCTCAAGGCCGAGCCGGATATCAACGAGCCGATGCAGGGCGAGGTGCGGGCCTCGCTGCAATCGCTGGTCAACGATTCGTTCGAGTGGTTCGTCGATATCGTGGCCGAGCGGCGCGCCATTCCGCGGCCAGAGGCTCTGGCCTTGGCCGATGGGCGCATCATCACCGGCCGCCAGGGCGTCGACGCCAGGCTGATCGATGCGATCGGCGGCGAAGCCGAGGCGATTACTTGGCTCGAGACCGACAAATCCATCGCCGCCGACCTGCCGGTCGTCGATTACTTTCCGTTGCCGGCGGAAGGCTGGTTGGGGATCACCCGCTGGCTGGGCCAAAGCGCCGCCCAGGTGATGCGCTCCAGCGTCGACGGGGCGATGTCCCTTGACGGGTTGGTCTCGCTTTGGCAGGCTAACCCAGCGATGTGAACCCATCGACCCAAGGAGTGCGCCGGGGGGCGGTATGATCAAGTCCGAACTCGTGCAGCGACTGTCCGAAGAGAATCCGCATCTGTTTCAGCGTGATATCGAGAACATCGTGAACGCCATCCTCGACGAGGTCGGCGATGCGATGGCCCGTGGCGACCGCGTCGAACTGCGCGGCTTCGGCGCCTTTTCGGTCAAGAACCGACCGGCCCGCGTTGGTCGCAACCCCCGCACCGGCGAAACCGTCGACGTGGGCGAAAAGTACGTGCCGCAATTCAAGGCCGGCAAGGAAATCCGTGAGCGGATCAATCGCGCGGGATGATGTCTGGCGTTTCCGATGATTAGGCGCATTGTCGGCTGGTTCGTGCTGGTGCCGCTTTGCGCGGTGCTGATCGTGTTCGCCCTGGCCAACCGCCAGCTGGTGGTGGTGAATTTCAACCCGTTCGCCCCGGTCGAAGCGCTGAGTTCGCCGGGCGTTGGCGTGCCGCTGTTCTTGGTGCTGTTCGCCGTGCTGCTGGTCGGCGTGCTGCTGGGCGGTGTCGCCACCTGGTTCGCCCAGGGCCCGCATCGGCGTGACGAACGCCATTTCAAGCGCGAGACCGAACGGCTGCATCGCGAGCTCGAGGTGGCCCGCCGCTCGCCCGAGCCGCCGGCCCTGGGCGCTGAAGATTTCGTTCCCAACTGACCCAAGGCACATGTCCGACCCCCTCATCGTCAAGATCTGCGGCATCAGGACCCCGGCACTGCTCGACGCAGCCATCGACGCGGGCGCCGATATCGTCGGCTTCATGCATTTCGAGCGCAGCCCCCGGCACGTCGACCTCGAAACGCTGCAGGAGCTGATCTCGGCAGCGCGCGGCCGCATCGAAACCTGCGTGGTGCTGGTCAACCCGGACAATTCCTGTGTCATGGAAATCGCGGCTCTGTCACCGGATTGGATCCAGTTGCATGGACCGGAGACGCCGCACCGGGTCGAGGCGATCCGCGACGAGGCCGGCATCGCGATCATGAAGGCCATCGGCATCAGCACTGCCGAGGATGTGGCGCATGTCGCCGACTTCGCCGAAATCGCCGATCGCATCCTGCTCGACGCCAAGGCGCCCAAGGGCGCCGACCGCACCGGCGGGCATGGCGTGCCGTTCGACTGGAGCCTGCTCAAGGCGCTTGACCCCGGCCTTCCATTCATGCTTTCCGGGGGTCTCACGCCCGAGACGGTGGGCGAGGCAATCCGGGCCGTACGACCGATGGCTGTCGATGTCTCTTCCGGCGTCGAGACCGCGCCCGGCGTCAAGGACGCGGCGTTGATCCGGGCTTTCATCGACAAGGCGCGAGCCGCACACGGGTAGGAGTTCAGCAGTGACCGCGACCGGGGCCAATTCCCTTCGCAACGGCCCCGACGAGCAGGGTCGCTTTGGGCTCTATGGCGGCCGTTTCGTCGCCGAAACGCTGATGCCGCTGATCCTCGATCTCGAGAAGGCCTATCGCGCAGCGCAGGCGGATCCGGAGTTCCAGGCCGAGATCAAGCACCTCGCGACCCACTATGTCGGCCGCCCTTCGCCGCTCTATTTCGCCGAGCGGCTGACCGAGCAACTCGGTGGCGCCAAGGTCTATTTCAAGCGCGAAGAGCTGAACCACACCGGCTCGCACAAGATCAACAACACGCTCGGCCAGATCCTGCTCGCCAAGCGCATGGGCAAGACCCGCATCATCGCCGAGACCGGCGCCGGCCAGCACGGCGTGGCGACGGCCACCGTCTGCGCCAAGTTCGACCTGCCCTGCGTGGTGTTCATGGGCGCTACCGACGTCGAGCGGCAATACCCCAACGTGTTGCGCATGAAGATGCTGGGCGCCGAGGTCCGTCCGGTCACCGCCGGCGCCGGCACCCTCAAGGACGCCATGAACGAGGCGTTGCGCGACTGGGTCACCAATGTCGAGACCACCTACTATCTGATCGGCACCGCCGCCGGCCCGCACCCCTATCCGGAAATGGTGCGCAACTTCCAGTCGGTGATCGGCGAGGAGATCAAGGCGCAGATTGCGGCCGAGACCGGCAGGCTGCCCGACGCGGTGGTCGCCTGCGTCGGCGGCGGTTCCAACGCCATCGGCACGTTCCATGCCTTCCTCGACGATCCCTCGGTCAAGCTCTATGGCGCTGAAGCCGGCGGCCATGGCATCGAGGTCGAGAACGGTCACGCCGCGTCGATGACCGGCGGCCGCCCGGGCGTGCTGCACGGCAATCGCACCTACCTGTTGCAGGATGCCGACGGCCAGATTCTCGAGGGGCACTCGATTTCTGCCGGCCTCGACTATCCCGGCGTCGGCCCCGAGCACTCCTACCTGCACGACACCGGGCGCGTCACCTACGCGCCGATCACCGACAAGGAAGCGCTCGAGGCGTTCCAGCTCTGCACCCGGCTCGAAGGCATCATTCCGGCGCTCGAAAGCGCCCATGGCCTGGCGCAGCTGATGAAGGTCGCGCCGACCATGGGCAAGGACGAGACCATCGTGCTCTGTCTCTCCGGGCGCGGCGACAAGGATGTCGAGAGTGTCGGCCGCTATCTGGGGATGAACAGCTGATGACCACCCGTATCCCGGCGCGTTTCGCCAAATGCGCCGCCGAGGGCCGCCCGGCGCTCGTCACCTACACCATGGCCGGCGATCCAGATCTCGCCACCGCGCAGGCCATCCTCGAGGCGCTGCCCGCCGCCGGCGCCGACATCATCGAACTGGGCATGCCGTTCTCCGACCCCATGGCGGATGGTCCGGGCGTGCAGGCCGCCGGCCAGCGCGCCCTTGCTGCCGGGCAGACGATGAAGAAGACGCTGGCGATGGTCGAGGCCTTCCGCCGCAAGGATAATGAGACCCCCATCGTGCTGATGGGCTACTACAACCCGATCTACATTTTCGGCGTCGATGCCTTCCTCGCCGCCGCCCGGGCTGCCGGGGTCGACGGGCTGATCGTCGTCGACCTGCCGCCGGAGGAGGATGACGAGCTCTGCCTGCCGGCGCTCAAGGCCGGCCTCAACTTCATCCGCCTCGCCACTCCGACCACCGACGATGCGCGGCTGCCGGCGGTGCTCAACAACACCTCGGGCTTTGTCTACTACGTCTCGATGAACGGCATCACCGGCGGCACCATCAAGGCGACCAACTCCGTGGGCGCCGCGGTGCAACGGATCAAGGGGCATACCGACCTGCCGGTGGTGGTCGGGTTCGGCATCAAGACCGCCGATGACGCGGCCACCTTCGGCCGCGAGTCCGATGGGGTGGCGGTAGGCACCGCGATCTGCAATGCGGTGCTCGGCTCGCTCGACCAGGGCAAGGCCACCGCCGGCACCGTCGCGGCGGTGACCACCATGGTGGCCGGGCTCGCCAGCGGCGTAAGGCGCGCCAAGGCCGCAGCCTGAGCAGCAGGGACTGGCGACCCAAATCCGGTTGCCAATGCGGCAGCGTGGCTTAACCACGCCTGCCGATGCTGATAATATTCGCCACAATCACCATATAGGCCCGCGATGGATGCGACGCGCATCCGCAAGCGGCAGCTTCACAGGCTAGGCAATGAACTGGATCAACAACGTCGTCCGCCCCCGTATCCGCTCCTTCCTCAAGCCGAAGGATACCGGATCGGAGAACCTCTGGGTCAAGGATCCGGAGTCGGGCGAGATGGTGTTCTATCGCGATCTCGAAGCCAATATGTGGGTGGTGCCGAACTCCGGCTACCACATGAAGATCAAGGCCTCGGACCGGCTCGCCACCTTCCTCGACGAGGGCAAATACGACGCCGTGCCGCTGCCGTCCGTGCCGCATGACCCGCTGAAGTTCCGCGACAGCAAGCGCTATGCCGACCGCCTTAAGGAAAGCCGGCTGAAGACCGGCACCGACGACGCCGTCACCGTGGCGACGGGCGAACTCTTCGGTCAGCCGGTCACGGTCGGCGTGCAGGATTTCGACTTCATGGGCGGCTCGCTCGGGATGGCCGCGGGTTCCGCCATCGTCACCGGGCTCGAGACCGCGGCAAGCAAGCACACGCCGTTCATCCTGTTCGTCTCCTCGGGCGGCGCCCGGATGCAGGAAGGTGTGCTGTCGCTGATGCAGATGCCGCGCACCACGGTGGCGGTGTTGCGCCTGCGCGAAGCCGGACTGCCCTTCATCGTGGTGTTCACCAACCCGACCACCGGCGGCGTCACCGCTTCCTATGCCATGCTGGGCGACGTGCACCTCGCCGAGCCTGGGGCGCTGATCGGCTTTGCCGGTCCGCGCGTCATCGAGCAGACCATTCGCGAGAAGCTGCCCAAAGGGTTCCAGCGTTCGGAGTATCTCTACGAGCACGGCATGATCGATATGGTGGTGCACCGGCACAACCTGCGCGAGACCATCGGCTCGCTGGTCGGCATCCTCACCAAGTCGCCGCAGCGCGAAGAGCTGAGCGAAACTGCCCCGGCGCGCCTCGCGACGCCGGTTGCCGCCAATGCCGGTGACGACCTCGTCGGCATGCCGGAAGCCGCACACGCCGAGTAGGGCCGGCCTCTTCATCACGTGAGAACCGGGTGCTGGAGCGCTTTCAGGAAAAGTTGCAGACTGTTCCGGTTCGAATGCGCGACCAAATCAAAAGGTAAGAGTATTTCCGCGTTTCAACGAAACGGAGAAATACTCTAGAAGCGCGCCATGCTGCTGTTCGAGAATCTGGTTCCCGTGTCCCGCACCGACGCTATCCTGAAGCGGCTGCTCAAGCTGCATCCGAAGCTTATCGACCTCAAGCTCGATCGCGAGTTGCGCCTGCTCGAACGGATCGGCAACCCGCAGGATCACCTGCCACCGGTCATCCATGTCGCCGGCACCAACGGCAAGGGCTCGACCCTCGCCTACCTCCGCGCCTTCCTCGAGGCCTCGGGCAAGAAGGTGCATGTGATGACTTCACCCCACCTGGTGCGCTTCAATGAGCGCATAAGGCTGGCCGGCAAGCTCGTTTCATCGCGAAAACTCAACCAGGCGCTGGAGTTCTGCGAACAGGCGAACGGCGGCGAGCCGATCACCTTTTTCGAGATCACCACCGCGGCGGCGCTGAAGCTGTTCGCCGAAGTGAAGGCGGACTACCTGCTGCTCGAAACCGGCATGGGCGGGCGGTTCGACGCTTCCAATGTGGTGGCAAGGCCGCTCGGCACCATCATCACCCCGGTCGACTACGACCATCAGAATTTCCTCGGCAACAGTCTCGACAAGATCGCCTGGGAGAAGGCCGGCATCCTGAAGCGTGGGGCCAAGGCAGTGTTCGGCCGGCAGCGTGACGAAGGTCGGGCCGTGCTGGTGCGCGAAGCGGCGCGGCTCGGCGTCACGCCGCTGATCGCGGGCGAGGATTTCGACGGCCGCGCCGAGGATGGCCGGCTGGTCTATCAGGACGAGCAGGGACTGCTCGACCTGCCGCCGCCGGCGCTGGCCGGCCCGCACCAGTTCGACAATGCGGCACTGGCGATCGCCGCGACGCGGCATTTCGGCCTGCCGGTGAGCGAGGCCGACATCGCGCGGGGCCTGCGCGAGGTGAGCTGGCCAGCGCGGTTGCAGCCAGTCACCGGCACCTTGCTGCAGCTCTTGCCACAGGGCTCCGAACTCTGGCTCGACGGTGGGCACAACGCGCATGGTGCCGCGGCGCTGGCGCTGGCGCTCGGTGAAATGCAGGCACGGCGGCCGCTGCCCCTGGTGCTGATCATGGGGCTGATGAACACCAGAAAGCCCGCCGATTTCCTCGCTCCGTTCGCCGGGATGGTCGAAAAGGTGTTCGCGCTGAGCATTCCGGGCGAACCCAATGCGCACCCTGCCGAGACCATTGTCGAGCAGGCGCGCGACGGTGGCTTCGACGCCGTGCAATCGAGCTCCATCCTCAACGCTCTCGCCGATGCCGCCAGGCTCGGCCATCCGGCGCGCGTGGTGTTCGCCGGCTCGCTCTATCTTGCCGGGCACGTGCTGCACCAGAACGGCACGCCGCCGACCTAACACGTTGACGCCGACGCATCAGTTGTGAGCGGCCGCGAGCGGTGGGTTTTCTCCCGGGCGAATCTCCGGCAGACGGCCCCCTCCCATCCTCCCCCATAAAGGGGGAGGTGCCGCATCGAGTCTTTGGCACGATCGAGCCACAGCCTCGACTCTTCACCTCCCCCTTCATGGGGGAGGCCGGGAGGGGGCCGTCTCTATCAGTCTGGGCAAGCACCCGCTTGCGAGCTGAGCGAGCTGCTCAGTACTTCGCATCCTCCAACCCGCAGAACGGGTCGACCGGCGAATGCCGGTTCCACTCGATATCCCCCAGCAGCGCCTCGACCACCGCCCGCTGCATGGTCTCGGTGGTGGTGTAGGCGTTGATATAGGTCGGCACGCGCGGCGCGTCGTAGAGCATGTAGGGGTAGCCGAACGAGATCATCGCGGTGGGGATGTCGTGCCAGTGGCGCTGCATCGCCTTGCCGAAATGGCCGGTGAGCCCCAGCCAGTCGAGGAAGATGCGGCCGCGGGTCAACAGCGTCTCGTCGCCGAACAGGTAGAGCACCAGGTCGAACCGCTCGGCGCTCACCTCGGTCGCGGCGTCGTGCACCGTCACCTCGAAACCGCGCTGGCGCAGCAGGTCGGGGAGCGCGAAGGGCAGGGGGTGCGGCAGGAACGGGAAGACGATGCCGCCGGAAATCACCAGCACGCGTTTGTGTCTCACCGGGTCGAGCGGCAGCAGCTTTTGCGTGTCCTTGACCAGCGTCGGCGCCCGGCGCGCCACCGCTTCGGCATAGGCCCGGTTCGCGGGGCTGCCGATCGATCCCCCGCTGGCAGGCTTGTGGAGCCCTACGGCGGCCTTGAGGCCGAGCTGGCGGACCACCGCTTCGTCGATCCGCTCCCAGCTCAGCCGGCCGTCCGCAAGCGCCGCTTCGAGATAGCCGAGATCCTGTTCGTAATCGTCGGAAAACAGGATCACGTCGCAACCGGCGCTGACGAGTTCGGGCAGCGTGTCGCTGCGTTTGCCCCAGGCGCCGAGACCGGCCATGGGGGTAGCGTCGGAGACGATCAGTCCGTTGAAGCCGAGCCGCTTGCGCAGCAGCTCCTCGTTCAGCAGCCGGCTGATCGAGGCGGGCCGGAAGGCTTCGAGGCCGGCATCGGGGTCGAGGGCGCGCACGAAGGCGGGCAGCGCGATATGCGCCGACATCACCGACAGCGCGCCGGCGGCGATGGCGCCGCGGTAGAGCCGGCCGAAACTGGCTTCCCACTCCTCCATCGACAGCGGATTGATGGTGGTGACGAGGTGCTGGTCGCGATCGTCGTAGCCTTCCCCCGGCCAGTGCTTGATCGCCGCGGCGACGCCACGCTGCTGGAACACCCGCATCTGGGTTATGGCATGCGTCTCGATGGTCGCGAGGTTCGAGCCGAAGCCGCGCGTCGCGACGATGGCGCTGCGGAACGCGGCATTGATGTCGAGGACCGGCGTGAAGCTCCAGTTGATGCCGACGGCCCGGGCCTCCTCGGCCATGATCCGGCTGACCTCGGCGGTGACTTCGACATCGTCGATCGCCGCCAGCGCCAGCGGGTTGGGCATCTCGGCCCCCGCGGCAAGGCTCATCCGGCTGCCTTCGAGATCGGCCGAGATCAGCAATGGCACCGGCGCCGCTGCGTTGAGGTCGGCGAACAACGCTCGTTCCGCCGCCACGTCCGGCCCGGCATGCCGGGTGATGCCGCCCGGCCGGAAGGCGCGGATCCGGGCGATCTCGCTTGCGTCCATGCCGCGCGACAACAACGTGAACAGCTGGCGCAGCTTGTCGTCGGGCGCGAGCGTCGCAAAACGCTGCCGAACCCAGGCAAGTGCCTCGGCATCGAGGTTGAACGGGGCTTTGGCGAGATGGTCGAAACGCATGCAATCCTCCGGTGCGAGACCAGAGACTATTCCCGATCGCACCGGAAAATCGTCAGCAAAATCAGGCTGCGAACTGATCGAGCCACTTGATCAGCTGCACGCGCGACTGGCCGGCGCCGACCTTGAAATCCACCGGCTCGCCGTCCTTGAACACGATCAGCGTCGGCATGGCGCGCACATTGTACTTCACCACCGTCGAGGGATTGGCGTCGACGTCGAGCTTGACGATCTTCACCTTGGCGGCGAGTTCGGTCGAGAGGTCGTCGAGGATCGGATCCATTGCCTTGCAGGGCGGGCACCACTCGGCCCAGAAGTCGACCAGCACAGGCTTGCTTGAGTTCAGCACTTCGGCTTCAAAGTTCTGGTCGTTGACGCGCGTACCCATGGTCGTCTCCATCGTCGATTGGCGATGGACGCTACAGGGAGTCGGGTGGAGTGGGAAGGGATAGGTTTGCGTGGAGTGACACCCAGGCAGAAGCGGTTCCTTCCCTTCTCCCCGCAGGGAGAAGGTGGCGCGAAGCGCCGGATGAGGGGTTCACAGGTCGCTGAGCGCTGGTCAATCCAGCGAAGCCGAGAAGCTGAACCCCTCACCTCAGCTTTGCCAAGTCGCTCCGCTCCTGGCGACGCTATCCTCTCCGCTCAGGGGAGAGGAGGCAAAGCGAAACGCCGCCGGCGGAGCCAGCGGCGTTTTCATTTCAAGCAGCGAGTGACGCGTCGATCAGGCAGCGTGGCTCTCGAGCCACTTGGCGAGGCCGGCCTTCGGGGTGCCCGCGCCGATCTTCATATCGGCGGCTTCGCCGCCCTTGAACAGGATCATCGTCGGGATGGAACGAACGCCGTACTTGACGGTGGTGTTCGGGTTGTCATCGACGTTGAGCTTGACGATCTTCACCTTGCCCTGCAGCTCGGTCGAGAGCTCTTCCAGAACCGGCGAGATGGCGCGACACGGGCCACACCACTCGGCCCAGAAATCTACGAGCACGGGCTCTTTCGAGGACAGGACTTCCTCGCCAAAATTGGCGTCGGAAACGTGGGTTGTCATTGATTTTGCCTTTTGGGTTGAAAGCGGCGGTCTGTGTGATCCAAAAGCTAGGTAGAGTCCAGTGTGACTTCAACGAACGTCACCGGATGGTGAACCCCCGCGCCGCTTCCGCCAAAGCAGCGTCCGGCAATTTTAGCAGCGATTCCAACCCAGTCCAGAGGATCGCCGCCTCTATCCTCTGTCCCGGGAAAAGCTGCTTTGCAACAAGCGCATAGAGCCCGAGCTGCGTCAGATAGGCGGGTTTGACCCGCGCCGGTTCCATCACCGGATCGGCATCGGACTTGAAGTCGACCAGCAGCATGCCGTGCGGGGTGGCGACGATGCGGTCGATGCGGCCGGCAATGGTGACGGTCTCCCCCTTGTGCTCGGCGGTGGCGAGGAACGGCACTTCGGCGCGGCTGGCGGGGGTGAACAGGTGGGCCAGCTCCGGCCGGGAGAGAATCGACAGCGCCCTGGTGGCGAGGCCCGGATGCTGCTCCGGTGCCTCGGGCAGCAGCAGCGGCAGGGCCCTCTTGGCAACTGCCGCCCGGTCCTCGGGCGCTACTTTGGCGAGGTGCTGCAGCAGCGCATGCAACGCCGTGCCGGCGAGCCGGGCGGTCTCGGGGTCGAGGCCCTCCTCGAGGCGGGTCGCCAGCGTGCGGGCGGGATCGGAGGGCGTCTCGACGCTCGACGGCCTCAGCACCTTGCGGGGCTTGCGCTCCGGCAGCGGCTTGAAGTCGAGTGCCCCGCCGCCCGGATCGAGCGCGGCATCGACCGGTTTCAGCCGCGCCGGCGCAGGTCGCTCCCTCGGGTAGATCAAGGCGCTGGTGATGCCATCGGCGTCGACAACGCTCTCGCTGAGCGGCGCCAACCCCTGTTCGATCGCCTCGTACCAGCTACCGTCGACCTTGCCCTGCTTGGTGAGGTAGCCGGTGACATAGAGCTCGTCCTCGGCGCGGGTCATGGCGACGTAGAGCTTGCGCCAATATTCGCGGATCTGGTCGCCGTCCGCCTCGTCCTTGAACCCGGTGGTGGCGGGCGCATGCGTCGCCGAAGACGAGGCATGAATGAACAGCGGTGGTTCTGCCCTGAGGTAAACGCTGCGCCGGTCACGGCCCCGCTCGGTGCTGGCCGCATCGGCCAGGATGACGATCGGCGCCTCGAGCCCCTTGGCGCCATGCACCGTCATCACCCGCACGCCGGCGCCGCCTTCGGCCAGCTCGCGCTTGATCGTCACTTCGCGCGAGCGGAGCTCGGCCAGAAAGCCCAGCAGCGAGGGTTGCGCCGATTGCTCGTGCGACAGCGCCAGGTCGAGGAACTCGGCCATCACGTCGTCGATCTCCGAGCCGAAGCGGCCGCGCATCCGCCTGAGCCCGCCACCGGCATAGAGCACGTCGGCGTAGAAATTGAACGGCCGCTCGAAATCCAGCCGGTTGCGCCAGCGATAGAGCTGCTCGTAGGCCGCCTTCACGGCGGGGATGTCCGAGCCCTCGATGGCCCGCCACAACCGTTTCTCGCCGCGCGGCTGCGCCACCGCGAGAAGGTCGTCCTCGCTGACATCGAACAGCGGTGAGCGCAGCAGGGCCGCGAGTTGCAGGTTGTCGGCCGGATTGCTCAGCACATCGCCCAGCGCCATCATGTCGAGCACGCCCAGATGCGTGGTGACCGCCAGTCGGTCGGCGCCCGGGGTCGGCACTCCGGCGCGGATCAGCGCCCGGATGATCTCGTGGAACAGCACGCTGCGGACCTGGACGAGGATCAGCACGTCGTCGGCGCTCACCGCCTTGCCGCGCGGCCCCAGCGGGCGTTTGGCGTCGATCCAGCCCCTAATCTCGCGGGCGATCCTTTCCGCCACCTGTCGCTGCGCGCTCTGCGTCTGGATCAGCGGCGGCTCGGTCGGCCAGTTCGTCGGGTCGGTCTCCTCGGCCTGGTCCTTGATCGGCGGCCACAGCGTCACCAGCCCACCGGCATCCGCGCGGGCGGTCGAGTGCGCGACGCCGCTGCTTTCGAGCGCGCCCTCCCTCAGGTCGGCGCGCTTGAAAACCTCGTCCACGGCGTTGAGCACATTGGGCAGGGTGCGGAAGCTGTAGCGCAGCGGCACCGGGGTGATCTCGAAATGCGCGGCGCGGGCGCTGAACGCATATTGCCGCCCGGCCTCGACAAACACCTTGGGGTCGGCACCCTGGAACGAGAAGATCGACTGCTTCTGGTCGCCCACGGCGAACAGCGTGCGCGGCCGGTCGGCGGCGCTGTCGCCGAAGAAGAAATCGTCGATCAGCGCCCCCACCACCTGCCACTGCAGCGGATTGGTGTCCTGTCCCTCGTCGACGAGGATATGGCTCAGGCCGGCATCGAGCTTGTAGCGCACCCAGGCGCCCTGTTCCTCGTCGCGCAGCAGCGCCGCCAGCCGTTCGATCAGGTCGTCGAAATCGAGCAGCGAACGGGCCCGCTTCTGTTTCTCGTAATACGCCGAGATCGCCGCTACTACGTCGAGCATCGCCTCGCTGCGCGCCACCAGTTCGGCGCTGACCAGCTTCTGGTAGAGCTGCTCGAGCCGCTGCCCTTCCGCCACCAGCCGGGCCGCGATCTCGGGGATCAGGGCTGCAGTCGCCTTCTTGAGCAGGGTCTTGCGCGCCGTGCGGTCGGCCTGAGTCAGGAAGGCATCGAGCAGGTCGTCCGGGTCCGGCCGTTCGGGATCGATCTGGCCGAGCCGATCGACGAAATCGGTGCCGGAGGGATCGGGCGCCACCAGCGCGAAGATCTGCGCGTGGTCGTCGCGGCTGAGCCCGTAGCCCGCGCCGATCTCGGCCATCACCTCGTCGATGCTGCCGACATTTCCCACCAGTTTCAGCAGTTCGCGCTTGGCGGCCTGGCGCCGCGCCAGCACCGGCCTCAGCGTACGCTGCTGGTTGAGCGCCTCGAGGATGGCGGTCTCGATCTGGAAATCGCTGAGCAGGCCGAACAGCGTCTCGACCGCCCCCGCCTCGCCGCTTCCTCGCAGCCCCGCGGCGAGCACCGTCTCGCGCGCCTCCAGCAGCATGCTGTCGCGCTGGTGCTCCTCGAGCACGCTGAAATCGAACGGCACGCCGGCCTCGCGCGGGAAGCGGTGCAGCACGCTCTCGCAGAACGCGTGGATGGTCTGGATGCGCAAGCCGCCCGGCGCCTCCAGCGCCCGGGCGAACAGCGAGCGGGCGCGCAGCCGCATCGCCGGGGTCGGCGGCACCCCGCTCAGCCCGGTCAGGTCCTTGATCAGCTCGTCTTCGCTTTCGAGCGCCCATTGCCCCAGCCGCTCGGCGACACGGCCGCGCATTTCCGCCGCTGCCGCCTTGGTGTAGGTGAGACAGAGGATTTCCTCGGGCCTGGCGCCGCTGAGCAGCAGGCGCAGCACCCGGGCGGTCAGCACATAGGTTTTCCCCGAGCCGGCATTGGCCGTCACCCAGACGCTGCGTTCGGGGTCGGAGGCATCGCGCTGTGCCGCGACGATCTGTTGCGGCATCGGGCTCAGCAGGCGCCGACTCATGGATCATCCACTCCCGCGGTCAGCGTCCACTCGTCGGTGCGCGCCAGATGGTCATAGGGCCCCGGATAGGACTTCCGGCCGGTCTCCACCCGCGGCCGGATTCGCGCCGCCATCGGCAGTTCGTCCTGCAGCAGGAACAGCTCGACATGCCGCTGCATGCGGCGCTCGATCTCGTCCACTGCCTGCATCAGGTCCATGCCCTTGGGCAGTTTGAACGGCTTGACCTGGAACGCCGCCGGCCCGAGGCCGATCTTGATATAGGTCAGCGCCGAGCTGTCGCGGGGCTGAAGGCCGGGGAACACTCCGGCGCGCGCCATTGCCGCTTCCAGCAGCAGTTGCGGCGCGTCGAACGCCGTCATGTCCTTGGGTTGCGGCACGCCGCCGGTCTTGAAATCGATGATCTCGAGCGTGCCGTCGCGCTTGACGTCGAGCCGGTCGGCCTTGCCCACCAGGGTAAAGTTGTCGAGCGCCGGAAACAGCCACTCCCCCTTGGTCTCGGCGTGGCGCTCGAGGATCTCGGCATCGCGCCGCCGCTCGTAATCGAGGAACTGCCGCGCGGCGCGCTCGAAGCGCTTGAGCCAGATATCGCGACGCTCCTTGATGGCGTCGAGCCCGGCAAAGGCATCGCGCGCCATCCCCATCATCTCGGGCAGCGCCTCGGGCAGTTCGAGGTCGAGCCCGGCCTCGACGAACCGCTCGAACACGCCGTGGATCATGGTGCCGCGCTCGCGTGCGCTCGGCTCGGTGCCCAGTGGCTCGAGGCGTTGCAGGCCGAGCACCCGCCGCGCATAGATGTCGTAGGGCGAGCGCATCAGCGGCTCGATCTCGGTGATGTTCAGCCTGCGGGGGCGAATACTTGCCGGCGGATTGGGCAACGGGCGCTCGGCCGGTCGCGGCACGCCGGCATGGTCGATCGCATCGGCTTCGGCCAGCCAGCGGGCGCCCCGCGCCCGCAGCAGCCGGGTGTCGACCTCGCCGACGAAGGCGTAGAGCCGCTGCAGCAGCGGCGAAGGCAGCGCCGGCGAGGTGCCGATGCGCTCGGCATAGGCGATGATCACCTCGGCATTGCCCACCGCCATGACGAAATCATGCGCGGCCTGGCCCTGCCGGCGCTCCGGCGGCTCGAGCCCGATGCCGATCCGCATGCCGCGGCTCAGCCAGGGGCCAGGGTCGGCGACCGGCGGCCAGATATCCTCGTTCATGCCGGCAAGGATCATCAGGTCGGGGTTCATCAGGCGGGCCTCGAGCTCGCCCCAGATATGGATGTCGTCGCGCGCCGGCACCGGGTTCTGCGTCTTGCTGCCGGTGAGCAGCGCCTCGAGCACGGCCTCGAGGTCGAACGGCGCGAACGCCGTGCCGCCCTGGTCGAGCGCCGCCAGCTCGGTGGCCCAGCGACGCAACTCGGTCATCCCCGGCAGGTCGGCATCGGCGATCAGCGCCTCGAGCGTCGCCAGCAAAGCCGAGGCCAGCTCGGGCGCCGTGATCCGCTCACGTGCCTTTAGCGCCGTGACCGGCGCCATCGCGGCTTCCAGCCGGTCGAGCAGCTCGGGCAACTCCTCGCGGTCGGAAAGGGCCCTGAGGCCCGCGATACCGGCGCCCGGACGTTCGGAGCGAAAGCGCAGGTCGAGGTGGTCGGTGAGTCTGCGAACGACGAAACGGTCGAGCCCCAGCGACACCGCCGCATTGCGGAGCAGCGCGATACTGTCGACCGGCGCATAGTCGTCGGTGACGACGGCCAGCACCTGGCGCGCCAGCCGGCCGGCGCCCGACTGAAACAGCGGCGTCCCCGCGGCGTCGTCGACCACCACGCCGTGGCGGTTCAGTTCGGCGGCGATGCGGCGCGCCAGCGTCTGGTCGCGCGCCACGATGCCGACCGTCTTGCCTTCGGCCAGCGTGGCGCGGGCGGCGAGCGCGATGGCGCGCGCCTCGACGTCGGCATTGCGGGCGGCAAGCACGCTGATGCCCTCGAGGGCGCGGCTCACCGGGATATCGGCACGCAGCATCGGCCAGGCCGGAGTTTCGCTGGCTGGCGCCAACGCCGCCTGCACCAGGGCGGTGCGCGGTGTCTCGCCACCCAATTCTACCACCTCGCCGACGCCGGCCCCGAGGCTGCGCAACAGCTTCATCAGGCCATATTGCGGGTGGCCCTGGGTGGTCTCGCCATTGATCATCCGCTCGTGGCGGTCCGGGGTGAACGAGGTATCGAGCCCCGGCAGCACCACCACGCCGCGCGGCAACTCCGCCACCGCCTTGAGCAGCGCGGCGGTTGCCGGGATCGAGCCGGTGGAGCCCGCAGCAATCACCGGCCGCTCGCCGTAGAGGTAGCCGGCGGCGCCGGCCTGGCGCAGCAGCCGTTCGTTCCGCGCCGTCGCGGCATCGATCCGGCCGCGTTCGGCGAGGATCGCCGGCCAGGCGGAGAGCGCCACGTCGAGGAATTCCAGCACCTTCTGCCAGTTGCCGGCGAGTTCTTCGGGCACTAGCTCCTTGAGCTTTGCGACCTCGATGCCGGCAATGGTGAAGTCGTCGATCACCTCGCCCAGCGAGTCGGCGAGCCAGAAGATCTCGGCCGGATTGGGGGGCGTCGCAAAGCTCTCGGCGCGCTCGGCGAACAGCCGCACCAGGTGCGACAGGGTCAGCCGGCGCTCGAGCAGCGAAGCCGCGGGCTTGCTGGCCGGCGCATCGAATGGCGGCAGGAACGGCTCCTCGTCCGCCACCTCGCCGCCGAAAGTGCGGATATCGGGCAGCAGCACGGTGCCGCCCTGGCGTTTCGCAAACTCCTCGGCCAGGACGAAGCGGGCGCGCCGGGTGGGCAGGATGATGGTGACGTCGCTGAGCCAGAACGGCCCCTCGCGCCGCCAGTCGCCCAGCAATGTACCATCGAGCACCCGCTCGGCGAGCGTGGCGAGAAAAGGCGCGTGGGGCGCGATGGTGAAAAGCGAGTCGCGGCGCATGGTGCGGGATTTGACTCGGTGAGGGGAGGGAAGTCCAGTCGGGTAGTGGCCAGAGGTTCGGGCGTGCGGCCATATGCGATTGCCCGCCCGACAGCTCCACAAGCTCGGTGTCATCCCCGCGAAGGCGAGGACCTTCGTTTTCTTGGCCACCATCGCAAACGAAGGTTCCCGCTTTCGCGGGAATGACTCCGTGGGAATGGCAGTTGAACAGGTACACGGCGCGCGGTCCCGCGGAGCTTTACAGATGCCGTCCGTCGACAAACGCCACGGTCACCGCCCGGCCTTCCCCACCTGCGGGAACCGTGAGGGAGGCGCGAACCGTCGCCTGTTGCACCACCTCGTCCGACCGCTCCGGCCATTCGACGAGGACGATGGCGTCGGCGCGGTCGAACAGGCCGAGTTCGTCGACCTCATGCGGATCGCCGATCCGATAGAGGTCGGCATGCAGCACCGGATGGCCATCGGCCTCATAGGGCTGCACCAGCGCGAAGCTCGGGGAGGGTACATCGAGCGTGTCATCGCCGACGAGGGTGCGGATCACGCTGCGGGCCAGCGCCGTCTTGCCGGCGCCCAGGTCGCCTTCCAGCAACACCAGGTCGCCGGGGCGCAGCAGCTTTGCGAGGCGGCGGCCGAGTTCGGCGGTCGCATCGTCATCGGCAAGGAACAGGGGCTCGGCGCTCATCGGTCTCGGATAGCCGAGGATGGCGGTCGACGCAAAGCCCTACTCGGCGGCGCCGGCCATTGCCGCGTCGCTGGGGAGGCTCACCACCACCCGGGTGCCGCGCGGCTCGCGCCGCTCCACCGCGATGGTGCCGCCATGCATGTTGACGAAGGCGCGGACGATGGAGAGGCCGAGGCCGGCGCCGCGTTGGCGCACCGGGCCGGCCAGTGCCTCGTTGCGATCGAGCAGCGCAACCCGCATTTCCTCGCTCATCGGCGCGCCTTCGTCCTCCACCACGAACTGGATGCGGCCGGTGCGACCGCTGACGGTGAGCCGCACCTCGCCCCCCGGCTCGGAGAAGCGGGCAGCGTTGGACAGAAGGTTGTAGAGCACGTTCACGATGCGGGTGCCGTCGGCGATGAACGGCGGCAGGTCGGGCTCGATGATGACCCTGAGGTTCAGCGTCGGCTCGCCGTCGATGTCGGGGAAGGTGGCGGCGAGGCCGGCGCGGGCCTTGTCGACCAGTGTCGCGATGTCCTGCGGCTCGGGCTGCAGTTCGGCGATGCCCGCATCCACCGTCGCGAGGTCCAGAATGTTGTCGATCAGCACGCCCAGCGTCGCGCTCGAGGCGCGGATGAAGTCGGTATAGCTGCGCTGCTTGTCGTTGAGCTCGCCCGCGGCTCCCGAAGCGAGCAGGTCGGCGAAGCCGATGATGTTGGTCAGCGGCGAGCGCAGTTCATACGAGACGTTCTGCACGAACGCATCCTTCAGCCGGTCGGCGGTGATCAGCGCGTCGTTGCGCTCTTTCAGCACCCGCTGGTAGTTGGCGCTCTCGGTGACATCGAGGAAGGTCATCATCGTCTGCCCGTCGGGCAGCCGCACGATGGCGTAGTCGATCAGCTTGCCGTCGGCGCGGGCGATGCGGCCCTGCCGGTCCGAGCGGGTCGGGTTGAGGTCGATGATCGAGCGCTTGAGATCGCGCCAGATGGTCGCCCCGTCCTCAGGCAGCGCCCGCGCCGCCGCTTCGGCGATCTGGTCGATATGCGGCGTTTCGGTGAAGAGGTTCGCCGGCAGCTTCCACACCGTCGAGAGCTTCGGATTGGAAAGCGTCAGGCGGCCATTGGTGCCGAACACCGCTACGGCTTCGCTGAGCGCATTCAGCGTCGAGCGCTGCACGTCGAGCACCACCTTGTGCTGGCTCTTCAGATTGAGCTGGTCGGTGATGTCCTCGAATACGTAGATCACCCCGCCCTTGGGGCCGGCAGGAGCGGCGATCACCTGCACGGTGCGGCCGTCGGGCAGGTGCCAGGGTTCGAGTTCCTTGGGCACGCGCAGCTGGTACGCGCTGAGGTGCCGGGTGCGCCAGCCCTGGTAGTCGGGCTCGTTCGGCAGCTTGCCGTCGGTGCGGAGCTTGTCGAGGATGACGCGCTCGTCCATGCCGAGCTTCAGCCAGCTGGGATCGATATCCCACATCGCGCAATAGGCGCGGTTGAACTGCACCAGCTCGCGGTTGGGATTGAAGATGGCGATCGGCGTCGCCAGCGCGTCGATGATGGCGCTGAGGTGCGACAGGCCCGGGTCACGCGGCGCCGCGTCCTGGCGGGCGTGGAGGTACCCGGCCGAGCCGCCGTTGACCGGGAAATCGACGACCTCGAAATCGCCGATCTCGCCCAAAGTCACCATGGTGCTTTGCGGCTTGCGCGCATCGCCCAGCACGGCGCGATTGCGCTGCAACAGGCCGTAGTCGACCAGCTCCGCCGGCTGGCTCTCGCTGGTCTTGCGGCCGAGCGCCCGCGCCAGGTCGTGGTAAGCGGCATTGGCAAACACCAGGCGGCCGGCGCCGTCCCGCAGGAAGGCCGGCTTGCCGAGACTGGCGAGCACCGTGCGGGCCGTGGCGTGGTCGGTGGCAGCCTGCGCCGGAGGGGCCGGCAGGGCCGGAGGTACTTCCGCGGCCGGCTGCGCGGCCGCGGGCCGCAGTCGCAGCGCCGCGCCGTTGCCGAGCAGCGAGCCCGACGCGCGCACCGTGCGACCGTCGCTGGCCTTGAGCGTCAGCTCGAAGCCGCGCCCGCCGACCCGAAGGTGCTCGATGGCGCGCGCGATCCGGTCGGCATCGGCCTCGCCCAGCCACGAGGCAAAATCCAGTACGGCTTCGGCGCGGCGGCCGGGCGGCAGCAGGGCCGAGGCCTGGCCGAGGAAGCGCGGGCCTTCGCCGGCATTGGCCCACAGGACGATGATCTCGCGGCCACCCGACAGCAACGCTTCGTATTCGTCGACCCGCGCCCTGAGGCCGGCGATCTGCTCGGACGAACGCTGCTGCGCCAGCCGGTTGTCGCGCAGCATGCGGCGCACCAGCGCCATGGCGATGAGCGCGAAGGCACCGGCGCCGAGCGCGATGGCGACGGGCGCCGCACCCATCACGTTGTTGGCGGTGATGCCCTGGGCCAGGGCGGGTGAGGCACTCACAAGCGTGACCAGACTCGCTGACAGACCTGCGAATCCCCAATCGTTCCGGACCCTATCCGGCGCCATATACTGCCCCTAACCGATTTTGCTGCTCATCGCCGCCCGACCCGGACGACGAACTCCGCACTGCCGCCGCGTCGAGCCCCATTGATTCGCCGCGCTTTCGGCTGGTCAAAACCCGTAACCGCCGAATCACCAGACATTACCGGGCGCGGATTCGCGCAAAAAGAGTCTAATTGTATGTGAACAGCGGGGAATGGCCCGAGAATGGGTGTTGACCCCGGACCGAACAGTGAACGCTTCGTTAACGCCGAGCTGATTTGGGCGGATTTTTTTGCCGGGTCTGCCCCTCACCCGTCTCGGCTGCGCCGAGCCACCCTCTCCCTCAAGGGGAGAGGGACGCCGTAGGCAGGATCGTGCTCTCTTCCCTCTCCCCTTGAGGGAGAGGGTGCCCAGCGGAGCAGGGCGGGTGAGGGGCAGTCCAGATAACTGAAGGGCGCCCACCGGGCGCCATTCGTAACTTACCGCGTTGCCGCCGCTCAGTACCGGTACTGCTCCGACTTGAACGGTCCAGCCTCGCTGACGCCGATATAATCGGCCTGCGATTTCGACAGTTTGGTCAGCTTGGCGCCGAGCTTGGCGAGGTGCAGTTCGGCCACCTTCTCGTCGAGGTGCTTGGGCAGCACGTGCACGGCCTTGGCGAGCTTGTCGCCATTGGTCCACAGCTCGATCTGCGCCAGGGTCTGGTTGGCGAACGAGGCGCTCATCACGAAGCTCGGGTGGCCGGTGGCGTTGCCGAGGTTGACGAGGCGACCTTCCGACAAGAGCACGATGCGCTTGCCCGGCGCCAGCTCGACGATGTCGACCTGCGGCTTGACGTTGGTCCACTTGAAGTTGCGGAGCTCGGCCACCTGGATCTCGTTGTCGAAGTGGCCGATATTGCAGACGATCGCCATGTCCTTGAGGTTGCGGATGTCGTCGAGGCTGACGACGTCCTTGTTCCCGGTGGCGGTGACGACGATGTCGGCGCGGTGCGCCGCATCTTCGAGGGTCACCACTTCATAGCCGTCCATCGCCGCCTGCAGGGCGCAGATCGGATCGACCTCGGTGACCAGCACGCGGGCGCCGGCGCCGCGCAGCGACTGCGCCGAACCCTTGCCGACATCGCCATAGCCACAGACGATCGCCACCTTGCCGGCCAGCATCACGTCGGTGCCGCGACGGATGGCATCGACCAGCGATTCACGGGTGCCGTACTTGTTGTCGAACTTCGACTTGGTGACGCTGTCGTTGACGTTGATCGCCGGGAACGGCAGCTCGCCCTTCTGCTGCAGCTGGTAGAGCCGCATCACGCCCGTGGTGGTCTCCTCGGAGACGCCGCGGATGTTGGCGCGGATCTTGGAGTAGAACTGCGGATCCTTCGCGAGGCGCTTCTTGATCAGCGCGAAGAAGATTTCCTCTTCCTCGGAATGCGGGTTGTCGAGCACCGACGGGTCGGTCTCGGCTTTGGCGCCGGTCAGCACCAGCATGGTGGCGTCGCCGCCATCATCGAGGATCATGTTGGGGGTCTGGCCGCCGGGCCATTCCATCATGCGGTCGGTATAGTCCCAGTACTCTTCCAGCGTCTCGCCCTTCTTGGCGAACACCGAGATGCCTGCGGCGGCGATGGCGGCAGCGGCATGGTCCTGGGTCGAGAAGATGTTGCAGCTGACCCAGCGGACGTCGGCGCCGAGCGCCTTCAGCGTCTCGATCAGCACCGCGGTCTGGATGGTCATGTGCAGCGAGCCGGCGATCCGGGCGCCCTTCAGCGGCTGCTTTGCGGCATATTCCTCGCGGATCGCCATCAGCCCCGGCATCTCGATCTCGGCCATGCCGATTTCCTTGCGGCCATACTCGGCGAGCCCGATGTCGCGGACCACGTAGTCGTTGTTGCTGGCCATCGGCCCTGTCTCCGTCAATATCGCTGGTGTGGGGGCCTTATACTGAAGGCGGCGGGCGCTATCAACCGGGATATAAAGAAAGCTTTATGTCTCTCTCGGGCGTCGCTCGACATAGCGCACACGCCGCCGCCGGAATGGCAGCATCAGCACGCCAACGATGGCCGAAAGGGTGACGTAGCCCACGCCGAAGCCGGCGGCGGCATAGCTCAGGCCTTCGACTGTCACCGGCACGGCCGGCTGGTAGTCGTCGAGGGTTCGCCGGCCGATCTCGGTGTCGAAATAGGCGGGCAGCCGCGCGAAGCGCTCCCAGCCGGTGGCGCCGCGCACTTCGTCCAGCGTCGCCGCCAGCTCGCGATAGCGCGAGAAGGTTCGCGCCATGGACTCGCCCCGCGCCGCAATGAAGCTGTCGCCGGTCTTCGAATAGCGGTCGATCGCCTGCTCGAGCGTGAGACCGGCCCCCCGCGCCGCCACCTCGAACTCGCTGGTGATGATGCGCAGCTCGTCCACCGCGCCACCGAGCCGCTGGGTATATTGCTGGGCATATTCGGGGAACTGGCTGAGGCAGAGGCCGAGCGCCAAGCCGCCGACGATACCGAGTGTCCTGCGCATCCGGAATGCTCCGTTCCCAGTTGCAACGGCCGATTGCCGGTGCCGTTCCGAGCATAGGAGCAGTTGGTGAGCGAGAGGCTAACCGATCAGGCGGCGGCGCCGTCGGAGTCTTCGTCGAAGCCGTTATTGACCAGGGTGGTGATGGCGTCGAGCGCTTCGCGCGCCTGCTTGCCGGTGGCCTGCACCAGGATGGTCGAGCCCGGGCCCGCGCCCAGCATCATCAACCCCATGATGGAGTTGCCGTTCACCGCCTGGCCGTCGCGGACCACCTTGATCTCGGCCTCGAAGCACTCGGCGGTGCGCACGAACCGCGCCGAGGCGCGGGCGTGCAGGCCCTTGCGATTGACGATGGTCAATTGCTGCGCGAGTGCCCGATCCGAACCAGCTGCTGTATCCATGGCGCTAGGATGCCGGAAAACGACTTTCCCGCCAAGCGTCTCGCGGGTGCGGTCGATGAATTTCCGATAGCCCCGTCCGCACGCCGCAGGTGCAGTCAGGGCACCCTCTCCCGTTTACGGGGGAGGGGGGACCACGCGAAAGCGTGGTGGGAGGGGGGAGCCCCACGCGCTGATGGTGCGCGGCTGGGGTAGAGATCGGTGTTCTTGGCACCCCCCTCCCACCAGCCTTTCGGCTGGTCCCCCCTCCCCCGCAGGCGGGAGAGGGAACGCCGACTGCAGGCCTCGGCGGCTCAGGGCTTACCCCCCCAGCGTCTCGCTGGCGACGTTGATGTATTTCCGCCCGGCCTCGGCGGCTTCCTTCACCGCCTGCTTGATCTCGAGGTCGGCGCGCACCCGGGCGAGTTTCACCAGCATGGGCAGGTTGACCCCGGCGATCACCTCGACTTCGCGCTGCTGCATGATCGAGATGGCGAGGTTGGACGGGGTGCCGCCGAACATGTCGGTGAGGATCACCACGCCCTGGCCCTGGTCGGCGGCATCGACGCATTTGAGGATGTCGTTGCGCCGCTCTTCCATGTCGTCATCCGGGCCGATGGCGACGGTCTCGACATAGTCCTGCGGCCCGACGACGTGCTCAAGGGCGGATTTGAACTCTACGGCGAGCGCTCCGTGCGTCACCAGAACCATGCCGATCATGCACTATCCCCAAAGTCTCGCAGGTTCCGGCCGGGCAAGGCGTTTCCCGTAGGAACCGCGAGTCTTGCCCCTGCAACGCCTCGATTCAAGTGGTTTTTTGTCGCGCCGGCGGCGCAGCGGCGTTGACGGCGGCAATCGCCTCGCCGATCAGCAGCAACTGGTGCCGGCTATCCACCACGCCCGCCCGTGGCACCGGGGCCCTGGCCACGGCGATGCCGCAGAGTTCGGTCACCAGCGCATCCTCCTCCAGCATGCGCTCCAGCGTCTCGACCAGGTCGATGACGAGGTGCAGCGGGGCCGCCTCGACGAACGGCCGGCGGACGATGCCGCGACCCCGCAGCTCGATCAGCCCGGCGATATTGGGCGCCGCCAGCATGCTGAGCTCACGGCCCGTGGCGACGATCACTACCCGATCGTCCGAGACCAGTGCTGCCGGGCGGCCCCGGGCCTGCCACTGCTCGATGAGGTCGAGCGCCAGCAGCGATTTGCCTGCACCGGACGGACCGCGCAGGATCAGGCCGATGCCGTCGAGGAGCAGTCCGGTGGCGTGGATGTTCTGGCTTGCGCTCACCGACGCTTCTCGGCCGCGGCGCGCTTCAGCGTCACGGTGAACTGCGCGCCGCTCCGGTCGGTGCGGTTCTGAGCGGTGATGCTGCCGCCATGCGCCTCGACGATCTGCTTGGAGATGGCGAGCCCGAGCCCGGAATGATCGCCGAAATGCTCGCCGTCCGGCCGGTCGGTATAAAAGCGCTGGAAGATGCGGGTGATGTCGCCG
Source organism: Devosia sp. A16 (assembly GCF_001402915.1). Lineage (GTDB taxonomy): Bacteria > Pseudomonadota > Alphaproteobacteria > Rhizobiales > Devosiaceae > Devosia_A. Next base: position 2,790,393 of record NZ_CP012945.1, read on the forward strand.
CGAATGCCCGGCCCCTCATCGGTGACCGTGATGGTGATCGCATCCTCGCTGGTGCGCACCACCACCAGCACCTTGCCGCCTTCGGGCGAAAACGACACCGCGTTGTCGATCAGGTTGTTGATCACCTGCGCCAGCCGGCTGTCATGGCCGAGCACGATCGGCACATAGCGGCTGACATGTTTTTCCAGCACCACGTCGACCTTGCGGTTGGCCGCAACGTCCCTCTGGATCGACACCATGGCGTCGGCCAGTTGCGCGACGTCGACCCGCTCGGCGCTCTGCCGCGCCAGCTCGGCATCGAGCCGGCTGGCGTTCGAGATGTCGGAGATCAGCCGGTCGAGCCGGCGCACATCGTGCTGGATGATGGCGTTGAGCCGCTCGCGGTCCTCGGCCCGCCGGGCTCGCGGCAGCGTCTCCACGGCCGAGCGCAGCGAAGTCAGCGGGTTCTTCAGTTCGTGCGCCACGTCGGCCGCGAACCGCTCGATCGCTTCGATGCGGTTGTAGAGCGCCGAGGTCATCGAGCGCAGCGCCTTACTGAGATGCCCGACCTCGTCGGTGCGGTCGGAAAAATCCGGGATCTCGGTGCGGCTGTTGACCGTCGAATGCACCTGCTCGGCGGCCCCCGCGAGCCGGCGCAGCGGCCCGGCAATGGTGCCGGCGAGCAGCAGCGACAGGATCACCGTCACCGTGGCGGCAACCAGCGCGATCCTCAGGATACCCCAGCGCTCGGCGCTGGCGATCTGGTCGATGTCGCCCGGCTGGGTGGAGAGCAGCAGCACGCCGACATTGGCGCGCACCCGCTGGATCGGCACCGCCACCGACACCACCAGCTGTCGTTTAGGGTCGATGCGGACGATCGCCGTCGGTGCCCCGCCCAAAGCTGCCGCAACCTCGGGGTAGCGCGTCCCTTCGTCGGCGCCGAATTCCTGGTATTGCGGGTAATCGTCGCCCGGCAGCCAGTCGACGAAGGCGTTCCACCAATCGAGGAGGAAGAAGCTGCCATTGTCCTGCGGCTTGGTGATCTGCCTGAGCACCTCGCCGCGCGCATAGAGATTGGCGCTGTCGAGGATCAGCAGCCCCTGCTGGTCGTAGATGCGCGCCCGGGTGCGGGTCGGGGTCACGAGGTTGCGCAACAGCGGCGCCACGCGCTCGGGATTGACCGGGAATTCGAGGCTCGGATCGAAGAAGCTGAGCGGCGAGACCACCTCGCTGCCCTGCAGCTCGATCAGCCGATCGGGATTGACGGTGATGACGTCGCTGTCGACCGTCGCGTCGCCGGCGATCGCCGCGGCGATGATTTCGCCCTGCACGCGCAGGCTCTGCACCCGCGCTTCGATCAGCCCGGTACGCCACTGGTTGAGGAACAGGATGCCGATCACCAGCACGGCGAGGCCGGCGAGGTTGAGCACGATGATCCGGCGGGCGAGGCTGGAAAAGATCGTCAGTTCCAGCAGGCGCCGGATCTGCTTGATCGCTGCGAGCACGAACGTACCGACGGCCCCGGCGATCCGGTTGAGCTTCGGCATGATGCCGACCTCCGCGGATGCGGGCTTGGAACCCGGCAACTCCTCTTCGGTAACGGCCAATTGTCCTCTTACTGCTCCTTGAAGCGGTAGCCTACACCGTAGAGCGTTTCGATCATCTCGAAATCGTCGTCAACGGCTTTGAACTTCTTGCGCAGGCGCTTGATGTGGCTGTCGATGGTGCGGTCATCGACATAGACCTGGTCGTCATAGGCCGCATCCATCAGCGCATTGCGCGATTTCACCACGCCGGGGCGCAGCGCCAGGGCCTGGAGGATCAGGAACTCGGTGACGGTCAGCGTCACCCGCTGGCCCTTCCAGGTGCAGGTGTGGCGCTCTTCGTCCATCACCAAGGAGCCGCGCTCGATCAGCGCCTTGCTCGGGGCCGCTTCGGCGCCCGGCGTCGCTCCGGCGGCGGCCGGGTCGCGAGGCGCGGCGCGGCGCAGCACCGATTTCACCCGCTCGACCAGGAGGCGCTGGCTGAACGGCTTGGTGATGAAATCGTCGGCGCCCATCTTCAGCCCGAATAGCTCGTCGATCTCCTCGTCCTTCGACGTCAGGAAGATCACCGGCACATCGGATTTCTGGCGCAGCCGGCGCAGCAGCTCCATGCCGTCCATGCGCGGCATCTTGATATCGAGGATGGCAAGGTCCGGCCGGTCGGCGGTCAATCCCTCGAGGCCTGAAGCCCCATCGGTATAGGTGGCGACCTGATAGCCCTCGGCCTCGAGCGTCAGCGACACCGAAGTCAGAATATTGCGGTCGTCGTCCACCAGTGCGATCTTGGGCATTGAGCTCCCTTTCATCCGGATCTGGCCGTGCGATTCAACCTCGCGCCGCCAATTGTGGCGAGCATTGACTGCCACAATTGCACATAAATAAGGCGCCGAGCCAATCAATGCCAGCATGCCGCACTCAACCGAAGTCGCAGGACTTCCGTCTTAAGCCGGATTTCGGGATGGGCGGCGGGCCCGAGACGGCCGTAACTCATGGTCATTCCAGACCGAGGGTAGCGGCCATGGCGCAGCGTATCGCAGACCAAATTCACACCGAACTGATGACCCGGATCGGCGCCCTGGCGCGCGTCCGCTGGGACGAGCTGCCGCCCACGCTGGTGGAAACCGCGCTCGCCGAGGGCGAGGGGCGGCTGGCTGCCGGCGGCGCCCTGGCCGTCACCACCGGGGTGTTCACCGGCCGCTCGGTGAAGGACAAGTTCATCGTTCGCGACGCCGCCACCGAGCACCATGTCTGGTGGGACAACAACCAGCCGATGGCCCCCGAGCAGTTCGAAAACCTGCTCGCCGACATGGTCGCCGCCACTGCCGAGCGCACGCTGCACGGCCAGCATCTGCTGGCCGGAGCCGACGAGCGCCAGCAGTTGCGCGTCAGCGTCATCACCGAGACCGCCTGGCATGCGCTGTTCATCCGCAACCTGCTGATCCGGCCGGAAACGGTGGAGGGCGCTGCCGACGTCACCATCCTACACCTCCCCAGCTTCACCGCCGATCCGGCCCGCCATGGCAGCCGCACCGGCACGGTGATCGCCCTCGACATGGGCCGCAAGCTCGTCTTGATCGCCGGCACCGCCTATGCCGGCGAGATCAAGAAATCGGTGTTCTCGCTGTTCAACTTCCATGCCCCGTTCATGGACACCATGCCGATGCACTGCTCGGCCAATATCGGCCGCGACGGCGACGTGGCGTTGTTCTTCGGTCTCTCGGGCACCGGCAAGACCACGCTGTCCAATGATCCCGAGCGGCTGCTGATCGGCGACGATGAGCACGGCTGGACCGCCGACGGCGTGTTCAACCTCGAGGGCGGCTGCTACGCCAAGACGGTGAAGCTCAGCCCCTCGGCCGAGCCGCAGATCCACGCGGCGACGCAGCGCTTCGGCACCGTGCTCGAGAACCTCAAGCTCGATGACCGGCTGGTGCCGCTGTACGACGACATCTCGCTGACTGAGAACACGCGCGCCGCATATCCGCTCGAAACCCTGCCGGCGGTGGCGCCGGGCGGCGTCGGCGGCAAGCCCCGCACCGTGGTGTTCCTCACCGCCGATGCGTTCGGCGTGCTGCCCCCGATCTCCAGGCTCACCCCCGAGCAGGCGGTGTTCCACTTCCTCTCGGGCTACACCGCCAAGGTCGCCGGCACCGAGCGCGGCGTTACCGAGCCCGTCGCCACCTTCTCGGCCTGCTTCGGCGCGCCGTTCATGCCGCTCCACCCCACGGTCTATGGCCGGCTGCTCGAGCAGCGGCTCGAAGCCTCGGGCGCCCGCATCTACCTGCTCAACACCGGCTGGACCGGCGGCGGCTATGGCGTCGGCAAACGCATCGACATCGCCACCACCCGCCGCCTGCTCGATGCGGCGCTGTCGGGTGAACTCGAACGCGCCGAACTGCGCACCGAGCCGCTGTTCGGCATGCAGGTGCCGCTGCGCGTCGAAGGGGTCACCCCGCGCGCGCTGGACCCCCGCGCCAACTGGGCCGACGTCACGGCCTACGACGCGGCCGCCGCGAAGCTGCAGGACCTGTTCGCGGTGAATTATCGGAAGTTCGAGCCGGTCCAGGCTGCCGCGGAGTAGGGTGCCGGCGAGTGCTGGAAGTGAACAGTCCCCGCGAGAGCGGGGATTGTTGTTTGGGGGTGTTCGATCGTTGCAGTCAGCGTCCCTCTCCCGCTTGCGGGGGAGGGTGCCGCCGTCAGGCGGTGGGAGGGGGGAGCCCCACGATCTGATCGTCGGCATGACCACGCACGGACTGTCGGCAATACCCCACTCATCCACGGTGCGCGGCTGGAGCAGAGTCAGTGTCTGTGGCTCCCCCTCCCACCAGCCTTTCGGCTGATCCCCCCTCCCCCGTAAACGGGAGAGGGTGCGCTGACTGTTGGCCTCAGCGGTGGGGGCGGGGAGGTCGAGCAATGAACGAGGGTGTACCCCCCAAATGAAAAAGGCCCCGTTCAGGGCCCATTCATCTGGAAACGGCTAAGTCTCAGTTCGTCGAGTAGAAGACGTGCGAGCCGATCGCGGCGACGCGGTTGAAGGTGTGGGACCATTTCGGCGCCACTGCCGTCGTGTGATAGAACAGCACCGAGTTCGGCACCACGCCCGGGCGTTCGCCGCGCTGGAATTCGTAGAACGCGTCTTCGGCCAGTTTGACCGAGCGGTTCCACGCCGTGCGTTCGCGCCCCATGTCGGAGCGGCCGTCGCAGGCGAAAGTGAACTGGCACTTGTAGCGACCCTTGTCGGCGTTCTGGAACACCACGCCACAAATGGTCGAGGGATATTTCTTGCTCATCGCCCGGTTGATGATGACGTTGGCGACCGCCAGCTGGCCCTCGCGGCTTTCGCCGCGCGCTTCGTGGTAGATCGCCTGGGCGAGGCAGAGCTTTTCGCCTTCCGCCAGCTTCACCCGCTTGGTGGTCGGCACGAAGTCGGCCTTCGCATAGCTGGAGAGCACGGCAGTGGTGAGCGCCGGCTTGTCGGAGATATCGACGCTCTCGATGGCGTCCAGCGCCTGGTTCTGCCGCTTGGCGATATAGCCCATCAGCACCGCTTCGGTGAGCTCCGCCTGCGGCGCCGGAACGTCGAAGCCTTCGAAATTGCTGAGCTGCTGGCGGCGATCGACATAGGCCTGCAGCAGCTCGTTGGTCAGCTGCGGCTGGGCGCCGGCGTGGAACTGCTCGCGCTTCATCGCCACGTTCTGGGTGATGGCGGCCGGAACCACGGTCTCGTTGGCGAGTTCTTCAGCGGAGGACGGAGCAAACGTGATCAGCAGCACCAAGGCTGCCGCGGCGAACGCCAATGCATGCGTTAGAACACGCATCGCTGGTGCGATCGACCCTGCTCGCAATCCGCCTACCTTCCCCCGATGCCGCCCCCGAGGCAGCCCCAGTTGTCTAGTTACCCTGACCCGAACGTAGCCGAGCTTGGGCAACGATGGAACCCAGAATTTACAGTTACTTAACCATGAATGTTAGGTTCCTAATTTGAGGTTAACGGCTCTCCCGTCGCCGGGAAAGCCCTGATTTTGCTGAGATTTGGAGATGGGTAAGGGGGCGTTGCGGCAATCGATAAAAGTTAATCGATCCGATTCGTTGCCCGAACGACACAGGTTCTCACGCCCTGACGAGCGCGAGAATTAACCTGTCGATTCCGAGTGAACTTGTGGGCCGGTCAGGCCTTCGTGAATGCCGCAGTCCTGAGGTCGTGGAGACTGTGCATCACCGCCACGCAGAGTGCGCTGATCTCGTCGGAGGGGGCGACGATATCGGGCACCATGATGGTCTGCAGCCCCGCCGCATGCGCGGCGCGGACCCCGGTATGGGAGTCTTCCACCGCAATACAGAGGCTCGGCTCGATCCCCAACCGCCTGGCCGCCATCAGGTAGGGCTCGGGATGCGGCTTGGGGTTGGTCACGTCGTCGCGAGTCACCACCGTCTCGAACTTTTCGAGGATGCCGGCGCCGCCGAGGTGCCCAAGCGCGTGGGCCGAGCGCGACGATGTGGCGACCGCCGCCGGGATGCGCCGCGCCTTGAGCTCGGCGAGCAGTTCATGCACGCCGCTCTTCACCGGCACGGCCTCGTTCATCTTGGCCTTCATCAGCACCCGGCACTTCTCGTCGAACAGCGTGTAGGGGAAACTGACGCCATAGGCTTCGACCAGCAGCCGGTTGGTGGTCTCGTGGCTGGAGCCGACCATCGCGTGGTGCACCGCCTCGGTCATTTCGAAGCCCAGTTCGGTGCTCACATCCCACACGATCTCCTTGAACACCATCTCGGTATCGAGGAGCGTGCCATCCATATCGAAGACAATGGCGGAGAACGGGCGGAGCGGAGCGGTCGGAACAGTGGGGGACATATCGGGGGATATAGGCAGATTTCCCTGCCGCCGCTACCCTTGGCTTCAACCTCTGGCGCCGACCTGCTATGAGCCAGCGCGATGACTGTGTTCGATCCCTATGAGGTGCTGGGCGTCGGCAAGACCGCTCGCCCCGCCGACATCAAGCAGGCCTACCGCCGCAAAGTGCAGGTCGCCCACCCCGACCGGGGCGGCGACCCGGAGCATTTTGTCGTTGTGGTGCGGGCCTTTGGCCTCCTCTCCGATCCCGACTCGCGCCGGCTGTTCGACGAGACCGGCATCATCGACGACGAGGCGGTGACCAGCTATCGCCGCGAGGTGGCGGCGATCCTCGCCGACATGTTCGATGCCGCGGTCGAAACCGCCATCGCCACCCGGCTGAAACTCGAGAACGTCGATTTCATCGCCCAGATGGCGGCCGCCGTCGAGACCGGCCTGGTCGACGCGCGGCTGTCGCTCACCCGCACCGATACCGAGATCGGCGCCCTGCAAACGCTGCGCGCCCGCATCCGCCGCACCGACGACGACCGCAACCTCTTCGCCGAACGGCTCGACGCCCAGGTGGCTGCCAAGGCCGAACAGCACCGCACCATCAAGCGCCGCGTCGCCATGCTGGAAACGGCGCTCGCCGAACTCGGCAATTACGAGAGCGAAATCGAACTGATCGCGGCGCTGGAAGCCGAGGGGTAGGGCATCGGGTCACCAAATGGTGGCCCTGATATCACCTACCCACCGGCTGTCATCCCAGCGAAAGCTGGGACCCATCTATCGGCTGGCGCGGGAGGTGAGTTGGGTCCCAGCTTTCGCTGGGATGACATCGAGTTTGGGTCGTGTCGCAGTGGCTCACTGGCCAATGATGCCCACCGTCACCGCATCCTCCACCCCACCATAGTACCGCTCCAGCACCCGCCGGAACGGCGCTGCGTCCTCCGCCGCATGCGCGAACAGCGTCATCGACGAGCGGAGCTTCATGTCATCGGGCGAGCCGAAGATCTCGTGCGCTGTCTTGCCGGTCATCGCCGCGACGCTCTCGGTGCACTCACGGAGCCGCGCCCCCAGCACCGGATGCATGAGATACGCCCGGGCCTCCTCGATATCGGCGATGCCGTACCGCAAGGCCGTGGCGCTGCGGCCGAGGGCCGTGAGCTGCGGGAAGATGAACCACATCCAGTGCGTCTGTTTCCGCCCGGCGCGGAGCTCGGCCAGCACCTGGGCATAGACTGCGTCCTGTGCGGCAACGAAATGCTCGAACATGGCCAAACCTAACCCTGTGGAGGAGAACGCTCAAATCGCGCCGAAGTTTTTTCGTCGCCCCTGTCGATTCCCGTTTCCACCGCTCGTCGTGAAGTCAGAAGGCGCGAGGGACGCGCCGACGACAACAGGAGAGACATCATGAAGACCGCCCTTCTTGCCGCCGCCCTTGCCCTCGGCTTTGCCGGCGCCGCCCAGGCCGAAACCGCCAGGATCAACGGCCTCGACATGTACTACGAGGTGCATGGCGAGGGCGAGCCGATCGTGCTGCTGCACGGCGCTTATATGTCGATCGAGAGCAACTGGGCCGGACTGATCCCCACCCTCGCCAAGGAGCACAAGGTGATCGCCGTCGAGCTGCAGAGCCACGGCCACACCAGCGATCGCGATACCCCGATCACCTATGAGGGGATGTCGAACGACGTGGCGGCGCTGCTCGACGAACTGAAGATCGACAAGGCCGCTCTGTTCGGCTTCTCGATGGGCGGCGGCGTCGCCATCCGCTTCGCCATCGATCATCCCGAAAAGGTCACCCGCATCGTCGCCGCCTCGGCCGGCTACAAATATGACGAGGAGACCATGGGGCCCGACTTCATGAAGATGATCGACACCATCACCCCCGAGATGTTCGCCGGCACCCCGTTCGAAACCGAATACAAGCGTCTCAACCCGCATCCCGAGCACTTCCCGGTGCTGGTCGAAAAGCTGAAGCAGCTCGATCTCACGCCCTTCGACTGGTCGGCCGAGTTCGCCAAGATCAGCGTGCCCTCGCTCTATATCTACGGTGATGCCGATATCGTCGGGCTCGACTATATCGCCAAGCACCACCAGGCGGCCGGCGGCATCGTCAACGGCGACATGCTCGGCCTGCCCAAGACCCAGCTGCTGGTCCTCCCCGGCACCAGCCACATCAACGTCTTCTTCAACCCGGCCAATGTCGAGATCATGAAGGCAGTGGTCCCGGCCTTCCTGAAGCAGGAACTCCCGGCCAAGCCGAGCTTCCCGGGCTGAGCGCTATTCGACACGAACACGGGGGCCGGCGGGAAATCGCCGGCCCCTTGCCTTTGTGGTGCCCCACCCACCGGTTGTCATCCCAGCGAAAGCTGGGACCCATCCATCCACCTGCGCGGGCTGTGAGTTGGATCCCAGCTTTCGCTGGGATGACACCGAGTTTGGGGTGCTGTCCGGTAGCAAGTTCGCCAATCTGCCCGGCTGACATCGTGGCGCGTTGCACACTCCTGACAGCCCTTGTCAGCAGCCCCGCGGCAAACCTTGTCGTGACCAGACAAGGAGACCCCGAGATGACCACCATCGCCACCTGTTACTGCGGCGGCACCCGCATCGAGCTGCCCGAGGCGCCGACCGAGGCGACCCAATGCACCTGCACCTGGTGCACGAAATCCGGCGGCCTCTGGGCCTACTACGATGTCGATCGCCCGCGCATCGTCTCCGACACGTTCGGCGCCGTGTACTCGCCGGTGAGCCCGCTGCACGAGCACCACTTCTGCACCCGCTGCGGCTGCACCACCTACGGCGTCAGCCCGGATTATTCGCTTGAGGACACGACCGTGCCGGAGCGGAAGAAGTTCGCCATCAACGTCAAGATTCTCGACGACTACGACCTGATGCAGTCGCTGCCGGTGAACGTCATCGACGGGCGCAACCTCTGGTAGCCCGAAACGACAGCGGGCGGCTGAAGCCGCCCGCGACATCGGATTGTCGACGGGGTCAGCAAATGCTGCCCCGGTGCGGATCGGCGAGAGCCGACCGCGGGGATCAGAAGCCCCAGTTGAGACCAACCGTAACCTGGTGAGCGGTGAGGCCCAACGAGCTGGGTGGGGCGGCACCGAGGGTGTAGTCGGCATCGCCGTAATCACTGTAGCGGTAGGCCAGGTCGACCGACAGGTTCTCAGTGGCGGTGAACTCGACGCCAGCACCAACCGTCCAGCCCACATGCGTGGCATCGTCAGCAAAACCTGGGCCAAGCAGTGGCGTGAACTCGATGCTGCTGTGCGCCACGGCCAGGCCTGCCGTCAGGTAGGGCAGGAAGGTGCCGCCGTCGAAACCGATGCGGCCGCTCAGCGAACCCATCCAGTCGATCGTCGCGGTGGCGCTGCCCAGCCCCAGCTGGGTCACCGTATCGGTGACGTCGGCCCAGGCGATGTCGCCAGCCACACCCAGCACGATGCCGTTGTCGAGCGTGAAGTTGACGCCGCCATTGACACCAAGCAGCCAGCCCGCCGGTTCGGGGAACCAGTCCGGAACCGCATCCCCATCGACGTTGTACGCGCCCCACGCATAGCCAACCGAACACGCCGATAAAGGCGCCGTCCCAGTTGCCGCTGGCCTCGACCACACCGGCCTCGACCGGGGTATCGATGATGAGATCGGCCGCCGAAGCCGAGGAGACGGCCAGCGCCGAAGCGCCCGCCGCGAGCAGAAGCAAAGTCTTCATTGGAGCCCACCGCAAAAGAATAATCAGTATGCCATGGCAATGGCACAGTTGCGGAGCGAACGGAAGCGCAGCAAGCGCAACGTCGCCGTTTCGACGGGCTTGATGACGTGGGTGTCACGACGTGTGGGGCGGGGGCCTGTCCGCTCCCCTGGCACCGGCGGAGCAAAGTGCGTCCCCTCGCCCCTCTGGGGAGAGGGCCAGGGTGAGGGGCAGCCAAGCGTTCGAATGCCGAAGTCGTCTCCCTCCCCCTCGCGGGAAGGGATCAAGGGTGGCGGGTGAAGCGCGCTCAATCTGGGCAGTTCCGGCCAGGGCACTAGACGACAAATCGAACTCGCCGCGCCCCCCACCCAAGCTCCACCAGGTCGCTTTGCTCCCGGCTGCGCTACCCTCCCCGCGAGGGGGAGGGTGACCGGCGCGCCGCCTCAATGACGGGTCTTGCCGTCCTGCTCTTCCTCGAACAGTTCGGCATTGGCCGCGTCGGCCGACAGCCTCACCTTGTCGCCCTCGACGGCGGCAACGAGGATTCCCGGCACATAATGGTGATGCCCCTCATGGCTGCCACCCGGCGCCTCAGCCCTGGTGAGCTTGATCCGCCCACCCTCGACCCGATCCACAATCCCCACATGCACCCCATCGGCGCCGATGACTTCCATGTGCTCGCGGATACCCGAAAGGTTCGACATGACACTGCTCCTTGGTTGTTGGAGCAGGAGGAACGCATTAGGGGCGGGGATGGATGCGGAATGAGAGATGCCGATGTCCCTTGAACGTGATCGATCTACATGCAGGATGTCGCACTCTGGGGCGACCGCCGAGCCTGTACCCTAATGAGGATGTGACGTGGCACGCATCGAAGGATTTAGAGTGCGTAACTACCGCGCACTAAGAGACGTAACGTTGGGCCGCCTATGGAACCGGCGCGAGCAAGATCCGCTGAGCCCACTCACCGCCGTGATCGGGAAGAATGGGGTTGGCAAGAGTACCTTGTTTGATTCTTTTGGATTTTTGTCCGACTGCTTAAGACTCGGGGTGGAGGAAGCTTGCGATGCCCGGGGGCGCGGCGGCTTCGAACGTATTCGATCGCAAGGTGTTAAGGATCCGATAGAATTCAATATCTACTACAAAGAGGATGTCCAGTCGCGTCCAATTACGTACGAAGTAAAAATAGACGTTGATCGCACCGGACGGCCGTACGTTGCCAGAGAGCGCCTCAGGCAGCGCAGAAAGGGACAATCGTCGGGCTGGCCTTTCTCATTCTTAATCTTGAACGAGGGGCAGGGAGTCGTTTGGAAAGGGGAGGAGGTAGGTGTCCAAGAATCCGAAAGAGAACTGACTCTTGATGACCTGATACTCAGCATTGATGGCGACACTGCCACAGAAGAGCGGGCTGAGACTGAAGTAGTTAGGCTCGACGATATACGAAGACTCGGAATTTCAACCCTCGGGTCGCTGATGCAGCACCCGAGAATCTCCGCGTTTCGAAGATTCATTGAGGGGTGGCATCTAAGCTATTTCGCGCCTGACGCTGCTCGCGGCTTGCCGATGGCTGGGCCCCAGCGCCATTTGAATGTGCATGGGGATAATCTGGGAAACGTAGTCCAGTTTATGGAGCGCGAGCACCCGAAATTGTTCAGAGAAATTTTGTCCAGAATATCTTCTAAGATACCTGGGGTGCGAAAGATAGACACCCACAAGACTGAAGATGGAAGATTGTTGCTTAGATTCAATGATAGAGGATTCAGAGATCCATTC